>NZ_JBIDDG010000027.1:0-87189 GCF_043205005.1 Micromonospora sp. NPDC047620 | reverse complement strand
ACCTGCGCCTGACCCACCGCAGACGGCGCCGTAAACCCCGCCTTACCACCACCGTCGTTGTTCACCGCCGAACCCCGCACCACCGCATGCACCACATCCCCCGCCGCCACCGCATCCGCCAACCGCCGCAACACCACGACGGCCAGTCCGCTGCCGTTGACGGTGCCGGCGGCGGCCCGGTCGAAGGCCCGGCAGTGCCCGTCCGGGGAGAGGGCCATGCCGTCCTGGTGGCGGTACCCCTCCGCCTCCTCGGCCCGGACGCCGACGCCGCCGGCCAGCGCCATGTCGCACTCCCCCGCCAGTAGCGCCTGGCACGCCTGGTGGATCGCGACCAGCGAGGTCGAGCACGCCGACTGGATCGTCATCGCGGGGCCGCGAAGGTCGAACTTGTACGCCACGCGGGTGGCCAGGAAGTCCTTCTCGTTGGCCATGAGCGCGCTCATGTCGGAGATCAGCGTCGGGTCCGCCGCGACCGCCCGGAGCAGATAGGAATTGACGGAGCTGCCCGCGTAGACGCCGATCCGGCCCGGGAAACGCGCCGGGTCGTACGCCGCGTCCTCCAACGCCTCCCACGCACACTCCAGGAACAACCGGTGCTGCGGATCCGTCATCTCCGCCTCGTGGGCGCTGAACCCGAAGAACTCCGCGTCGAACAACTCCACGCCGTCCAACCGCGCCTTCGCCGGCACATAGGACGGATGCGAATACACCGACTCCGGCACCCCCGCCGCCGCCAACTCCTCCGGCGAGAAGAACGTCACAGACTCCACCCCGGCGCACACGTTCCGCCAGAACTCCGCGACACTCGACGCTCCCGGGAAACGACCCGCCAGGCCGACCACCGCCAGCGCGTTGTCGAACTGGTCGTCGAGGTGCGCAGGCAGCTCGGTCATCGGTCCGTCCCTTCCGCGAGGCGGCGCTGTTCGTGCGCCTGTCGACGACGTGCCAGGGCGCCACCGCGCACCGCCGCCCGGCGGAGCTGCGCGCGGCTGGCCGGTGACCCCGGGTCCTGCTCCCCGTCGGCCGGTTCCGGCGTGGCGCGGATCCGGTCCAGGTGGGCCGCGAGCGCGGCCACGGTCGGGAACTGGAACAGGTCGACCACGTTCAGTTCGACGCCGAGCCGCTCGGCGAGTTGCTGGCGGGCGCGTAGGGCGAGGAACGAGTGGCCCCCGAGGTCGAAGAAGTTGTCGGTGCGGCCCAACGGCGGGACGTCGAGCACGAGGGCCCACACCTCGGCGACCGCGCGCTCGGTGGCGCCGATTGGCGGCTCCGCCGTGGCCTCCTGGCGCAGCGGCCGGCCGGCCCGCCAGGTCAGCCGGTCCCGGTCGAGCTTGCCGTTGGTGGTCACGGGCAGGGCCTCCACCGCGGCGAGGACCGCCGGCACCATGTAGCCCGGCAGGTGCCGCCGGGCCACGGCCCGCACCTCCTCGTACGTCGGTGCCGGCCCGTCCTCGAGGACGAGCAGTGCGGCGAGGTCCCGGCGGTCCGGGTTGTCGCCGCGGACCACGACGGCGGCCTCCCGGACGGCGGGGTGGGTCACCAGCACCGCCTCGATCTCGCTCGGCTCGACCCGGAAGCCGCGCACCTTGAGCTGGCTGTCGAGCCGGCCGAGGAAGTCCAGCCGACCGTCGGGCAGCCAGCGGACGAGGTCGCCGGTGCGGTACATCCGGGCGCCGGGCGTGGCCCCGAAGGGGTCCGGGACGAAGCGTTCCGCGGTGCGACGGGGGTCCCGCAGGTAGCCCCGGACCACCTGGAGCCCGCCGAGGCACAGTTCCCCGGGCACGCCGACCGGCACCGGTCGCCCGGCCCCGTCCAGCACGTAGGTGGTGACGTTGGCGATGGCGCGGCCGATCGGGGGCGCGTGCACCACCGGCCCGTCCTGCGGGGGCACCGGGTCGGCCGTGGCCACCACGGTGTTCTCCGTCGGGCCGTAGTGGTTGACCAGCCGGGCGCGCAGCGCGGGCGGGGGCGTACGGGTGAGCGCGTCGCCCCCGGTGAGCAGCAGCCGCAGCGCCGAGCCGGTCACGGCCTCCTCCGCGAGCACCGCTTCGGCGACCGTGGTGGGCAGGAAGGTCACGGTGATCGCCTCGTCGACCAGCCAGCGCGCCAGCCGGTCGGGGGCGACCCGGACCGGCTCGGGCGGCACGTGCAGTGCCGCGCCACCGGCCAGCGTCGCCCACAGTTCCCAGGTGCAGGCGTCGAAGCCGGGGCTGGCGACGAGGGTGGCGCGGTCCTGCGGCCCGATCCGGTAGGCGTCGAGGTGCCAGTGCACCAGGTTGGCCAGGCCGCCGTGGGTGACCTCGACGCCCTTCGGGCGCCCGCTGGAGCCGGAGGTGTAGATGACGTACGCGATCTCCCGTGGGTCCGGCTCCGCGGGCGCGGCCACCCCGCCGGCCCCGGCGGCGGCCTCGCCACCAGCATCGGCGTCGGCGGAGACAGCGGTGGTGGCGGCGACGTCGAGCACCGCGGTCCGCGCCGCCGCGAACCTGCCGGTCAGGTCCTCGCTGGTCAGCACCGCGCAGGCCAGGCTGTCGGCCAGCGTGAAGGCGAGCCGGTCCGGCGGGTAGCCGGGGTCGAGCGGCACGTACGCCGCGCCCGCCTTGAGCACGGCGAGGAAGGCGGTCACCAGTTCCGCTCCCCGGTCCAGGCAGACGGCCACCGGCCGGCCGGGCCCCGCGCCGACGGCCCGCAGCCGGGCGGCGAGGACGTCGGCGCGGCGGTCCAGTTCCCCGTACGTCAGCGTCCTGCCGTCGGCCCGCACGGCGGGGGCGTCCGGCGCCGTCCGGGCCCACCGCGCGACCAGGTGGTGCACCGGCCCGGTCGGGTAGTCGCGGACCTGCCCGCTCCAGCGGCGCACGATCCGGTCCTCCTCCGCCGGGTCCAGCAGCGCCGCCGCCGACAGCCGCCGGTCCGGGCGCGCGCAGAGCGAGCCGAGGATCGCCCGGTACTGCGCCATCAGTTGCGTGATGCGGTCGTCGTCGAACAGCTCGGTGCTGAACTCGAACTCGCAGTCGATGTGCGTGTCGCCCTCGAACGCCATCACGGAGAGGTCGAACTTGGAGACCTCGCCGACCATGTCGAGCAGTTCCACCGTCAGCGGACCGACGTGCAGGCGCTCGAACGGGGGGAGGTTCTTCATCGCGAAGACGATCTGGAACAGCGGGTGGCGGGCCGGGTCCCGGACGGGGCGCAGCCGCTCCACGATCAGCTCGAACGGGGCTTCGTGGTGCGTCTGGGCGTCCAGCACGACGTCGCGCACCCGGGTCACCAGCTCGGCGAAGGTCGGGTCGCCGGACACGTCGGTGCGCAGCACGACGGTGTTCACCAGCAGGCTGACCAGCGGCTCCAGCTCCACCCGGTCCCGGCCGGCGACCGGCGTGCCGAGGACGACGTCCGACTGCCCGGTCTGCCGGTGCAGCAGGGCGACGAACCCGGCCAGGAGCACCATGTACGGCGAGGCGGCGTGCCGGCGGGCGGCGGCCCGGACCAGGTCGGTCAGCTCGGCGTCGAGGCGCACGGTCCGCCGGCCGCCCCGCCAGCCCAGCACGGCGGGCCGCACCCGGTCGGGCGCCAGTTCCGTCGCCGAGGCGCCGGCGAGCCGCCGCTCCCACCACGCCAGCTGGTCGTCGAGCTCACCGGCGCCGACGCGGTGGTGCTGCCAGCGGGCGTGCCCGGCCGGGTCGACGGGCGGCGGAGCGGGCTCCGTGCCGTGCCCCGTCCCCGCCGCGTAGTAGCGGACCAGGTCGTTGACCAGGACGCTGAGCGACCAGCCGTCGACGACGATGTGGTGCAGGTCGAGGAAGAGCCGGTGGTCGTCCTCGCCGAGCCGGAACAGCCGGGTCCGCAGGAGCGGCCCGCGCCGCAGGTCGAACGGGGGCTGCCGCTCGGCGGCGACCGCCTCGCGCACCCGGTCCTCGCGCTGTGCGGGCGGCAGGTCGGTCAGGTCGGTCACGTCGAGCCGGACGGCGGGCACGTCGACCGTCCGCTGCACCGGTTCGCCGTCGACGTCGTCGAACACCGTGCGCAGGGCGGGATGGTGCGCCACCAGCCGGTCCAGGGCGCCCCGAAGGGCGTCCACGGACAGCGGTCCGGTCATCCGCAGCACCGCCGGCACGTGGTAGGCCGGGCTGTCCGGTTGGAACTGGTGCAGGAACCACAGGCGGCGCTGCGCGAAGGAGACCGGGGCCGGGGCGTCCGGGTCCGGCGGGTGTCCGTCGGCCGCGAACCGCCGCGGGCCGTCGGTGGTCGCCGCGTCGTCGGGCAGGGAGTCGACCGTCGTGTCGTTGGCGAGGAACTCGGCCCCGGCCGCCAGCCGGCTGGCCAGCCGGGCCCGGACCGCGTCGGAAGGTGTTCGGCGCACGGTACCGCTTTCTGCTGGGACGGGCGGGACGGTCAGCTCACCGGCGACGGCGCCGGGCCCGGCGGGTTCACCGCCTCGAACTGGCTCGCCCGGCGCAACCGGTCGAGCAGCTCCGGCTGGGCGGCGCTGCCGCCGGAGTGGCGCAGCTGGTCGGCCAGGACGCCGTTGAAGGCGCGGACGAAGTCCTTGACCTGCTCGCCGGACATCCCCTTGCGCTGGAGGTAGAAGGTGCTCCACTGCTCGAACCCGAACTGCGGCAGCCAGACGGAACTGGTCACGTCGACGAAGAGGTCGTCGATGATCTGGGCGGCGGTGGACCAGTCCATCGTCTGGTGGCTCCAGTTGAACGCCTCGCCCTTGATACCCAGCTCGTCCCGGCGCTGGTAGATCGGGGTGACCGGGTCGCAGTACCACAGCTGGGCCCGGAAGTAGTCCGGCCGGCCCTGGTCGAGCAGGTCCACGGTCTCGGCGACGGTCTCCTCCGTCTCGCCGGGGAAGCCGACGATCAGCGAGGCGTACGTCGAGATGCCGTGTTCGTTGAAGGCCCCGAGCGCGTCGATGTAGTCCGCCCGGCGGGCGGTCTTGTTCATCTGCTTGAGCAGCACGTCGCTGCCCGACTCGATGCCCAGGAAGACGCCCTCGCAGCCGGCTTCCTTCATCAGCTCGATGGTCGCGCGGTCGCCGTGGTCACTGCGGTAGAAGCAGTTCCACTTGAAACCATAGTCCTTGTCGATCATCATCCGGAGGATGTCCCGGAACCGGTTCTTGGGGACGTTGAAGGTGTCGTCGATGAACGTCACGGTGTTGACCGACGGCAGCTTGCGGATGTTGTCCAGCTCCCGCTCGACGTGCGTCACGTCGAGGTAGGTGTACTTGCCGGCCCGCTGGGGGAAGCCGCAGAAGGCGCAGGAGAACGGGCAGGACTTCGCCGTCCGGGTGGTGACGAACTCGTTGAACGCGTCGGGGCCGAAGACCTGGTAGTCGACCAGCTCGGTCAGCGGGTTCGACTCGATCTCCGTGCGGGTGTGGACGAAGTCGCCGTCCGAGCGATAGGCCAGGTTCGGCACGTCTCCCGGGTCCGTGCCGGACCGCAGCGCGAGCGCCAGCCGGGCCAGGGTCAGCTCACCCTCGCGGCCGGTGACGTAGTAGTCCGCGCCGAGGTAGTCCATCATCGCGTCCAGGTCGGGGCGTTTGAGCGCGGCCACCTGGTTGGTGATGAACGGCCCGCCGACCACGATGGAGACCTTCGGGTTGTGCCGGCGGACGAACTCGACGATCTCGATGATCGGCTGCGGTGAGACGTACAGGGTCGTGGTGATCGCCACGAGGCGGACGTCGCCGTCCAGCTTCTCCCGCAACTGCTCCCGCTCGTGCTGGAACAGGTTGACGAAGTCCACGCTCAACCCCCGGCGGGCCAGGAAGCTGCCCAGCACGGTGACCACCGGCCAGAGGAAGTCCGCGTTGTGGAAGTACGGCTTCGGCGCGCCCGGCGGGCTCTCGCGCAGGTGACTCAGCGCGTCCAGCGCGCGCAGCGGTCGCCCGTCGAGGTCGATGTACGCCAGGCGCAGGTCGCGGAAGGCGCCGGAGTCGGCCCCCATGAGGCGCACGTCGCTGACGTAGCTGGCGAAGTCGACGTCGTTGAAACCGACGATCAGGCAGTCTGTCATGTGCCGCTCCGTTCCGGACAAAGAGACCGGGGACCTCGTCGCCCGCTGCCGGGCCAGTCGAGTTGGCGCACCGGGGGCGCTACCGGGAATCGGCCGCCAGGTCGGCGGCGATGGCCCGCACCACCCCGGCGGGGTCGGTGATGTGGAAGAAGTGGTCGCCGCGCACGCTGTGGCCGCGGTACCCGCGGGACGTCATCCGCTGCCACCCGGCCATCGCCTCGGCTGTGGCGATCGGGTCCTCGGTGCCCGCGAAGCCCAGGATCGGCACGTCGACCGGGCCGTGCGCGGCGCCGGAGTAGCGGTCGATCCAGCCGAAGTCGGCCCGCAGCACCGGAACGAGCAGGGCGGCCAGCGCCGGGTGCTCCAGGATCTCGGCCGGGGTGCCGCCCATCCCGACCACCTCGCGCAGGAACTCCTCGTCCTCCAGGCCGAGCAGCCGGCGGGCGAGTTCCGGGAGGTCGTCCGGGGGGCGGGACCCGCCGACGACGAGCCGCCGGGGCAGCGGGGCGCCGCGGCGTTGGAGTTCCGCCACGACGGCGTGCCCGACGAGGGCGCCGAAGCTGTGGCCGTACAGCGCGTACGGCCGGGTCTCGTCGGCCAGCACGTCGGCGACCTCGGCGACGTCGAAGACGGGCGGCTCGTCGATCCGGCTCTCCCGGCCGGGCGGCTGCAGGGGGCGTACCGCGATGCCCGGCGCCGCGGTCGGGATCCAGGCCCGGTAGGCGGTCGCCCCCGCCCCGGAGTGCGGCAGGCAGTACAACGCCACCGGCGCCTCCGGGGTGTCCGGGAAGAGGAACCACCGTGGTCGTCGGTCCGCCGAGTAGTGGACAGTCACCATTGATCCTTCCGCGGAGACTCAGTTGACGACGGCGACCGCGCCGCCGTCGACGCGGTGGTTGGCTCCGTTGACGAAGCCCGCGAGGGGGCTGGCGAGGAAGACGACCAGCGCCGCCACGTCGTCGGGTGTGCCGAGCCGGCCGGTGGGGTTGTCGATCGACTTGGCGAGGACGCGCTGCTCGATGTCGGACCAGTCGGTGCCCCAGCCCTGGTCGGCGGCGAGACCGCGGACGTACGCCTCGACCCGGGGGGTGACGACGATGCCGGGACTGACGGTGTTGACGGTGATGCCGGTGCGGTCCAACGCCCGGGCCAGCCCCGTCGTGAGGTTGACCAGTCCCGCCTTGGTCGTCGAGTACGCCACCGAGCCGACCTGCGGCTGGGTGGCGGCGCCGCTGGCGATCTGGATCAGCCGGCCCCAGCCCCGGCGACGCATGCCGGGGACCAGCGCCTGGGCGAGGCGGGCCGGCGCCACCACGTTGAGCTCGTGCAGGCGCCGCCAGTCCTCGTCCGTGGTGTCGTCCCACGGCCGGTCCAGGCCGGTGGCGGCGCAGTTGACCAGGATGTCGACGCCGCCGAGGTAGCGCTCGGCCGCGACCGCCAGTCGGTGCGGGCCGTCGGCGTCGAGCAGGTCCGCCACGATCGGTTCCGCGGCGCCGCCCCGGGCCCGGATGCCCTGGGCCACGGACTCCGCGGCGGGCACGGAGCGCCCGTGCACGACGACCGTCACTCCCTCGTCGGCAAGCATCTCGGCGATCCGCGCTCCGATGCCGGACGACGACCCGGTGACGAGCGCCCGCCGACCGTCCAATCCAAGATCCACTGGTTCCCCCCGTGACATGGTTCGAACGCCGCACCCGGCGCGGGGCGGCCCCTTACCCGGACCTGACGATCCGCCCGCGGCGGCCAGCTCAGCCGCGCTGGCGCCGCCCCGGCGAGCGGGCGCTCGACGCACCGCGGCGGGTGGTCGTCCGCCGCCCGCGCTCGCGGTGCTCACACACCCGGCCTGAAGGACGGATCAGCACTCGGATGTCCCCGTTCCCCCACGTTGTCCCTGCCCCAGCGGTGTCGCCGCCACGGCGGGCACGACACCGGCGTCCCGACCTCCCGGTCGATCACCGGGAGCACTCCGGCGCATTTCCGCCAACCCCGTCGGGACCCGGGAAGCACATCATGGAGCCCGGACGGAGTCAATCCCTACCAATAAGTTCGGGGTCGTCGACGTGCGCATTAGCGCGGACAGATCCGGCAATTAACGATCCCTTGGTCGCCGCGCATTATCGCGGCTAGCTGCAGTTCCACCGGATCGAGTGACACTGATCACGGGCTCAGCCTCGGATGGCCGCCGCGCGGCCCACGGGCCGTGAAACTTCCACACGCGGGCGCCCCCCAAATGCCCATAAAGCGTGCATCGACTGCCAAAAACTGGCGGTTCGGGTGAGCATTCGATCACGGGTGGACACATACCAGCCGGTATGCAAGGATCGAGGAAACGCTTGCAAATCGAACGAGACCATTCGGAGGCAGGCAGGCACCAACCGATCTTGCTTGTGCCGACCCTCCGAACCCCGACTCGGGGTTCGCGTCTTTATAACTGGCACCAGACCGTCAGCGCCGCCCGTGCGAAGCCACCGCGGCAGACCGCCGCAGTGCCACTGGCCGCACCCCATAAACGTCCGTCGCAGTGCTATGCGCATTCACGGACGTCGTCGCCGACGTGCCCTTTTCGAGTACGACCGCGCGTCCGCCCGTCACGAGTGGGACCGGGCGCGGGACGGGGACGGGATGAGGAAAGGATCCGGGCATTCCATGGACATCGCGATCGTGGGCATGGCCTGCGCGTTTCCCGGTGCCTCCGACGCGGCCTCCTTCTGGGCCAACGTCGTCGCCGGCACCGACGCCGTGGTGGAGGTCGACCCCGGGCGGTGGGACGCGGACCGCTACTACTCGGCGGACGATCCCCGCCCTGGGGAGAAGAGCCCGTCCCGTTGGGGTGGTTTCCTGACGCCCGTGCCGTTCGACCCGGTGGCCCACGGCGTACCGCCCGCCGCACTCGGGAGCATCGATCCCGCGCAACTGCTCGCCCTGGTCGTCGCCGAGCGGGCACTGGCCGACGCCGGGTACGCCGACCGCCCCTTCCCCCGGGCGCAGACCTCGGTGATCTTCGGGGCCGAGCCCGGCGCCGACCTCGCGACGGCGTACGGGATGCGGGCGCTGCTGCCGACGTACTTCGCCGAGCCGCCCGCCGCGCTCGACGCCCACCTGCCCCGTCTGACCGAGGACTCCTTCCCCGGCATCCTGGGCAACGTCATCGCGGGCCGCATCGCCAACCGGCTCGACCTGGGCGGGGTCAACTACACGGTCGACGCGGCCTGCGCGTCCTCGCTGGCGGCGGTCGACCTGGCCTGCAAGGAGCTGGCCGTAGGCACGAGCGACATGGTGCTGTGCGGCGCGGTGGACGTGCACAACGCGGTGCACGACTACCTGCTCTTCGGTTCGGTGCAGGCGCTGTCGCCCACCGGGCGGTGCCGCACCTTCGACGAGTCCGCGGACGGCATCGTGATCAGCGAGGGCGTCGCCTGTCTCGTGCTCAAGCGGCTGGCCGACGCGGAACGCGACGGCGACCGGATCCACGCGGTGATCGCCGGCGTGGGCGGCGCCAGCGACGGCCGCGGCATGGGCCTCACCGCCCCCCGGGCGCAGGGCCAGCGGCACGCGGTCGAGCGGGCCCTGCGGGCGGCGGGCGTCACGCCCGGGGAGATCGGCCTGGTCGAGGCGCACGGCACGGGCACCGTCGTCGGTGACCGCACCGAACTGTCCGCCCTGTCCGAGGTGTTCGCCGCCGACGGGGCCGGGCCGGCCACCTGCTCGCTGGGCTCGGTCAAGTCGCTGATCGGGCACACCAAGTGCGCCGCCGGCATGGCGGGCCTGATCAAGGCCGTCCGGGCGGTGCAGACCGGGGTCCGCCCACCGACCGGGCACCTGACCCGGCCCAACTCCTACTGGGACGCCACGGCCAGCCCGTTCGCCTTCGACGGCGTGGCGCGGCCCTGGCTCGCTCCCCCGGCCCGCCGCGCCGCCGGCGTCAGCGCCTTCGGCTTCGGCGGCACCAACTTCCACGCCGTGGTCCGGGCCCACCCCAGCACCGCCGACCCCGACCAGGCGTGGGAACGCTGGCCGGCCGAGCTCTTCCTGCTCCACGCGGCCGACGAGCAGTCGACCGGGGAGGCGGCGCGTGCCCTGTCCGCCCTGGCCGCCGACGCGCCGCCCGGGGACGGGGCGCTGCACGCCCTCGCGCTCGAGTGGTTCGGCCGCACCCGCGACGACGGCCGGCCGGTCCGGGCCGCCGTCGTGGCCGGCAGCCTCGACGAGCTGCGGGAGCGGTTGCGGCTGGCCGCCACGGGCACCGCCGACCCCGGGGCCGGGGTCTACCTGGCCGACCCCGGCCCGGCGGAGCCGCCCGTCGTGGCGCTGCTCTTCCCCGGGCAGGGCAGCCAACGCCCCGGCATGCTGGCCGACCTCTTCGCGGCCTTCCCCGCCATGCGGACCGACCTGTACGACGACCCGGCGCTGGCCGCGGTGATGTTCCCGCCCACCTCGTTCGACGAGGCGACGGCGGCGGCCCGGGCGGCCACGCTCGCCGACACGCGCCACGCCCAACCCGCCCTTGGGGTCGCCGAGCTGGCCCTGCTGGAGCTGCTCGGCTCCCTCGGGGTCCGGCCCGACCTGCTCGGCGGGCACAGCTACGGCGAACTCGTCGCCCTGCACGCCGCCGGCGCCCTGTCCCGCCCGGACCTGCTGCGGCTGACCGCCGCCCGGGCCGCCGCGATGCACGCGGCCGGCGGGCGGGGCGGCACCATGGCGGCCGTCGCCGCGAGCGCCGACAAGGTCGCCGCCGCCCTCGCCGGGGCCGGCCTCGACGACGCCGTGGTGATCGCCAACCACAACGCCCCGGAGCAGGTGGTGATCGCCGGCCCCGAGGCGGCGGTGGCGACCGCGGTGACCGGGCTGCGCGCCCAGGGCCGGTCCGCCACCACGCTCGGCGTCTCCTGCGCCTTCCACAGCCCCGCGATGGCCGACGCCACCGAGGAGTTCGCCGCCGTCCTCGCCGACTGCCCGGTGCAGCCGCCACAGCGCCCGGTCTGGGCGAACGCCTCCGGCCAGCGCTACCCGGACGCACCGGACGAGATCCGCCGGCTCCTCGCCGGGCAGCTCGCCGCCCCGGTGCGGTTCCTGACCCAGGTCGAGGACATGTACGCCGCCGGGGCCCGGGTCTTCGTCGAGGTGGGGCCCGGACGGGTGCTCAGCCGGATGATCGGCCGGATCCTCCGCGACCGGCCGCACCGGGCGGTCAGCTGCGACGTGCCGAACGAGCCGGGGCTGCCCCGCCTGCTGCACGCCCTGGCGGAGCTGGCCGTCGCGGGAGTGCCGGTGGACCCGGCCCGCCTCTTCGCCGGCCCACGGGCCACCTCGGCCCCCGCCCCCGCCGCCACCGGGTGGACGGTCGACGGGCACCTCGTGCGGGGCCTGGACGGCAAGCCGGTGCCGAACGGCCTGCGCCCCGCCGACGAGGCGCCCCGGCTGGCGGCGGCGGACAGCGCCGGCAGCGGCGATCCGCGCGAGACGGCGGTGCTGGAGTTCCTGCGCAACAGCCGGGAGCTGGTCGACGCCCAGCGCGAGATCGTGCTCGGCTACCTGGACCGGGAGCCCCGGCCGCGGCGGTCCGCACCGGACCCGACGCCGGTCGCCGCGGCGGCGTCCACCGAGCCCGCCCGCACCGAGGTGGCCGACGCCGGCCCGACCACCGTCCTCGGGCTCGCCGTCGACCTGCTGAGCGAGCGGACGGGATATCCCGCGCAGATGCTCGCCCCCACCATCGACCTGGAAGCCGACCTCGGCATCGACTCGATCAAGCGGACGGAGCTGGCCGAGACGCTGCTGCGCCGGTTGGCGGTGCCGCGACCGGAGACGCGCGTGTCGACCCTCGTCGGCGCCCGTACGATCGCCGACCTGGTGGCGCTGCTTCCCCCGCTCGACCCGACGGCGACCGGCCCGGCCGCGACACCGGACGTCCCGGGGCCGGCCGACACCCGGACGGCCGGCCGGGCCACGCACGACCCGGAGACGGCCGGGCGGTCCACGCCGGACGCCGGGATGCCCACCGGGCCCGCCCCGGGCCGGGCGCCGGACCGGTACGTCCCCGCCCTGCGGCCGCTGCCCGCGCCGTCCCGCGCCGCCGCCGACCTCTCCGGACGCGTCGCGGCGGTCACCGGCGGCGCGCCCGACCTGGCGGACGCGCTGCGCCGCCGGTTGGCCCGCTCCGGGGTCGCCGCGGCCGACGCCGCGACCCCGCCGGGTGAGCTCGACCTGGCGATCCTGCTGCCGGTGACGGACGCCGCCGGCGAGCCGGCCCTGCCGGCGGCCTACGACCGGCTCCGCGCGCTGCTCACCGCGGGGGTGCCGGACATCACCGTGGTCACCACGATGGGCGGTCACTTCGCGCCCCTCGACTCGGAGACCGCCCCGGCCGGACAGCACGCCGCGCTGGCCGGGATCGGCTTCGCCGGGCTGGTCCGCACCGTGGCCCACGAGTATCCGCAGACCCGGGTCCGCCTGCTGGACGTGGACCCCCAGGGCGGCGCGGAGGCGGTCGCCGAGCGGATCGTCGACGAGGTGGCCGGCGGGACGCCCCGGGGGGTGGTCGGACTGCCCGGCGGATCCCGGGTGGTCCGCCGCTACGACCGGCAGGACCTCCCCGCCGGGTCCGAGGCGCTGGACCTGGACTCCGACTCGGTGGTGCTGGTCACCGGCGGTGGGCGGGGCATCACCGCCCGGACGGCGGTGGCGCTCGCCGAGCGGTACGGCTGCCACCTGGAGATCGTCGGGCGTACGGCTCCGCCGGAGTCCGCCGAGGACCCCGCCACGGCCGGCCTGACGGACCCGGTCGAGCTGCGCCGTGCCCTGCTGGCGGCCGGCACCGGCACGCCGGCCGAGGTGGAGCGCCGGTTGCGGGCCCTGCTCGCCGGGCGCGAGCTGCGCGCCGTCCTCGACCGGCTCGAGGCGCACGCCGCGTCCGTGCGGTACCACCGCTTCGACATCCGCGACGACGCCCGCCTGGCCGCCACCGTCGACGAGGTCTACCGCCGGCACGGCCGGATCGACGTCGTCGTGCACGGCGCCGGGACGCTCGACGACCGGCTCATCCGGGACAAGGACCAGGCCGCCTTCACCGCCGTCTACGACGCCAAGGTGCGCAGCGCCCGGGTCCTGCTGGACGCGCTGAAGCCGGACCTGCGCCTGCTGCTGTTCTTCTCCAGCGTCTCCGGGGCGTTCGGCAACCGGGGGCAGGCCGACTACGCGGCGGCGAACGACGCGCTGGACACCCTGGCGCTGGCCGCCGCCGACCGCTTCACCGGCCGCACCCTCGCCGTGGCGTGGGGTCCGTGGGCCGCCGCCGGCGGCGGCATGGTCTCGGCCGAGCTGGAACGGGAGTACGCGCGCCGCGGCATCGCGGTGATCGACCCGGAGGCGGGCGTCGAGGCGCTGATGCGCGAGATCGCCGAGGGCCCGCGCGACGCGCACCAGGTGCTGTACGTGGCCGGCGACCCGGCCCCGTTCCGGCCCGTCGGGTTCGATGACTGAGCCGGCCCGGTCGCCGTACCCCCGCCAGTCGGGACCGGCCGTCCTGCGCCTGGCGGCGTCGTCCCCGGCGGAACTCGCGGACCGGCTCCGGGCGGTGGCCCGGGGCGCGCGCCGCCCGGAGGAGCCGGACGAGCCCGGCCTGCCGTGCCGGCTGGCCCTGCTGACCCCGACCCCGGACCGGCTCGCCCTCGCCCAGGAACTCGTGCTGCGGGAACGGTCGTGGGCCGGTCCGGCCGACCTCTGGTACACCACCGATCCGGTGCTGGGGCCGGGCCGCCCCGGCCGGGTGGCGTTTCTCTTCCCGGGCCTGTCCGCGCACGACCGGCCACCGCTGGACGACGTGGCCGGGGCGTTCGGCCTGCCCGGCTACCAGCCGGACCGCACCGGGACGGTGGGCGGCCGGACGTGGGACCTGCTGCACACCGGGCGCCTGCTGGACGGCGCGCTGCGGCGGATGGGCATCCGGCCCGACCTCGTCGCCGGGCACAGCGCCGGCGAGTGGAGTGCCCTGTTCTCCGCCGGCAGGTGGGCGCCGGAGGCGTTCGACGACTTCGCCCGGCGGATGGGGCCGGACGCCTACCAGCTGCCCGACGTGGCGTTCGCGGTGGTGGGCTGTCCGGTGGTCGAGGCGAGACGGCTCATCGACGGGGTGGCCGACGTGGTCATCTCCCACGACAACAGTCCCCGGCAGACGGTGCTCTGCGGCACCGACACGGCGATCCACACCGCGTTCGCCCGGATCGCCGATCCCTCGGTGCCCCGGACGGTGCTGCCGTTCCGGTCCGGCTTCCACAGCCCGATGCTGGCGCCCTACCTCGACCCGGTGGCCGCCATCCTCCGGGCCGTCCCGCTGCGGGCCGCGACGGTGCCGGTCTGGTCGGCGACCACGGTGGACCGCTACCCGGACGACGAGCCTGCGCTGGGTCGGCTCCTGGTCCGGCACCTGGTCTCGCCGGTCCGCTTCCGGGAACTGGTGCAGCGTCTCCACGACGAGGGCACCCGGGCCTTCGTGCAGGTCGGCCACGGCAGTCTCGCCGCCTTCGTCCGCGACACGCTGCACGGCCAGCGGCACGTCGTCGTGAGCGCCTCGGAGGGACGCCCCGACGGGCTGGCGGCGCTGGCCCGGCTCGCCGCGGCGCTGTGGGTGCAGGGCCTGCGACCGGACTTCGCCGCGCTGCCCGGCGCCGACGACGACGCCCACCCCGCCGGCCCACCGGCACCGGGCGCCGTCGACGACCCGGTGCTCGCGGCCTTCCAGGCCGTCCTCAACGAGGTCGCCCACGCCAGCCGCGAGGTGCTCGGCGGCTGGCAGCGCCGGCACCAGGATGACAGGGTGAGGCCATGACGGAACGAGAGCTTCCCGCGCTGACCCGCGCCGAGCAGGAGCTGGTGGACCGCTACCTGCGCATCGTCGACCTGGTCGCCCGTCTCAATCCGGCCCGCGACAGCGGCCACTTCGACGTGCGGGGATGCGTGCTGGCCGCGCAGGCGCTGATGGCGGAGGCCAAGGCGATCGGCGTGACGGCGGAGACCATGCTCGAACGCGGCGAGGACGAACTGCACGCCGCCACGCTGGCCCGGGCGATGCGCGCCCTGGACGGCGAACGGCGCATCGCCCGGCTGCGGCTGCCCCCGAACTGAACGTCGCACACCCAGGGAGGGCAGGTTGCACGGTAGTGGGCAGCGGCTGGCCGTGGTCACCGGCGCGGCCAGCGGGATCGGCGCAGCCGTGGCGCGGCGGCTGGTGGACGACGGGTGGCGCGTGATCGGCTGGGACCGTCGCCCGTGCGACGCGGACGGCGTGACCGGGCGGCAGGTCGACGTACGCGACTACGACCAGGTGGCCGTGGCGGCGGCCGAGGTCGAGCGGGCCGACCTGCTGGTCAACAGCGCCGGCATCGGCGGGCGCGGGTTCGCCAGCGAACTGGCGCCGGCGGCGTGGGAGCGGGTCATCGGGGTCAACCTGACCGGGACGTACTACTGCTGCCGGGCGATGTTCCCGGCGTTGCGGCGGGCCGGCGGGCTGGTCGTCAACATCGCCTCCGTGGCGGCGCACCTGGCGATGGTGGAGGGAGCCGCGTACTGCTCCTCGAAGGCCGGTGTCGCCATGCTGACCGAGGTGCTCGGGGTGGAGTGGGCCGCGCAGAACATCCGGGTCATCGCGGTCAGCCCGGGCTACGTCCGGACGCCGCTGGTGATGGACGGCATCCACCGGAACCTCCTCGACGAGGAGACCATCGTGCGGGGCACCCCGCAGCGCCGGCTGGCTGAGCCGGCCGAGGTGGCGGAGCTGATCCGGGCACTGGCCGCGGACGAGCTGCGTTACCTGACCGCCACCACCGTGCGCTTCGACGGCGGGTGGACCGCGAGCGGGGGCTACCAGCCGCACCTCGCGGGGGACCTGCTACCCGCGTTGGACGACCCGCCGCCCACCCGGGACAGGGCCGGCGCGACAGCGCGGGACTGACCGGGGCGGAGCCGCGACAGCGGGACTGGCCAGAAGCGGGGCCGACGGGCCGGGTGGCGCCGTCGACCCCGGACGGGTCGGCTCAGCTGGCCGCCATCGCCGCCGCGCTCTTCTTCCGGCTGCGCAGGATGGTGTCGACCAGCCCGTAGGCCACCGCGTCGTCGGCCGTAAGGATCTTGTTCCGCTCGATGTCGCGGGAGACCTCCTCCTGGGGGCGGCCGGAGTACTGGGCCAGCATCTCCTCCATCTGGGTGCGCATCCGCATGATCTCCCGGGCCTGGATCTCCAGGTCGGTGCCCTGACCCTGGACGCCCTCGATGGCGGGCTGGTGGATCAGGATCCGCGAGTGCGGAAGCGCCATCCGCTTACCCGGGGTGCCCGCCGCCAGCAGGATCGCGGCGGAGGACGCCGCCTGCCCCAGACACACGGTCTGCACGTCCGGGCGGACGTAGCGCATGGTGTCGTTGATCGCCGTCATGGCGGTGAACGAGCCGCCGGGCGAGTTGATGTACATGGTGATGTCCCGCTCGGGATCCGTCGCCTCCAACGTGATGAGCTGCGCCATCACGTCGTTGGCCGCGGCGTCGTCGACCGGTGTGCCGAGGAAGATGATCCGGTCCTCGAACATCTTGCTGTACGGGTTGGTCTCCTTCATGCCGTACGACGTCCGCTCAGCGAACGACGGCAGGACGTACCGTGCGTCCACGGACAGATTCGGCTTCCGGATCATGTTCGCCCTCTCTCCCTCGGAAATTGCTCCCCCGGCAAATTCACCCGTCGACCGGGCGACGCAGCGGAGATGATCCTCTGTCGACCCTATCCGCTTCCCGGGCGGAATGCCGCTCCCAAACAGGGGTGTTTACGCGAGCAGCAGAAGGGGTCCACTGCGGACGGTCGACGCTGCCGGCTGCGCCGCACCCACAACGGATCGGGCGGCGACCGGGAGCGCCGGTGCGTCCGCGCGGCACCGCGGTCGGCCGGGCCCCGGGGACGCCGGTCGTCGACGACGAGGGACGGCCACACAATTCGTCCGTGCAGATCGGCACACTTCCCTGACATGGGAATTCCGTGAGAGCACGTCGGCGAGTTACCCCACCGCTGATCGACGATGGTCAAATGCAGAAGCGGTATCCGGCACGCGGGCACCGATCGCCGACGGGGCCCGTCCGGCCCGAGCGGCGCACGCTGGGTGCCCCATCAGCCACGCAGAGCCGCACCCGGCGGTGTGCGGCGGGCTTCGCCGCTCACCGACGCACCCGAGGAGCGATCCAGACGCCGACGCCGTCGCCGTGGCACTGGTTGACGCTGGTGGTGCTGACCTGGAGGGACACCTGCGTCGCGTCGCTGATGTCCACTCTGACCGCGCGGGTCTTCCCGAGGCCGAGGGTGGTGGCGAAGACCGCTTGCTGTCGGCCAGCACGGTGAACCGGAGCGGCAGCGCTTTCGCGGAGTCGTCCGCGATCCCCACGGTCGCCTCGAGGACCGCGTACTGCCGGCTGATCACGAACGTGGCCGTGAAGTTGTCGTTCAGCCAGCACGGAGACGCCACGAGGGCGGTCTCGCGCTGCTCGCCGGCGACGAGCAGCGGCTCCTGCTCCCAGCCCGACTATCGCGGGATGAAACCACCGACGCCGTCTCGAGATCGACACGGTCCGATTATGGCAACGCCCCGCACTACGGGCTGCCCTGGACGGCGCGCATGGTGCGCGGTGAAGCGGGCGTGCTCGACGACGGCGGGGCGGTCGGGCAGGCGGGACGTTGACCGGCTCTGGACGCGCCCTCGGCCACGGGCTACGTGACCTCCGGACCCAACTCGCGCCACACCGCCGTACCGGCGCGAGACCGGCGGGAGGCTAGGCCCACTCCCCTGCGAAGAGCGGCTCGACCGGGCGATCCCGGCGTCCGATCCGCAGGTCCCCGAAGATCGTGCTCCGCTCCGCCCGCTCGACCTCCGCGTCCAGGTCGATCCGTAGCTCCTCGGAGGCGTCGTGGGCCGCGCCGACGAGGACGAGTTCGGTCCCGGAATGATCGAGGAAGTCCGGCGGGTCGAGCGGGGCGAAACGACGGCCGTGGAACTTCCCCTGCAACTGAGCGGGCAGTTTGACCTTCTGGTCCCCGCGCAGTCCGACCCCGGGCGGGGAGGGTGCTTGCGGGTTCTTCACCGTGATGATGTAGCTCGCCTCCGGCTCGATGCTCAGCTCGTGCTGTGGTGCTCCGAGTCGCAGCGGAAGTTCGAGTTCGTACGCCAGATGGGTGTGGTCGCCGTGCCGGGCGATCACGTACGCCCCCTCCGCCACCGGCCGGGCCGGCGGCTGCTCCCGTCCGCCGCGGGTCTCTGTCCGGTACGCGCGCGCCTGAAGGGCCTTGTGCAACTGCTCGGGCCGGCCCACCACCTCGTCGACGAACGCCCAGAAGCGGTCGTGCTGGTCGATACCGGGCAGGCGCTTACGCCCGACCACGAGCAGCCGCAGGTGCCGCCCCCGCCACGGGTGCATCACGACCAGCAGCCGCTGCACCTCCTCCAGCGAGTCGACGTGCTCCTCGTCCACCCGTGGCCGGTAGAGGAAGTAGATGTCCCCGTCTTCAAGTACCTCCGCCATCCGTGCCGGGTACCCGCAACTGCGGCCGGGCAACGCCGGCTCCGCGCACAAGCCTTGACGGAGGGCATGGCCTTACCGGCCCATACTCGCCTTCCTGGTCGCCTACCTGATGGCCTGCCCCTCCGCACCACTGCGCGGGAGCCTTCATGATCACTGACGCCTGCGCCCGTCTCCTACCCGACCGATCCCCACTGACCTATTTGCGCGGCCTCTGAGGTGAGTTACGGAATGCGTCGATAGGGGTAGTTTGTTCCTGCTGCTGCCGGGTACATGCGCGGAATGCTCCAGGGTCTGATGCGTACGAAGTCGGTCGAACAGTCCATCGCCGAGGCCGATGAGCCGAAGTACCGGATGAAGAGGAGCCTGAGCGCGCTGGACCTCACCGTGTTCGGCGTTGGGATCATCATTGGCACCGGCATCTTTGTGCTGACAGGGCAGCAGGCGGCCCGCAACGCCGGCCCGGCGATCATCCTGTCGTTCCTCATCGCCGGCGTGGTGTGCGCGCTCGTCGCGGTTTGCTACGCGGAGCTCGCCACCACTCTGCCGGTAGCCGGGGCGGCCTACACCTTCTCCTACGCCACGCTCGGCGAACTGGTCGCCTGGATCATCGGCTGGGACCTGACGTTGGAATTAGCGATCGTGACCAGCGTGGTGGCCCGAGGCTGGTCGGCGTACCTGCATGACCTGTTCAACCTGCCCGACACGGTGGCCGGCGACGCCGCCCGCCCCGATTGGGGCGCCATTTTCATCGTCGTCCTGCTCGGCATCATGGCCCTCTTCGGGACAAAGCTGTCGGGCCGCGTATCCGCCGTGTTGGTCGCGGTCAAGGTCGCGGTGGTGTTGTTCGTCATCGCGCTGGGTGCCTTTTTCATCAAGGCGGCGAACTACACGCCGTTCATCCCCCCCAGCCAGCCGGCGGAGAAACAGGCTGGCAGCGACGCACCGCTGCTGCAGGTCCTGCTCGGCGTGACCCCGCAGCATTTCGGCGTCTTCGGAATTCTCGCGGCAGCGTCGATCGTGTTCTTCGCCTACATCGGCTTCGACGTGGTCGCAAACACCGCCGAGGAAACCCGCAACCCGCAGCGCGACATGCCTCGCGGCATCCTCGCATCACTGGCGATCTGCGCGGTGCTCTACATGGCGGTGTCGTTCGTCATCACCGGCATGGCGCACTACACCCGGCTCGACACAGGCGCCCCACTGGCCCGCGCGTTTGACGAGGCCGGCATCATATGGGCCGCCAAGATCATCGATGTCGGCGCGCTGTCCGGGATCACCACCGTGATCCTGGTGTTGCTGGTCGGCCAGACCCGAGTGCTGTTCGCGATGTCGCGGGACGGATTGCTGCCGCGCGGCCTGGGCGCGGTGCATCCGCGGCTCGGTACGCCCTGGATCATCACACTGGTGATGGCCGTGGCCGTGTCGGCGCTTGCCGGGTCTGTGCCGCTGTCCCAACTCACCAAGTTGGTGAACATTGGCACGCTGTTCGCGTTCGTGATGGTGTGCCTCGGCGTGATCGTGCTCCGGCGCACCCGGCCCGACCTGCATCGCACATTCCGGGCCCCCGGTGTGCCCTGGCTGCCAGCGCTCGCCATCCTGGCCTGCCTGTGGCTGATGCTGAACCTGCCAGTAAAGGCCTGGATGCGGTTCTTGGTCTGGATGGCGCTCGGCCTGGTCGTCTACTTCGCATACGGACGGCACCACAGCCGCCTTGGCAGGCGCCTGCGGCGGTGAACCGGCACAGCCGGCCGGCGAACCGGCGCCGCCGTCGACAAGCCCCTGTTTATTCCTATTCCGTCCCTACCGAGCCCCGGCGCGACGCCGGCTGTCGGCCCTGCTGCGGCCGAACGCGTCGACGTGCCCCCAGCGGCCCGGGATGTCGAGCAGTTCGATCCGGCCGATCGCGGCCGGCAGGGCGGGGTCGACCGCGAGGTGTTCCTCGTGCGGGTTGAGGCCGAGCATCGTCCGGAGGAACAGCAGCGTCGCCCCGGCCGACCAGCCCTGCGGGCTGCAGGCGGTGGGGTACTCGACCGGGTACTTGGTCAGGGGCCGCTCGTAGCCGGCGAACGCTTCGGGCAACCGCCCGCCGAAGTACTGCGACGCGTCGATGACTGCCTCGGCGATCTGGCCGGCTTCCGTGCGGAAGCCGTAGCGCCACAGGCCCCAGGCGATGATCGAATTGTCGAACGGCCAGACCGTGCCGACGTGGTAGCCGACCGGGTTGTACCGCGCCGCGCTGTCGGCCAGAGTGCGGACGCCCCAGCCGGAGAACATGCTCGGCCCGAGCAGGTGCTGGGCGACCTTCCGGGCCCGGTCCGGTTCGACGATCCCGCTCCAGAGCAGGTGGCCCATGTTGGACGACATGGCGTCGACCGGCTTGCCATCGGCATCGAGGGCGAGCGCGTAGTACTCCCCGTCCTCGATCCAGAAGTCGCGGTTGAAACGGCGCTTGAGGTCGGCCGCCTCGTCTTCCAGCCGGTCGGCGTAGGCGGGGTCGTTCCAGAAGTGCCGGGCCAGACGGGCGCCGCGCAGCTTCGCGTCGTAGGCGTACCCCTGCAGCTCACAGGTCGCACGTGGCAGTCCGGGCAGCCGGCCGTCCCGGTAGGAGACGGCATCCCAGGAGTCCTTCCAGCACTGGTTCTCCAGGCCGTTCACGGTGTTCCGCCGCCGGTACGACACGTAGCCGTTGCCCAGGAGGTCGCCGTACTCGTCGATCCAGTTCAGCGCCGCGCGCGCCTCGAACTCCAACTGTCGCACCAGGCTGGCGTCCCCGCTCCACCGCTCGAATTCGTCGAGCAGGATCACGTACAGGGGGGTGGAGTCCGCCGAACCGTAGTAGGGGCTGTGCGGCTGCTCCTCGAACGCCGCCGATTCGCCGTAGCGGACCTCGTGCGCGATCTTTCCGGGTTCTTCTTCGCGGAAGTCGTCCAGCTTGCTGCCTTGCTGCCAAGCGAGGTCGCGGAGCACCGCCGAGGCGAGTTCCGGCACAAACGGCAGCGTCTGCAGGCTGATGAAGATGCTGTCGCGGCCGAAGATGGTCATGAACCAGGGCAGCCCCGCAGTCGGCAACCGCGTGGGGGAGGCGAGCGGTGAGTACCGCATCGCGGCCAAGTCGACCAGACTGCGCTCGTACGCATTCTGAAGTGGCTCGTAGTCGCACACCAACTGTGGCCTCCCGGCGAGAAAGCCGTCGAGATCCTCCCGTAGCTGCGGCTTCACCCGCCCTCGGTGGGCGTCCAGGCTGGCCCGAATGTCAAGGCCCCGCGCGCCGCGGACGATCGGGAAGACATGCAGCTCGGTGCTCCATCTGCCCCGCGGCTCGATCCGGATGTCGAAGGTCATCCCCCGTTCGTCGACCCGCGCCGCTGCCGTGCTCGAAATGATCGTCTCACGCAGGAATTTGTCTCGTTCATAGCGGAACCGCAGGTGACCGTCCGCCACGCTCGTCAACGTTCTCCCGGTCTTCTGCCGCACGTCCTTGATCTCGAACAGGTCGGCGAAGTCGGTGGCCATCTCCACCCGCACCGTGAGACGGCGCTCCTCGGTGTCGTGGTTGAGTACCGTCAACTGTTCGCTGAACTCCCGGCAGATCTGCTGCTGCCGGATGACCGAGACCTTCGCGTCGACGTAGTGGGTCGGCTCGCCGGGCACGAGGAAGTAGCGGGTTTCGAAGTACTGCAAATCGTCCCGGGACAGGGCGTTGAGCGGTTCGCCGTCGACGGTCAGCACCCAGGTCGACAGGAACCGCGTATCGAACGAGAAGAGCCCCGTGGGAAACACCGGCGACGGGTGAAGGTCGCCACGCTCGTCGCTGACCACGAACGTGTTGCCGTCCAGGATGCTGACGCCTCGCTCGTTCATGATCCCTCTTCCCTGGAGCGGGCGACTGCGCGCGGGTGGTGCGCGCCCGCAGGGCCGGGAAGCAGCCGCTCAAGCGACGGCAGGAGCGCGAAGTCGCCCTCGACGTTGATCTCGTTGCGCAGCAGCGACGCGAAGAGCTTTGCCTGACCCCGGACCAGCCGATCGAACACCGTCTGGTCGCCGCGGATCACCAGGTCCGGCTCCCGGTCCTGCCGCGACACCTCCGTTCCGTCGCCCACCGTGATGAACCAGAAATCGGTCCCCGCAGCGCGTTCGATGTCCAACCGAATAGTGCCCCGGGCCTTCATCGAGACACCGATCGGCGAGGCTGGGTGCCCGCCCAGCCGGCTGAGAAAATCGGCAGTCGAGTCCGTCATCAGAACTTCCTTCCGACCACTCGCGAATCGCACTGCTACAGGCTCACTCACCTCGTTATGAACGGTCATCACCCGAAGCGGGTGAAGTTGCTGGCGCAGGGCCGGACGGCCCGCGGATTAAGAGCAGCCGGGGCCATGGTCCGTTCTTCCTCACCTCGGCCGTGCGGGGTGGGTAGTGAGCAGAGTCCGGACGATGACGCACGCCTCGGTTGCTGTCGGCGTTGCTGTCACCCGACCTACGCATTACGAGTCGGCCGCCGGTTCCTGCTCCCCGGGGCGGTTCCTCTGGTTGACTTGATGCCCGAGTCCGTGGTCGTCCGCCCATGGCCGCCGGCTTGGCTGCTCGATTGGCTGCTCGCCTCATCGAGACCTGCTGGCGCATCGGCCGACCAGGGCTATCCCTGTCCCCCTGCCCGAGCGGCCTCGCGATCCAAAGCCGGGCCCGGCTTTGTCGACCATGAGCGTCCGCCGAGAGCAGTACCACTGACGCGTGTAGCTCGGGTCTCGCTGGGTAAGCCGCCAAGGCTCAAACGGGTGGGTAGCTGTAGTGCCACGGACGAACCAGAGAAAGGCTTGGTTACTGATGCTGGAACAGTTGCACAACTCGGGGTTGAAGGCAGAACACTGCTACCTCGCCGGCATGGTGAGTGTCGGCCTGGCGTTCACAAGCTGGCTGCTTTCCAAGCGGTTCGAACATGCTGGCATCGAACGCGCGGACCGGTGGGGCATCTTTATCGGCGAGTGGGCCCCGACTTTCTTCGCGATGGGTAACGGGCTGCGCACCTACGAAAAATAGCCCTGATCGCCCATCCCGATGCTCCTACCGATGCCAAGCTCCGTCGGCTGCCACCTCGCCGCCGGAGCTTGACCTCTTCGTCCCGAAGGAATGATCGCGCGTCGACGAGCTGAGCGAGCAGCAGCGTTTACCTGCGCGAAGGGTCCATCGCCGTCCGTGGGCGTCCGGCGTCGTTCGCGTCGGTCGTCACCCAGTTGGTCACCCGACGGGCCCCGTCTTCACGACCGCTACCGGTCGCCATGTCGAACCGCGCAACCTGAACACTGCCTTCGGCCGGTTGATCCTCCGAGCCGGTGTCCGGCCAATCCGCTTTCATGACCTGCGACACACCTGCGCGACCCTGCTGCTCGCGGCAGGCCTATCGCCACGAGTCGTCATGGACATCCTCGGCCACGCGCAGATCGCGGTGACCATGAACATCTACGGGCACGTGATGCCGGCCATGCAACAGGAGGCGGCGGGTCACATGGACGCGGCGCTCAGCGAGTCGCAGGCAGGTAATGACGGTGACGAGACACCGTTGCTGTCACTCGCCCCGAAACGACATCTGGGCACCCACCCGTGAGGGTGAATGCCCAGATGATTGCTGGTGCGCCGCCAGGGACTCGAACCCCGAACCCGCGGATTAAGAGTCCGCTGCTCTGCCAGTTGAGCTAGCGGCGCTCGCTGGCAACGGGGAGAACATTAGCACGCCCTCCGAGCCGGGTTCCAATCCGATCCCCGGCTCCCCCCTTCGGTCGAGCTTAAGGGGCATCCAAGGGCAAAACCACCAGGCATACGACGACAGGGGCCTGAGGAGCGGGGTCTATGCGGCACGATGTGCGCCAGGTACGCGAGAACAGAGGTGGGGATGGGCAGGTTCGCGCGGGCCGGGGCGATGGTGGGCGCCCTCGGTCTGATGGCGTCGCTGGCACTGACAGCCTGCAGCGACAAGCAGAAGAAGGCGGAGTTCGTGGGCGGCACCACGCCGGCCACGGCGAGCGCGGCGGCCGATCCCGCCAGCCCGGCGGCGCCGAGCGGTCCGCCGCTGGCGCTGAGCCCGGCCGACGGGGCGAAGAACAAGCCGGTCAGCTCCGAGATCAGCGCGGAGCTGCCCGACGGCGGCAAGGTGTCCGGCGTCACGCTGACCGCGGCAGACGGCAAGCAGGTCGAGGGGCGGCTCCGCGCCGACGGCTCGTCCTGGGTGCCGTCGAAGCCGCTGAAGTACGGCACCCGCTACACGGCCACGGTCACCGCCACCGGCGCCGACGGCGGGACCAGCCAGGGCACCAGCACCTTCACGACGATGGCGAAGCCCAAGTCCATGATCAGCTCCGGCCTGTACCTCTTCGACGACAAGACGTACGGCGTGGCGATGCCGGTGGTCACCGAGTTCCACCCGGGCATCCCGAAGAAGGACCGGGCCGCCGTGCAGAAGCGCATGTTCGTGCACACCGACCCGCCGCAGCCGGGCGCCTGGCACTGGGTCGACAACGGCACCCAGGCCTACTACCGCGCGCCGGAGTACTGGAAGCCCGGCACCACCCTCACCGTCCGGATCGCGCTGGCCGGCATCCCGCTGAGCAACGGCCGCTACGGCAACGTCGACCGCACGGCCACCGCGAAGATCGGCCGGGCGTTCGAGATGAAGGTCGACAACGCGACCAAGAAGATGACGGTGTACGAGGACGGCCAGGTGGTCCGCACCCTGCCGGTGAGCCTCGGCAAGAAGAAGACGCCCTCCTCCAGCGGCACGATGGTGGTGATGGAGAAGAAGGAGTCCACCGTCTTCGACACCCGGGACGACCCGGATCCGGCGAACCGCTACGTCACGGAGATCGACTTCGCGCAGCGGCTCACCTGGGGCGGCGAGTACATCCACGCCGCGCCCTGGTCGGAGCACGTGCAGGGCCGGCAGAACGTCTCGCACGGCTGCGTCAACGTCTCGACGGCGAACGCCAGGTGGCTGTTCGAGAAGACGAAGGTCGGCGACCCGATCACCATCAAGGGCACCGAGCGCAAGCTGGCCGCCGGCAACGGCTGGACGGCGTGGAGTGTGAGCTGGTCCGAGTTCGTCAAGGGCAGCGCCCTGCCGGTGCCCGAGGGCGGTGCGGGGCCGGCGTTCTGACGCGTTTCCACCCGACGACCCGGCGACCGGTCCGCACCCGCGGGCCGGTCGCCGCGTTCCGGGCCGGGTGGCACCGACTCCGGTCGTCCGTCACGCCCCCGACCGCGACGTCGGCGACCGGGTCGCCGCCCCCGGGCCGGCCCGTTGCCCCCGTTGCCCCCGTCACCCCGGGGAACGCGAACCCACCTCGCAAATCCCTCGATTTTTTCAATATTCGGACAGGTTGCCCGACGTGTTTCGGTTCACCCTGAGGAACGGGTATCTGTCCGGATGCGTCAGTGAGGGACGATGGGCAACCGGGGACCACGACTGTGAGGGAATCATGCGAGCTGTCCAGGACCAGCTGATCCGGCGTGGGGACGACCGGCGGGGCGGGCGACGCCGCGGGATCGCGGCGGCGGTGCTCGCCGCGACACTCGCCCTGACCTCCGCCTGCACCGACGGCGGCGGGGGCAAGCCGTCCGGCCGGCAGGACGGCGGCGGCCAGCCCGCCGCGCCGAAGGCCGCGGCCACGATCGTCGAGCCCAAGGCCGACGCGAAGGACGTGCCCGCCTCGACCGGCATCACCTTCACCACCAAGGACGCCCAGGAGACCAGCGTCGAGCTCAAGGACTCGGCCGGCGCGGCCGTCGAAGGCAAGCTCGCCGGGGACGGCACGAGCTGGCTGCCCGCCGGCGCGCTGGAGTACGGCGAGACGTACACCGCCACCGTGACCGCGACCGGCGACGACGGCCGGCCCGCCACGGCGACCAGCACCTTCACCACCATGGCGAAGCCCGGCAAGCAGGTCCGGATCACCAGCTTCCTCGGCGACGACCAGGTGGTCGGCGTCGGCATGCCCCTGATCGTCAAGTTCGGCCGGGCCATCCCGGAGGACTACCGCGACGACGTCCAGCGCCGGATGACGGTCACCTCCACGCCGGCCCAGGAGGGCATCTGGCACTGGGTCAGCCCGACGGAGATCCGCTACCGCCCGAAGGAGTTCTGGCAGGCCGGCAGCACCGTCTCCTACCGGGTCCAGGCCGGCGGCCTGCCGCTCGGCGGCGGCTGGTACGGCCGGACGGACCTCACCGTCGACATCAAGATCGGCGCCGCGGTGATCATGACCGTGGACAACAAGACCAAGCGGATGACCGTCACGAAGAACGGGTCTGTGATCAAGACCATCCCGGTCAGCCTCGGCAAGAAGAGCACCCCCTCGTCGAGCGGCACCATGGTGGTGATCGAGAAGCTGCGCAAGACGGTCTTCGACACCTTCGAGGAGCTGGGCCCCGAGGAGGGCTACCGCACGAAGATCGACTACGCCCAGCGGCTGACCTGGGGTGGCGAGTTCATCCACGCCGCGCCCTGGTCGGAGGGGCAGCAGGGCAGCGTGAACGTCTCGCACGGCTGCGTGAACGTCTCGATGGCCAACGGCGCCTGGCTGTTCGCCAACACCCGGATCGGCGACCCGATCACGGTCAAGGGCACCGAGCGCAAGCTGCAGAACGGCAACGGCTGGACCGACTGGAACATGAGCTGGGAGGAGTACGTCAAGGGCAGCGCCCTGCCGTACGAGCCGGCCGGGGCCGACCCGGACACCAGCGGCGAGCCCGCGCCCAGCCCGACCGCCTGAGCACCGGAAACGCCGAAGGCCCCCTCCGCGAGGAGGGGGCCTTCGGCAACCGGGTGACTGATGGGAATTGAACCCACGACAACCGGGACCACAACCCGGTGCTCTGCCAACTGAGCTACAGCCACCATGCCTTCCGCGCCCGGTCGATCGCCCCGGGCGGGGTGCGGACCAATAATAGCCCCACCCCCGCCCGCCGCGTCCAGCGGGTTCTCCGCCCCGAATCAGAGTTGGGCGGCGATCGCCTTGGCGGTCTCCACGTCGGGGCCGGGCAGCGGCACGAAGACGGTCCGCCGGTAGTACTCCAACTCCCGGATGCTCTCCCGGATGTCGGCCAGCGCCCGGTGCGCGAGCCCCTTCTGCGGCTGACCGAAGTACACCCGCGGATACCAGCGGCGGCACAGCTCCTTGATCGAGGAGACGTCGATCATCCGGTAGTGCAGGTGCGCGTCGAGGCGCGGCATGTCCCGGGCGATGAAGCCCCGGTCGGTGGCGATCGAGTTGCCGCACAGCGGCGCGCTGCGCGGGTCCTTGACGTGGCTGGCGACGTAGTCGAGGACCATGTCCTCCGCCTCGGCCAGGGTCACCGTCGAGCGCCGGACCTCCTCGGTCAGCCCCGACTTGCCGTGCATCGTGCGGACGATCTCCGGCATCGCCTCCAGCGCCGCCTCGTCGGCGTGGATCACCACGTCGACACCCTCCCCGAGCACGTTGAGATCGGGATCGGTGACGAGCGCGGCGACCTCGATCAGCTTGTCCCTGCCGAGGTCCAACCCGGTCATCTCACAGTCGATCCAGACGAGAAGATCAGCCACCGGCCCAGACTACGCGCAGCCCCGCCGGCCGCGCGCCCGCGCACCGTGGCGCGACCCGACCGCTAGGGTTTCCCCGTGCCAGCCGAACCCGCCGCACCGCCCGCCGTCACCGACGACGACCCCGGCGGCCGTACGGTCCGTCGGCTCGCCGCCGTGCTGGCGCTGGCCGCCGTGCTGCCGGCGCTCTACCTGCCCGGGCTGGTACACGACTTCTTCGACCTGAAGATCTACATGCGGGCGATGGACTGGTGGGCGGCCGGCAACCCGCTCTACGACTACGTCCAGCCCGACCGGGTGCAGGGCGAGCTCTACTTCACCTACCCGCCGTTCAGCGCGCTGCTGCTGCGCCCGTTCGCGTTGCTTCCGCTGGGCGTCACCGTGACGATCTTCACTATCCTGACCGTGCTCGCGGTGGTGGTCACCACCCGCTGGCTGTCGGCGCCGGTGATCGCCCGGCACGGCCTGCCCCGTGTGTTCACCCTCACGGTGGCGGTCCTGCTCGTGCTGGCCGTGGAGAGCACCCGGGAGACGATCACCTTCGGTCAGATCAACATGCTGCTGGTCGTGCTGATCCTGGCCGACCTGCTCTTCGCCGTACCCCGGGCGGCTCGCTGGGCCGGCGTGGGTGTCGGGCTGGCGACGGCGCTCAAGCTCTTCCCAGGCATCTTCATCGTCTACCTGCTGGCCACCCGGCGGTGGCGGGCGGCGGCGGTGGCCAGCGCGACGGCCGCCGCCGCGACCCTGCTCGCCGCGGCGGTCGCGCCGCGTGACTCGTGGCGGTTCTGGACCCACGAGCTGTGGGCGACCGACCGGGTCGGCCGCACCGACTACACCGGCAACCAGTCGCTGTTCGGGCTGCTCAGCCGCATCACCGCCCCGGAGAAGCCGGACCGGCTGCTCTGGCTGCTGCTGGTCGCGGCCGTCGCCGGGTACGGGCTGTGGCGGGCGACGCGGGCCGCCCGGGCCGGGGACCCGCTCACCGGGCTCGCCCTCACCGGGCTGGTCGGCGCGCTGGTCAGCCCCATCACCTGGACCCACCACATCTACTGGTTCATCCCCGCGGTGGTGGTGCTGGCGGACGCGGCGCTGAGCGCCGACCCCGGCACCGGCGAGGGCCGCCGCCGCCGGAACGGGCTGGCCGCGCTCGCCGTCGGCACGACCGCCCTGATCGTGTACGGCGTGGTGACCTTCTACGACTGGGGCGTCGCCCCGGTGCGCACCGACTCGCCGGGCGAGTTCCTGGTGCGCAACACGTACGTGCTGCTGAGCCTGCTGCTGCTGGTGGCGCTGCCAGTTGGGCGCCGGGCCGGGAAGTCGCACCAAATGGACAGTCTTCCCGAGTAGCCCCTTCACCGCTAATCTGGTCACAACTACCTCAGGTGTCTCTCGGGTAGCACCGATCCCCCGGTGAAGGCGGCCCTCCGCGTCGGCAGCGCGGAGGGCCGCTCGCCGTTCGGCCCGCCCGGGCACGGTCAGCGCGCGGCGTCCGGGAAATCCGGGGTGGCCGGGCAGTCCGGGGTGGCCGGGGAATCCGGGGTGGCCGGGAAGGCCGGGGTGACCGGGAAGTCCGGACGGGGTCGGCCCTCCGTCGGGGCCGGTGCGGCCGTCGCCTCGGCAACGGCCGGCGGCCATGCCAGGCTGAGGGTCACCTCGGGCGGGCGGACCGCCGGGTCGCCGCCGGCGAGGTCGGCGAGCGTCGCGGGGCGGCGCGCGGGCACCGGCCCGATGGCGGCCCGGGACCGCGCGGGGCCCGCGCCGACCGAGGCGAGTTGACGCCCGACCCGGGACCGGTCGCTGTCCCGGGTCGGCTGGGCACCCAACCCGCTGAGCGAGATCACGCCGAGCCGCCCGGCCAGCACCGGCACCTGGTCCGGTTCGACCACGAAAACCACCTCGCGCGGGCGTACCGGGCGCAACAGGAGCAGCACGGCGAGCACCACCGCCAGCACCCCGCCGGCCAGCAGGCCCGCGGTCGCCGAGGCGGTCCAGCCGGCCCGCAGCCCGGCGCGCAGCTCCAGGGTCAGGTCGGCACGCCCGTCGGGACGCATCACCACCAGGCTCAGCCGCCGGTCGGCCAGCTCCTGCGGGGACCACTCCAGCGCGCCGATCCCCTCGCGTACCCAGAAGGGCTGGCCGATCGGCGTGACGGCCGGCGCGGCGCCGGCGGCTGGTGTGGAGCCGGCGGGCGGCGTGGTGCCGGCGGGCGGCGTGGTGCCGGCGGGCGGCGCGGCGGGCTCCAGCCGGACCGGCAGCGGACCCCGGGCCAGGGCCACCCGGCGGACCTCGGCGTGCGGCACCGGGTCGAGCCAGCGCCGCACCTCGCCGGCGGGGGCCAGCCCGACGAAGGCCGGGCCGTCGGCCGTGCGGGCGTCCAGCCGGAGGCGGGCCTGCCCGACCCGGGCGAACGGCGCCTCCGCGCGCAGCAGCTCGTCGAGGTCCCGGACGACCACCGCGTGCCCGGGGGTGTGCACGGTCTCGAACCGGGCACTGAAGGCGCCTGCCGGGTCGGTGTGCCGGGTGAGCATCCCGAGCACCCCGCCGGCGAGCAGCGCCGGAATCCCGATGGTCAGCAGCAGCACTCCGCCGAGCGCCCGCACGAACCGCATTCGCCTCGTCCCCCTCCGTAGCCGGATACCCGGCCGACCTTACCGACGAGGACCGACTGATCAGCGGATATCCACGGCACCGGCCCGGAAAGCCGCCGGCCCGCCGGGTACGCCGACGGGCCGGTGGAGGATGCGAGAGGGGCTCACGCCTTCGGCGCGGGCTCCCGCCGGCTCCGCGCGTAGGCGAGACCGCCGAGCAGCAGGCCCCCCGCCCCGGCGACCAGGCCGGCGATGCCGAGCCCGGTGGCCAGGCCGACGCCCTCGGCGTCGTCATCGTTGTCGTCGGCCTGCGCCGGGGCGGCGCCGCCGGTGGGGGCGGCCGACGGCGAGGCCGCGGTGAGGGTGAGCACCGGGGCCGGGCTCTCCGGCTCCTCCCCGCCGGGGGTCGGCTCCTCGATCCAGCGCTGCACGTTGCCGTCGGAGTAGGTCTGCAGCGTCTTGAAGACCATCGTGTCGACCTGCGGCAGCGGGCCCATCAAGACCGGGAACTCCTGGAACTCGCCGGGCTTGACCCCCGCGTTTCCGGTCGCCGTCCAGGTGAGCTTGGCGACGGCCTCGGTGAGCTGGCTGCCGTGCACCTCGATTGGCGGGTCGACCTTGCGCTTCTCCACCGCCACCGTCCAGCCGGGCACCGGCATGGTCGACACGGAGCCCACCGGCGCGTTCTCGGGCAGCACCACCTCCACCTTGGTCGTGGAGGCGGTGTCGCTCTCGTTCGGCACCCGGAAGGCGAACCGGCCGTAGCCGCCCTGGGTCGCCTCCTGCGGATTGACCGTGACGTGGGCGGAGGCGGGCGCCGCGAAGCCGAGGACGGCGGTGGCGACGGCGCCGAGCGCCAGGGCGGCTGCGGCGGCTGCGGTACGCCGGTGACGGATCATCTGGGAGCCTTCCTGTTACCTGATCGGCACGGTGGCGGTCACCGTGGCCTGGTCGATGTCGGACGTGCGGACGGTCACGCGCAACTGCCACTCCCCCGCCGCCGGCAGGTTGACCTCGCCGGTGGCGTGGTTGTCGGTCAGCGGCAGCAGCGGGACCTCGATCGGTTCGATCCCGGCCGACGGCAGGGCCGCCGTGGCGCGCCACTCCACCACCGGCTGCGGCCGGTTGTCCTTCGTGTACGCGTAGAAGTGCACGGTGTTGTTGCCCCGCTCGGCCGGGTCCAGCTCCACCTGGAGGGAGTAGATCGGGCTGGACAGCGTCGTGGAGAAGTAACCGGGGGAACCGCCCGTCACGTCGGAGCCGGCGGTACGGGCCGGGGTGGTCTGCACCAGGACGGCGGTCAGGCCGAGCACCACCGCCGTGATCGCCAACTCCGCCCAGACCGCCCGCCGCATCGGCGCCGGCCGGCCCGCCGCCGTGCGCCGGCGCACCAACTGCCGGGAGTACGCGGCCACCGCGATGACCAGCGCGAACAGCCCGATCTTGCCGAGCAGCAGCCGCCCGTAGGTGGTGTCCACGAGCGCGCCCGGCGTGGCGACCTCGATCAGCGCCTGGACGGTGCCGGCGAGCAGCAGCGCCGAGACGGCCAGCGTCGCCCAGCGCGACCAGATCGGCAGGATCGCGCCCAGTTCCCGCTCGTCGGCCCGGCGCAGCAGGAAGCCGGCGAGCATCACCAGCCCGCCCAGCCAGACGGCCATGCTGCCCAGGTGGACGGCGTCGACGACCACGGAGACCGCCGGAGCGGGCGAGGCCGCCGGGTGCCCGGCCAGCGGCCAGGTCAGCAGGGCCGCCACCCCGAGGATGCCCAGGATCACCAGGTCGGCGCGGCCGACCGGCCCGGCCAGCAGCGGCCGGAGCAGGAACGCCGCCGCGGCCAGCAGGCCCAGCCGCACCAGGTGCGCCGCGCCGAAGGTGCTGCCCAGCACCGCGCTCAGCCCCTCGCCGGTCACGTCGAACACGCCCCCGCCGGCGGTGTAGGGCACCTGGAGCAGGAGGTTCGCCACGGTGGAGAGCATCACCAGGCCGAGCCCGGCCCAGGCCAGCCGCGCCGGGCCCTGCCGGGGCAGCCGCCGGGGCCACAGCGCGGCGAGGACCATCGCCGGGCCGACGAGCAGCAGCAGGCCGGCATAGCCGACGTACTTGGCGACCTTGACCGCGTTGCCGACCACCGGGTCGGCCCGGCTGTCGTCCCCGGTGTCGACCGGGGGCGTGGAGGGCGCGCCGACGGAGTAGGTGAACGCGCCGGAGACCGGATGGCTGTCGGCGGAGATCACCCGGTAGCTGACCAGGTAGGTGCCGCGCCCCCCGGCCGGGTCGACCGGGATCGTGACCACGCTGCCGGAGAATCTCGGCTCACCCCGGTCGGCGCGGGAGCCGTCCGGCGCGATGACCCGGATCTTGCCCGGCACCTTGCGGACGGACTCGCTGAAGGTCAGCACCGCCTCGGCCGGCCCGCTCGACACCACCGCCGAGGCGACCGGGCTGCTGCTCACCAGCACCGCGTGGGCGCTGGCGGGGCCGGCGGGGGCGATCAACAGGGCGACGACGGCGATCAGCAGGCCGGCGGCGGCGGTCAGCCGGGCGAACCGGCGACGGTTGGCGACACTCATGCCGGTCATGCTCGCGGACCCGACCCGCCGGGCGCGAGTCCGATCGCGCGGAACTGCCCGAAGCCCACCGGCCCGCGCGACTCCCTGCTCGGCGTGCGTGCCCGGGGCGGGGCGTGGTCAGCCATGCCGGGCCCGGAGTGGCGTCGACACCGGGCTGCCGGACTCGCCGCTGGCCCGGCCCAGCGCCCACAGCAGCCCCGCCTGCACCACGGCGGCCAGGTGGCCGACCTCGTGCACCAGGGCGGTGGTGGAGTTGGCGATGTCGACGGCGCTGGTGCCGGCCAGGCACACCGCCAGCACCAGCGCCACCGGCACGAACGCGCGGGCCCGCTCCGGCCGCCACGCGGCCAGCGCGAAGCCGACTGCCAGCGCCACATCGAAGGAGGCCATCTCGCGGCTGGTGTGCGGGTCGACGGTCACGCCCAGCCCGGCCAGCAGCACCGGCAGCGCGATCGACAACTGGGCGACGGCGGCGACCGCGACGGCGACCCGCAGCACCTGGCGGCGAGCCCGCCTGGTCGCCTCCGGCGCGTGCCGGGCCGAGACCGGGTCGGCGGCGACCGCCGCGAGCACCGAGGCCGTCAGGTCGGGCACCGACACCGCCCGCACGCGGGCCAGCCGGGTCACCTGCTCGGCCCGGGTCAGCCAGGCGCGGCAGCCGGGGCAACGCGCCGTGTGCGCGTCCAGCACCGCCGACGCCGCCTGCGGGTCCTCGCCGTCCAGCCGCGCCGACAGCGCCGTGCGTACGTCGTCGCATGTCATGAGCGGGTAGTCGTTCAACGTGCCGGGAAAGTTCCCGGCGTGGCGCAGGCCATGGAAGGGCCGAAGGACCCTGCCCCCGCCTGCCGTGCCGCGTAACCTGGGTTGTCGTGATCCCCGCCCCGCGCGACACCTCCGCCGTCGGTCCCGCCGGCGCCGCCGCCGTGCGCGAGTCGGCGACGGGGTGGGCGCTGGCCGCCCGCGACGGGGATCCTGTCGCCCAGGCCGCCTTCGTCCGGCTCACCCAGGCCGAGGTGTGGCGCTTCGCCGCCGCGCTGGTCGACCCGGACAGCGCCGACGACCTGACGCAGGAGACCTACCTGCGGGCGTTCCGGGGGCTGCCGGCGTTCGAGGGGCGGTCCAGCGCGCGAACCTGGCTGCTCGGCATCGCCCGGCGGGCCTGCGCCGACCACCTGCGCACGGTCGTGCGCCGCCGGCGGCTCGACGAGCGGCTCGCGGCCGACGCGGGGGCCGACCGGTCGCACCCCGACCCCGCCGGCCAGCTCGGCGCCGCCGACCTGGTCCGCCGGCTCTCCGCCGAGCGGCGCGGGGCGTTCGTGCTCACCCAGCTGCTCGGCCTGTCGTACGCCGAGGCCGCCGCCGTGGAGGGGGTGCCGGTGGGCACCATCCGCTCCCGGGTGGCCCGGGCCCGCAACGACCTCGTCGAGGCGGTCGGCGACGCCCTCGCCGGATGAGCGGGAACGTGGCCGGGAACCTCCGCGGCGGACGCAACGACTAATGATCGTGACTGCACCCCGCATCCGTGTCGGCCGGTGGCCGGCCGTCCGTCCCTGGCTCGGCGTGGCCGCCCGGCTGGGCCTGGCCGCCGTCTGGCTGATCGCCGGTGGCAGCAAGGTCGGTGACCTGGCCGCCTCCGGTCGCGCCGTCAACGCGTACCAGGTCATGCCGTACGACGTCGCCACGGTGGTCGGCGCGGCGCTGCCCTTCGTGGAGCTGGCGCTGGGCGTGCTACTGCTCCTCGGGCTGGCCACCCGGCTGAGCGCCGGGGTCTCCGCGGCGCTGCTGGTGGTCTTCGTCGCCGGCATCGCCTCGGCCTGGGGCCGGGGCCTGGCGATCGACTGCGGTTGCTTCGGCAGCGGCGGCCAGCTCGCCGAGGGGCAGGCGCCGAGCTACCTCCCGGAGATCCTCCGGGACCTGGGATTCCTGGCACTGGCCGGATTCCTGCTGATCTGGCCCCGCACGCCCGTCTCCGTGGACGGCTGGCTGACGGGGGACGCACCTGTGGAGGACGAGAATGAGTAGTCGCAAGGGGCAGAAGGTCGCCGCGCGGGTGGTCCGCGAACAGCTCGCCCGGGAGCAGCGGCGCAAGCGGACGCTCTGGGTCTCCGTGGCTGCCGTCGCCGTCCTGGTGATCGCCGGCCTCATCGGCTGGAGCGTCTACTCCAGCCAGCGCTCCGACGACTTCACCCCGCCGACCGGCGCGAACGAGGCCGGCACCGGCGTCGTCGCCGGCTCGGGCCCGGTCACGGTGGACATCTACGAGGACTTCCTCTGCCCGGCCTGCAAGCAGTTCGAGCAGGTCAGCGGCCCGACGATCGACCAGCTCATCAGCGAGGGCAAGGTCCGGGTCGTCTACCACCCGGTGGCCTACCTCAACCGCTTCTCCACCACCCAGTACTCGACCCGCTCCTCGGCGGCCTCGGGCTGCGCGGCGGAGGGCGGCCGGTACCGGGAGTACGCCAAGGCACTGTTCGACCGGCAGCCGCCGGAGGGCGGCGCCGGGCTCAGCGACGACGAGCTGGTGGACATCGCGGCGGGCGCCGGCATCGACCGGGACGGTTTCGCCTCCTGCCTGCGGGAGGGCACCTTCAAGCCGTGGACGGAGCACGTGACCGACGAGGCCAGCAAGGCCGGCATCACCGGCACCCCGACCATCGTGGTCGACGGCAAGGAGGTCGCCGACCGCAGCCCGGAGGGGATCAAGGCGGCGGTGGAGGCGGCCGGCAAGTGATCCGTGACCTGCTGGCCCGCGCCGGCCTGGTGCTCGCCGCCGCGCTGGCCGCGACGCTGGCGCTCGCCGGGCCGGCGGCCGCGCACGGGGCGGACGCCCCCGACGGCACCGACTACCGCACCGAGGTGACGGCAGTCAGCCCGGCCCGGCCGGGGCTGAGCGTGCGGGTGGTGGAGGCGGGCGCCCGGCTGGAGCTGACCAACACCGGCGACCACGCCGTCGAGGTGGTCGGCTACTCCGGCGAGCCGTACCTGCGGGTGGGTCCCGACGGGGTGTACGAGAACGTCCGCTCCCCCGCGACATACCTGAACCGGACCATCGCCGGGGACACCCGGCTGCCGGCCGAGGCGGACCCGGCCGCGCCGCCGGACTGGCAGCGGGTCGACGACTCGTCCACGGTGCGCTGGCACGACCAGCGGGTGCTCTGGCGCGAGTCGGCGCCGCCGCCGCAGGTGCGGGCCGCCGCAGACCGGGAGCACCGGGTGCGGGACTGGGTGGTGCCGCTGCGCGCCGGCGCCGAGCCGATGGAGATCCGCGGCACCCTGGACTGGGTGCCGCCGCCGGACGCGTACGCCTGGTGGGTGGTCGCCACGGTCGGGCTGCTCGCGGTGGGCGCGCTGGGGCTGCTGCCGCCCGCGTCGGCGCCGGGCGCGCGGGCGCTGGCCGGGCTCGGCGGGCTGCTGGTGCTCGGCGGGGTGGCCGCGGTGGCGTTCACCGTGGGCCGGGAGCTCGATGCCGGGGCGCGGGGCGCCGGCGGCCTGCTGATTGGCCTGCTCGGCGGGCAGGTGTGGGCGCTGCTGACCGGGCTCGCCGCGATCGCCGCCGGGGTGTACGCGCTGGCCCGACGGCCGGCCGCCGACTTCGCGCTGGCGCTGGCCGGCGCCTGCCTGGCGCTCTTCGCCGGGGCGGCGAACGCCGCGGTCTTCGCCCGCGCCGTCGCCCCCGTCCCGTGGCCGGCGACGGCGGCCCGGATCCTGATCGCCGTCGTCCTGGTCGCCGGCGTCGGCGCTGCGGCGGCCGGCGCCCTCCGCCTCCACGCCACCTCCCGCCGCCCCGCCCCGGCCCCCGCCCCCCGCCCCTGACACCTCCGCGATCTTGCACTTTTTCGGCCCTCCACATGAGAGGAAAGCCCCTTTTGCCGGGGCGGCAAGTGCAAGATCGCCGAGGGGGTCCGACGCCGGGGGACGGGGTGGGGTCAGTGGGGGGGTGCGGGTGTCGGGGTGAAGCCGTACGGGAGCTCGAGGCGGTGACGGGACAGGAGGTCCGGGTCGGCCAGGAGGTCCGGCGTCGCACCGTCGGCGACGATCCGACCGGCGTCCAGGATCACCGAGCGGTCGCAGAGTTCCAGGGCGTACGGCAGGTCGTGGGTCACCATGAGCAGCGTCACCGGCAGCCCGCGCAGGATCTCGGCCAGCTCGCGCCGGGCCGCCGGGTCGAGGTTCGACGACGGCTCGTCGAGGACCAGGATCTCCGGGTGCATGGCGAGCACGGTGGCCACCGCCACCCGGCGCCGCTGCCCGAAGGAGAGGTGGTGCGGCGCGCGGTCCCGGTGCCCGCCCATCCCGACCGCGGCGAGCGCCTCGTCCACCCGGGCGGCCAGCTCCGCCCCGCGCAACCCCAGGTTGGCCGGCCCGAACGCCACGTCCTCGGCGACCGTGGGCAGGAAGAGCTGGTCGTCCGGGTCCTGGAAGACGATGCCCACCCGGCGGCGCACCTCGGCCAGCGTGGCCCGGTCCTGGCTGACGGTCAGGCCGCCGACGCTCACGCTCCCCTCGGTCGGGGTGAGGATGCCGTTGAGGTGCAGCACCAGGGTGGTCTTCCCGGCGCCGTTGGGGCCGAGCAGCGCCACCCGGTCGCCGCGCGGCACGGTCAGGTCCACCCCGTGCAGGGCGACGTGCCCGTCCGGGTACGCGTACCGGACGCCACGGACGTCCAGGGAGGCAGCGGTCTGCACGTCTCCGATCATGTCAGCACGACGGCGGTGGCGGCGATGGTGGCCGCCAGGACCGGCACGGTGGCCGCGACCAGCCACTGCCCGGCCGTCGCCGTGCCCGCGCCCTGCCACACCGCCGGCATCCGGCCGGCGTAGCCGCGCGACAGCATCGCCAGGTAGACCCGCTCACCGCGTTCGAACGCGCGCAGGAAGAGCGCGCCGATGCCGGCGGCGAAGCCGCGCAGCTGCCACAGGAAGCGCGGGTCGTCGCCGCGGGAGACCCGGGCCACCCGCATCCGGCGGGCCTCGCCGACCAGCACGTCGAGGTAGCGCAGCATGAACGTGGCGATCTGGGTGAGGATCTGCGGGCAGCGCAGCCGGTCCAGGCCGACGATCAGGTCACGGGTCGTCGTGGTCGCGGCCAGCAGGAGCGACGCGAGCACCCCGAGGGTGCCCTTCGCGACGATGTTCCAGGCCCCGAGCAGCCCGTCGGACGACAGGCTCAGGCCGAGCACGTCGACGCGCTCGCCGGCGCCGAGGAACGGCAGGGCGACGGCGAAGAGCACGAACGGCAGCTCGATCAGCGACCGGCCGAGCAGCCAGCCCGGGCCGACCCGGGCCAGCGCGGCGACCACCGCGACCAGCAGGGCGTACCCGCCGAAGGCCCAGAACGCCTCGCGCGGGGTGGCCACCACGGCGAGGGTGAAGACCACCATCGCCGCGATCTTGGCCTCGGGCGGGAGCCGATGCACCGGCGAGGTGCCCTCCCGGTACAGCACGTGCGCGTGCCCGGCGCCCATCCCCGGCTAGCCCCGGCCCGGCGCGCCGGTCGTGGCGCGCTCGTCGTCGACCGCCTCGCCGTCGGCCGCCTCGCCGTCTCGCGGGCCGCGGCGGCGGACCAGCCAGAAGGCCCCGCCGGCCACGGCGAAGGTGAGCAGCACGCCGAGGACGCCGGACAAGCCGGTGGAGAGGAAATCGTTGTCGATCCCCGCGATGCCGTAGTCGGCCAGCGGGCCGCCGATCTCGTGCTCCTTCTCCTGCTGCGCCGGGCAACTGCCGCCGGTGATGTTGTCGTCGGCGTCGAACGTGCAGCCCTCGCGCAGCGACGAGTCCAGCCCGTCGGGGTGCGACGAGGCGAAGTTGCTCACCACCCCGGCGAGCAGCAGGGCCACCAGCAGCCCGCCGACGACGAACCCCCAGGAACGCTTCCTCACCGGACACCTCCGACGGCCGGGACGGTGGGCGCGGACGCGGGCCGCAGCCCGCGCAGCGCGTAGACGAGATCGGGCCGGACCTTGGCGACGGTGACCACCGTGGTCGCGGTGATCAGGCCCTCGCCGATGCCGATCAGCAGGTGGGCGCCGGCCATCGTGCCGGCCAGGCCGCCCAGGTTGCCGCCCAGGTCGGTGGTGCCGCCGAGCCAGTACTGGAACACGAAGCCCATCGACGCGACCACCACGCTGACCAGGGCGGAGACGAAGGCGGTCACGCCGAGGCCGGTCGGTGTGCGGGGCAGCACCCGCAGCAGCAGCGCGATCAGCAGGTACGCGGCGGCGGTGCCGAACACCGCCATGTTGGTGATGTTGAGCCCGAGCATCGCGACGCCCCCGTCACCGAAGACGAGCGCCTGCACGACGAGCACCACGGCCACGCAGAGCGCGCCGACCCACGGGCCGACCAGCATCGCGGCGAGCGCGCCGCCGAGCAGGTGGCCGCTGACGCCGGCGGTGAAGATCGGGAAGTTGAGCATCTGCACGGCGAAGATGAAGGCCGCGACCAGACCCGCCATCGGCGCCAGCCGGTCGTCCAGGTCGCGCCGGCCGCGCAGGAGGCCGAGGGTCATCGCGGCCACCGCGACGGCCGCGAAGACCGCGGCGACGGGACCGTCGATGATCCCGTTCGAGATGTGCATCGCCAGCGTTTCCACACGACCTCCCACGCGTCGGCGGCCCGTCCGCGCCCCGCGGGGTCAGCGTATTTCCCGTACATCGCTGTTGCCAATATCTGGCAACAGCGCATGGCATCGATCACCGTCCGCCGCACGGACGCCGGGCCGGAGCACGCCCGGGACGCCGGGCCGGCGCGCACCGGACGCCGGGCCGGTGCCGGCGCCGGCGCGTCGCCCGGGGCCGGCGGGCCGGCGCCGGCGGTAGGGTCGTGGCCATGACCGCGCCCGACCGCCTCTCCCCCGGTGACCCCGCGCCCGACTTCCGCCTGCCCACCGACACCGGCGAGACGCTCTCGCTGGCCGACCTGCGCGGCCGCAAGGTCGTGCTGTACGCCTACCCAGCGGCCATGACGCCCGGCTGCACCAAGCAGGCCTGCGACTTCCGCGACTCGCTCGCCTCGCTCCAGGCGGCCGGCTACGAGGTCGTCGGCATCTCGCCGGACAAACCGGAGAAGCTGGCGAAGTTCCGCGAGCGCGACGCCATCACCTTCCCGCTGGTCGCGGACACCGACAAGTCGGTGCTGACCGCGTACGGCGCGTACGGCGAGAAGCAGTCGTACGGCCGGACGGTGACCGGCGTGATCCGCTCGACCTTCGTGATCGACGCCGACGGGAAGATCGAGCGCGCGCTCTACAACGTCAAGGCGACGGGCCACGTCGCCAAGCTGCGCCGCGACCTCGGGCTCGACTGAGGCCGGCCGCCCTCGACCGGTCGCGGGGCCCGTCTCGCCGCCCGGCCGGCGAGACGGGCTCGGCACCGTCGTGACCCGACGCTCTAGACTCAGCGGGTCGGCGGGAGTGGCGTAACGGCAGCCGCGGTAGGTTTAGGTCCTATTGTCCGAAAGGACGTGGGGGTTCGAATCCCCCCTCCCGCACCTTCGGGGTCCGCCCCGCCCGTGCCACCGGCTGCGCTGTCGGACGCGTCACGATCGCGGGTCGGCGCAGGTCCCGCGCGGTCAGGATTGCCCGGTGACCCTGCGCTTCGCCCTCGACCCCGAACTGACCCCCGAGTTGCGCGAGGCGATCGTCGCGCTCTGGGTCGACGTCACCAACGCCGGCGGGGCGGTCGGCTTCGTGCCGCCGGTCACCGCCGCCGACGTCCGGCACACCGCGGACCCGACGTTCGCCGGCATCGCCGAGGGCACGGACCGCCTCCTGCTCGGGTACGCGGGCGACCGCCTCGTCGCCGCGCTGATCTTCTGTGACAACCGGTTCAACCTGAAGGCGCACTGGTGCGTGCTGAAGCGGGTGATGGTCCACCCGGACACCCAGGGCCACGGGTACGGCCTGACGCTGATGCGCGAGGCCGAGCGACTCGGCCGCGAGCTGGGCCGGGAGGCGCTGCACGTGACGGTCCGGGACGGGCTGGGGCTGGACCGCTTCTACCGGCGGCTCGGCTACCGGGAGGTCGGGCGCCTGCCCGGCGCGCTGCGGGTCGCCCCCGGCGACGACCGCGACGAGATCCTCATGTGGCTCGACCTGACCACCCCGCCCGCGCGCTGACTGACCACCCTGCCCGCGCCCGCGCACTGACCGACCACCGCGCCCGCGCCCGCCGCTGACCGACCGCCCGTGCCGCCCCGCGCTGAGCCGACGTCCCGCTCCAGCCGTACGACGCCGCGCCGGTCAACGCTCGACGAGCACCTCGTCGCCGATTCGGACGGTGCCCGTGTCCGTGGGGACGAGGTGCAGCCCGAAGAGCAGCTTCCGCCCGATGTTGCGGTGCCGGCCGAGTGTGCGCAGCGGTTCCTTCCCCCGATCCCCCGTCTCCTGGTCGATGGTGGTGACCACGCAGCGCTCGCACCGCCCGGCGGCGCGGAAGCGCACCCCGCCGATGCGCAGGGGGCGGCCGGCCCAGGAGTCCTCGGCCCAGGCCGCCGGCCCGTCGAGCACCAGGTTCGGCCGGAACCGCGCCATCGGGACCGGCTCCTCCCCGGCGTCGGCGAGCCACCCGTTGAGCGCGTCGAGGGAGGCGACGGTGGTCAGCAGCAGCGGGTAGGCGTCGGCGAAGTTGACCTGGTCACCGGTGTCGTACTCCCGGTCGCCGGCAGGGATGTGCCGGGCCGGTCGCGCGAGCCAGACCAGGCGGGCCGCGCGACCCAGGAACGCGCTGACCCAGGCGTCCGCCGCCGCCCCGGCGGGCAGCGCGGGCACCGGGTGCGGCCGGTCGCGGAAGGTCCGTACCGGGACCGGCTCGCCGGCCACCGGCTCGGGCACGTCGAGGTCGGGGCGGCCCCGGGCGCGCAGCAGCAGGGCGCTCTCGCGGGCCGCCGCGCGGAGCCCGGCCAGCCCGGGCGCCTCCCGCTGGGTGACGCCGACGCCGCGGGCGTCGACGATCATCCAGCGCCGGTCGCCCGCCAGCCCCCAGGGCAGCACGCGCGCGTCGTCGTGGTCGAGCCGGTGGCCACCCTTGACCGGGTACGTATGGATCGCGCTCAGCCGCACCCGGTCACCAGGCCACGCCGATGCCGTCCCCCGGGTACCAGTGGTTGGCCGGGGTCTCCCGGTAGGCGAGAAACTTCCGACCGGTGCGCTCGGCGTGCTCGGCGAGGACGTTGGTGGCGGTGACGTTGTCGGTGAGCAGGATCGCGCCCGGCGCGAGCTTGCCCTCGACGGCCTCGAACTCGCGCTTCTCGTGGGCCCGGCTGTGGTCGCTGTCGTGCAGGAAGAGGTCGACCGGCCGGTCCAGCGCGGCGATGGAGGCGATGGAGTCGCCGATCACCAGGTCGACCACCTCCGACCAGGGCGCGGTCCGGGCGAGGTAGCCGGCCTCGGGGTTGATGTCCAGCGAGGTGACCCGGCCGGGGTGCCCCTCGGCGGCGTTGCGCAGCAGCGCGGCGGCCAGAACGCAACTGCCGAGCCCCTTGTCGACGCCGGTCTCCACGACGTGCTGCGGTCGCGTGGCGCGGACGATCGCGTACCAGCCGATCCGGCGGGCGTAGCGGACGTGCCGGTCGGCGAGGCCCCGGCGGGCCGCGCCGGCGGTGGCGGACTCGATGTGCCGGCGCAGCACGTCGTCCGACTCGATCTCGGCGAAGTACGCGCGGACCTGCTTGACGGGCACGTCGCAGACCACGCTGACGAACCAGGCGAGGTGGTGCCGGCTCAGCTTGGTCAGGTCGTACGTGTAGTTGTGGTGCTCCCGGGAGGTGACCAGCCACCGGGCCGACGTGCGCAGCACCTTGGCGTCGTGGCGGGCGACCCGGGCCAGGCGCTTGGGGAAGGCGGCGACGGGGGCGAAGGGGGTGCGGGCGATGGCTCGCCGGAGCTTCGTTGCGTCCACGAGAGGGTTCTACCAGGCGAAGGGAAACTGGCGCTCGTCGAAGTTTCGGTCAAGAGGTCTATTCACGCCGCCCGGACGGGGGTACGCGGGCCGGAACCGGAATAAGTAGCATCACGCCATGCCCCATCGCCAGTCGTACGCGGAGCCCGAGACCCAATTTCTCGACCTCCCCCCAACACCGGAGCAGCCGACCGGCAGGCGTCGTCGGCGGCGTCCGCGGTGGCAGCGGGTCACCCTGATCACCTTTTTGGTGTTGGCGGTGCTCGGCGGCGGCGGCATGATCGCGGGCGGGCTCTACCTGCGCTCCGTCGAATCAGACATCGAGCGTGTCGACGCCTTCGACGGCGTGCCGGAGGAGTCCCGGCCGCAGATCGTGGCGAACGGCGCCATGAACATCATGATCCTCGGCAGCGACTCCCGCGACCCGGAGAACAGCTCCGGTTCCCGGACCGACACCATCATCCTGGCCCACCTGCCGAAGGACCGGTCGAGCGCCCAGCTCATCTCGATCCCCCGCGATACCTGGGTCAACGTGCCCAAGTCCCCCGAGGGGCGAGGAGGCCGAGACGCGAAGATCAACGCTTCGTACGCGTGGGGTGGCGTTCCGCTGATGGTCCAGACGGTCGAGAAGTTCACGGGCGTCCGCATCGACCACGTGACGATGGTCGACTTCGCCGGCTTCAAGGAGATCGTCGACGCCCTGGGCGGGATCGAGATCACCGTCGACAACGGCTTCACCTCGACGCACTCCCTGAATCCGGACGGCCGGCGGGAGTTCGTCGCGGGCCGGCAGACCATGGACGGTGCCGCCGCGCTCGACTACGCCCGCGAGCGCTACGCCTTCGCCGACGGCGACTTCAGACGGATCAAGCATCAGCAGCAGGTGATCAAGGCGATCCTGGACAAGGCAGCCTCCGGCGGCGTGCTCGCCAACCCTGCGAAGCTGAACTCGTTCGTCAAGGCCACGACGAACGCAGTGGCGGTGGACCAGTCAATGTCCCTCCTGGACCTCGCGATGGAGCTCCGCCACCTGCGCAGCGGCAACCTGGGCTTCTTCACCTGCCCCACGAAGGGGACGGGCCGGATGGGCAACGAGAGCGTTGTCCTCGCCGACACGGCGAAGGCGCAGCGCCTCTTCGACGCGGTCCGCCGCGACGCGGTGCCGGAGATCCTGTCCGCCGCAAAGTAGGACTGTGAACTGGCTTGCCGGCTATGGCGGCGAGTTCGGCCTGGTCATATCCTGCGGTCGCCCTGTGAGTCATGTTCGTGGCCGGGGCTATCACGGGGAAGGGCCGACCATGTCAAGCCAACCGGCGACCGATCATCCTGCGCGCCCGCCGCACCTCGGCGGGCTGGCGCAGCAGACGTTCGCACCGCACCAGACTGCCGTCGGCGGCGAGGGTCTCGCGGCCAGGCTGTCCGCCGCACCGGTGACCAGCGAGCCGGAGGCCGCCCCGGCGGTCACCCGGGCCGGTCTTGACACGACCGCGGTCCTGCCGTACGCCGGGTCCAAGACCTCGTCGCGCACGCGCGGGCTGCGGGTATGGATGATGACGCTCCCCATCGACGTCGCCGCGCTGCTCGCTCCGTTGCTGCTGAGCCAGGACTACTGGCGCGGGACTCTCGCCAACGCCGCCCTCACCGTCGCGATCTTCGCGGCCGGCGGGCTCTACCGACCCCGCCGGCACGTGAGCATCCTCGACGAACTGCCCAGCCTCTGCGGGCGGCTGATGGCCTCCGCCGCGGTGGTGGCCATCATCGCGGCGGAGCGTCACTCCTCGGTGGCGTACGTCGGAGGGTTCATGCGGGGCGTCGCGCTCTCGGCCGGGCTGGTGATCGTCGGCCGTGCGCTCAGCCGTGCGCTCACCATCCTCCTGCGCAAGCGCCGGTGGGTGGAGCACAACGCCATCATCATCGGCAGCGGTCCGATCGGGATCGAACTCGCCCGGCTGTTGCGCCGCTACCCTCAGTACGGTCTGCGGTTCGTCGGCTGCGTCGACGCCGCGTCGCGCCAGGGCACCGGGTCGCTTCCGCTCATCGGCACCCTCGACGACCTCGAACAACTGGTCCGGCTGTCGGAGTGCGAGGTGCTGGTCATCGCCGACCCGGACTGCATCGAGTCCACCCTCATGGAGACCCTGCTGCAACCGCGCAGCTCGCGCTGCGACCTCTGGGCGGTGCCGCGTCTGTGGGGCTCCCGCTCACAGGGCGGATACCCCGACCACATCGGCGCCATCCCGATCGTCAAGATCGGCGACATCTCGCTCTCCGGCCCGCGGTGGGCATTCAAGCGCGCCTCGGACATGTTGTTCGCCGCCGTCGCGCTGATCGTGCTGAGCCCGGTGCTGCTGCTCTGCGCCATCGCCACGTTCATCGACGGAGGCCCGGGTATCTTCTTCTACCAGGAGCGGATCGGCCGATACGGCAAGCCGTTCAGAGTGGTCAAGTTCCGGTCGATGCGCCCGGTGAGCGAGCAGGAGTCCCAGACGAACTGGTCCATCGCGCACGACCGGCGGGTCGGTCCGATCGGCCGGTTCATGCGCCGCACGTCGCTGGACGAGCTCCCCCAACTGTGGAACATCCTGCGGGGCGACATGAGCGTTGTCGGGCCGCGGCCGGAGCGGCCGTACTTCGTCGAGAAGTTCTCGGCGGAGTACCCGAACTACGCGATGCGCCATCGGGTTCCCGTCGGCCTCACCGGCCTCGCGCAGGTCAGCGGCCTGCGGGGGGATACGCCGATCTCCGACCGGGCGCGGTTCGACAACTACTACATCGAGAACTGGTCGCTCTGGCTGGATGTGAAGGTCGTGCTGCGCACGGTCGCGGAGGTCTTCCGGGGCGGCGGTCGCTGATCGACGGAGTGAGCCGGCCCGGTGTCGCCGGCCCCGGCGTCATTTCGCCGTGAGCAGCGGCAGCAACTGCGCGCGGTAACCACCGAGGTAGCGGTCCGGATCGCCCTCCAGCACGCTGGCGAGCACGGTCCCGAAGACGTCCCGGAAGTCCGCCGTCGCCTTGAGGTCTCCGTCGTCCAGGTCGGTCAAGCTCGGCTGCTCCCCGTAGCATCCACCGGCCACGCCATGGCCCAGTACGAACACCGGCGCTGCGGTGCCGTGGTCGGTCCCGTCGGAGGCGTTGGCGCGAACGCGCCGGCCGAACTCGCTGTAGACCACCACGGTGACCCGCCGGCCGGCTTCGCTACGGGCCATCCGGTCCACGAAGCCGGTCAACGCCTCGTCCAGGTGCCGCAGCAACGTCTCCTGCCACACCCGCTCCCCGGCGTGCGTGTCGAAGCCGCCGAGGCTCACCGAGTAGACCCGGGTGGGTACGCCCGCCTCGACGCACCGCGACACGAGCGCCAACTGCGCGACGAGAGCGTTGTCACCGCCCGTGCCGGTGGCCGGGACGCCGTCCCCGCCGTTGTGGCCCTGCGCGTCGGACCCGCTCTCGGCCTCCCGCACCACCTGGTCCATCGCGATGAGGTCCGCGTACGCGGCGGCTGCCCTGGCCTGCATCTCCGGCTCGCCGGGTTCGACCCGTCCGAGCGCCGTGACCGTGTCCCGTGCGATGCCCGGCGGCAGGCTGAGCCCGCGGTAGCTCACGCAGGCTCCGAAGCGTGTTTTCCCCACAAGTACGGGCGGGAGAACCGGCTCGAAGCTGACGGCGGTCTCGGTGGACGCTTTCGTCCCGTCCAGCCAACGGCCGATCCATCCCGTGGGCGCGGGGCTACCTGGCGACGCGCTCTGCCAGATGTCCATCGACTTGAAGTGGCTCCGGTCCGGCTTCGGATAGCCCACACCCAGCAGGATGGCCAGCCGCTTGGAGTCCCAGAGGCGCTTCATCCCCCGCAGCACCGGGTTGAGGCCCAACGCGTCGTCGAGGTGCAGCACCCGGTCGGGCGCGTATGCCAACTCCGGCCGGAGGCTGTGGTACGCGGGGTCCGCGTACGGGATGACGGTGTTAAGCCCGTCGTTGCCGCCGTAGAGCGTGACCAGGACCAGCGTAGACCGGTCCGGGTCGGCGTCCCCGGAGGCGGTCTTCTCCGCGGTCTTGAGCAGTTCGAAGAACCCCAGCACACCCGCGCCGGCCGCCAACGCACCGCCACCCACCACGCCGGACGAGATGAGGAACCGACGTCGAGTCAACGCATCCATTTCCACATACCCACTCAGGTCAGGTCACCAGGTACTCGGGGCTGACCAGCCCGAGCGTCAGCTTGAGGCGGCCATCCCGGACGTCCCGCAGCACCGCGTAGGTCCGATCGGTCCACTTGTCGATGCAGAGTTGGTGCGCCACCGCCTCCGGCGCCTGCGGCCCGGGCGGCACCAGGCCGGCGAGGGTGCTGGCGATCTTCAGCCGCACCTGCGCGGCGGCCGAGGTCAACCAGGCCGCGCCGGCGGGCCATCCGCCGACGCTCGGTGGGGCGAAGGGGCGCTGTCCCAACGCCTCCATGGCCCAGTAGATCTCGGTGAAGACCTGCTCGGGTATCGCCGCCGGCCGGATCCCCAGGTTGCGCATGGCGCCGACGAGCCACTCGATGGGCTGCTTCACCATCGTTCCCCGGGTTGCGCGGAATGCCTCGTCCTCGAAGAGCGCCCGCAGCATCGCCATGGGCGCGGGGAACGCCTGCACCATCGCCTCGCGGGTGCGGTCCGGGATCGGCTGGGTGGCTGAGGCGTACCGGAACCACAGCCGGGACGCGATGAACCGGGGGCAGGCCCGCTGCCGGAGCAGCAGGTCGACCAGGCTCCGGGCGTCGAAGTTCGACGTCGTGCCCAGGATCGTCTTGCGGCCGGTGTCGCGGTGCTGGGGGTCGGAGACCAACGTCTCCCGGTCGAGGACGACCCGCCAGCCTGTCAGCGCCCGCCCGGCCTCCTTCACGTCCCTCTCGCTGTACTGGCCTACACCGAGCATGAAGAGTTCGAACAGTTCCCGCGCGAGGTTCTCGTTCGGGGCGGCCTTCTTGTTGTGCTGCCCGTCCAGCCAGTAGACCAGTGCCCGGTCGAGCACCATCCGGTGCGCCAACTCGGCGAAGTCACGGGATTCCCGAAACGCCTGGAGCTGCCCGAGCATGAGCTGCGCGCTGCGGACCTTCGCCACGGACGTGGCCCAGTGCCCGTGCCAGAAGAACACCAGCTTCTCGACCGCCTGGTGGTCCGCCACGGTCATGCGATCGAGCCACCAGCGCGCGAGCGACACCGTCTGCTCCGTACGACGACGGTCACCCTCGGCCCGCTGGGCATCCGTCGGGCGCGGCATGCTTACGAAGGGATCAGGCCCCAGGTCGGGAACCGGCGCGCTCGTCGCGCTGACGTCCGGTCCCGCAGGTGCGACCACACCGGACAGTGCCGCCGCATATCCGAGCCGCCGTGCGGCGCCCAATTCAGCCGCTGTAGGACCGAACCCCGCCCGCCGAAGCAGCAGGATGATGTCGTCGGTCATGGGGTAAACAGTAAGGGAGAGTCGGCGTCGCACAACGGAGGGCCGCTCGTGGGCCGGCGCCGGTGACGGACGCGGCCTCCACCGGACCACGGGTCACCGGCACCCGGACGGCCCCGCGGGACGAGGCTCACGACGGAACGGCCTGACCAAACGGCCATTTCTTCAGGTTACGGAGCGCCACATACCGGCGCCTCAGCGGGCAAACAGCGCACGGAGTACGCGGTGTCCGAATTTCTCCTGCGCCACCAGCCCGGACGGAGCACCGGGTCGCCATTGACAACACGGTCGGCGTTAGGGTCTATTGACCCGGGCTCGACGGGCGGCCTCGATGCCGCTCGTCCTTGTGTGCGCACCGGCTGCCCGGTCGGGCCGGCGGAGCGCAGCGAACCGAACGGGGACCGGAGGTAACGGGGGTGCGTCCCGCCATGCACGCGTCGCCGCTGCCGCGCGGTCCGCACACCTGTGGCCGCAGCGAGCCCGTGTGGTCGGACGAACCCGGAAGAGAAACGTGACGACACCACCTTCGCCCGCCGGGGCCGAATCGGCGCAACCGACGATCCTGGTCCTGGGCACCGCCGAGTGGAACTCGCAGATCGCCACGAACCAGCATTACGTCGTGCGGGAACTGGCGCGTGACTTCGACACGTACTTCGTCGAGTCGCTGGGGCTGCGGCGGGTACGGCTCGACTCGAAGGACGTCACCCGGATCGCGAAACGACTGCGGCACTCGGTGGTCGGTCACGAGAAGACCGGCACCTACCGCCCCATCCCCGAGCGGGCCAAGGTCATCTCGCCGCTCATCGTGCCGATCCACCAGGCGCCGACCCGCCTGCCCAACCGGCTGCTCCTCGAACGCGCGGTGGCCGAGTGGCGGCGGAGCCCTCAGCCCCGGATCCTCTGGACGTTCACTCCCGTCACCTACGGCCTCGAGCAGTACGCGGACTTCACCCTTTACCACTGCGTCGACATCCTCCAGGCATTCCCCGGCATCGACGCCTCGGCCGTGTCGGTCGGCGAGCGGAACCTCGCCCACCGGGCCGACCTGACGATCGGGACCAGCGGGGCAGTGACCGCCCACCTGACCGACGTCGGGTTCACCGAGGTCCTCACCCTGCCGAACGTCGCCGACATCGGCGTCTTCTTTGCAGGCAGCCGACCGGCAGCGGAGCGGCGCTCCGCGGCGCTGTTCGCGGGCAACCTCTCCCCGCACAAGCTGGACTTCGAGCTGCTCCGTGCACTGGCCACCGCGCTCCAGGGCCACGGCGAGCTTCTTCTCGCCGGGCCGATCGCGGCCGGCGGCGGCGGGTTCGACCGCGAGCTGGCTGAACTCGAGCGGCTTGGCGCGCGGTACCTGGGGGTGCTCACCCTCGACCAGCTGGCCGACGTCGCGGGCACGTGCAGCGTGGGGTTGATCCCGTACGCGTTGAACGAGTACACCGCCGGCGTCAGCCCGCTCAAGTGCTACGAGTACCTCTCATCGGGCCTCAACGTCGTCAGCACCGCCATCCCGGACGTCGCCCAGGCGGCGGCACGTACCGACCAGATCGTCGCCGCCGGCTCGGCGGACGACTTCGTCCGCCGGGTGCTGGACACGATCCGGCCCGCAGGGGACGACATCATCGCCGCTCGCGTCGGGTACGCCGGAGACTTCGGCTGGAGCGGCCGCGGCGGCCTCCTGCGCGACATCGCGCATCGGATGCCGCGGCGCGTCCGCGACGCGGTGGGAGGGCCGACGAGCGGTGCCGGAGAACAGCGTGGCTAGGGTCAGCTCCAGTGGCCTGTGGTCGACCGCGGTTGGCTCCTCTCCACGGACCGCGGCGTTCCTCCTGTTGTTCCTCGCCCTGCCGCAGTTCTACCTCCTGCCCGAGGGCAGCACCGACATCGCGGCCACCACCGTCGTCACCGCTCTGCTGGTGCCCGGGGTGCTCCTCGCCGCCCGACGCGGCTCCGGTGTCGCCCTGGTCCGGCTCGGCCTGTTCCGCGTCCTGGTCGCGCTGCTCGTGGTGCGGCTGCTCGCGCTGGCCTGGTCACCGGACCCGCGGGCCGGGATGCCGCTGATCGCGCTGCTCGGGCAGTTCATCGTGACGCTGACGCTGATGGTCCAGGCGATCCGGCAGGACCCCGAGTTGCCGCGCAGGTTGGCACGCTGGTACTGGCCCTGGGTCCTCGTCGAGGCGGTCCTCGTGCTGGTCTTCCGGTTCCTGCCGGGCGTGGAGGACGCGTTCCTCCGCTCCGTCGGCGGGGTCTTCATCGGGCAGAACACGGTGGCGGCCCTCTTCGACGGAAGTCCGAACAACGTCTTCGACCCGGCGAAATCCGGCGGGGTGTTCGTCAACGCGAACGTCGCCGGACTGTTCCTCGGCGTGAACGCCGTCGCCGCGTTCGCCATGGCGGCCGTCACCCGCGCCCGGTGGGTACGCGTCGTCGGCCTCATTGCTCTCGCCACGGTGCCGTTCACCGGCTCGAAGTCGGCCACGGTCCTCGCGATCGTCCTCCCCGCGGCTGTTCTCGCCGTCCGGCGTCTCGGCTCGCGGTCCGCTCGGACCGCCCGGACGGGAGCCGACCGACGCGGCTCGCGGCGGCGGCCGGTGACGCGGATGCGACGCCACTTGTGGGTGGGACTGGCCGCCGCGGGCATGCTCGGCGCGGTGGCGGCGGTGCTGCTCACCGCCGATCTCGGCTTCCTCCAGGCGCTGGCGAAGTCGTTCGGGGACCGGACGGCCATCTGGGGCTTCGGTGCCGAGGCGTTCCTGCGGGACCCGGTCCTGGGGCTCGGATACGGCGGCTGGGACGCCGGCTTCGACGCGTACGCACGCGAGCACGGCATCTACCGCAGCTTCCCTCCGCACAACGTCCTGCTGGCGGCGTGGGCCGCGACGGGCCTCGCCGGGCTGGTGCTGACCGTCGCATTTTTCACGCTCGCGGTGCGCCTCACGCTCCCCGTCCTAGCCGGCGGCAATGAGGGTCGCCGAGTCTTGGCGCTCTGGGCCACCGCCGCGGTCGGCTGGACGCTCATCCACGGACTGGGCGACAACACCGACATCTTCGGCGACATCCACCTCATTCCCATCCTTTCACTGCTGCTCGCTCACGTCATCGTCGGCGGCGGCGAGGAGTCGAACGACCATGCCCATGCCCACCGTCGGGATCCTGCGCCACCAGCAGTTCCGGCCGTCGGAGACGTTCATCCCGAGTCAAGCGATGTCACTGCGCAACTTCCGGCCATTGTTCGTGGGCCGGGACCCGGTCCCGGCCATGCCGGGGATCGAGTCGGTTAGCGTCGCCGAGTTCGGCCGGTCGGCTGTCCTGTCGTACACGCTGACCCGCCGGTCGGAGTCGCTGGCCACCGCACTCGCGGAACGTGGCACCGCGCTGCTGCACGCCCACTTCGGCGTCGAGGGGGTATACGCGGTCCCCACGGCGAAGGCCCTGGGGGTGCCGCTGGTCACCACCCTGCACGGCTTCGACGTGACCGTCACCCGGGCGAAGATGCTCGCCTCCAAAAAGCCGTCGTGGCTGAACTACGTCACGTGGCGCAACGCACTCTTCACCGACGGCGCGGTCTTCATCTGCGTTTCCGAGCACATCCGACGTCGCGCCGTGGAGTGGGGTTACCCACCGGACCGTTGCGTGGTCCTGCCGATCGGCGTAGACGTCGACACCATCCAACCGGCCGGGTTCGTCGAGACGCCCCGGATCCTGCACGTGGCCCGGCTGGTGGAGAAGAAGGGCACCAGGTACCTGCTGCGGGCGTTCGCGGATGTGCGCAGGGCGATCCCCGACGCCGAACTGGTGCTCATCGGCGAGGGTCCGCTCCGCGAATCGCTCAGCGCGCTCTCCCGTGAACTCGGTATCGATGCCTCGGTCCGTTTCCTCGGTGCCCAGAAGCACAGTGACACGCTCCAGTGGCTGAGCCGGTCGAGGCTGCTCTGCCTACCGAGCGTGACGGCGCCGGACGGTGACCAGGAAGGGCTGGGGATGGTCCTTCTGGAGGCGGCCGCCTGCGGCAAGCCGGTGGTCGGTACGCGCCACGGCGGGATCCCGGAGGCGGTGACGGACGGGTCGAACGGATTCCTGGTGCCCGAACGGGACGTCGCCGCCCTCGCGCATCGACTGATCGAGATGCTCCGGGACGAGCAGCTGTGTGACCAGTTCGGCAGGGCTGGACGCCGGACCGTCGAAGAGCGGTTCAACCTGCGCCGGCAGACCGGCAAGCTCGAGTCGTTGTATGGGGACCTGCTGTGATCGAGTCGATTCTGATCTTCTCGCGGTCGACGCCGCATCACCACACCGGTGGCATGGAGACTCTCGCCTGGCGGCTGGCCGCCGAATGGGCCAAGGCCGTCCCGGAGGTGCGGATCGTCACCACCTCCATCCCGGGCCGGTCCGAGCCGTTCACCGAGGACGGCGTCGTGGTGACTCCGCTGGGCGGCACGCGACCAGGCCGCTACTCCCGGGCCTGGTGGGACGAGTCCCGGGCGCACTGGCGCTCGCTCACCGCCGCGCCGAGCCTGGTCTTCTCGGTGAGCGCCGGCGCCTACTCTGTGGTCCGGGAGCGCGCCCGGCACCCGGAGACGCCGTTCGTGCTGCAGGTTCACGGCACGTCCGTCATGGAGCTCGGTTCGAAGCTGCGCGCTCCTACCGCCCGTTCCCTGGCGGGTACCCCCAAGAACGCCCTCTCGTTGGTCCGCGACCTCGCGCGCTACCGCGACTTCGACCGGCTGGTCGCCGTGGGCGAGAACGTGGTCGAGTCGCTCGCGGCAAGGCCGCAGAACTGGTCGGCGACGCCCGACAAGGTCCGCCTGATCCCGAACGGTGTCCGCGCCGAGGACCACGCCTTCGACGTCGAGGCCCGGCGTCGGATTCGGCGCCTGCTCGGGTTCGACGAGGAGACCGTGGTGGTCGGCTGCGTCGGTCGCCTGCACGTGCAGAAGCGGGTCGACCGGGCCCTGTACGCCGCAGCGGCCCTGCGAGACCGTGGCCTGGGCGGCCGGTTCCGGTTCCTGGTCGTCGGTGATGGTCCCGACGGGGGACGGCTTCGGGGCCTGGCCCGCAAGCTCCAGCTCGAGGACATGGTCCTCTTCACCGGGCGGGTGGACGCGGACGACGTCCGCGACTACTACTCCGCCACGGACGTGTCGCTGCTGACCACGGCTCGGCTGGAAGGGCTTCCGATGGCCGTGCTGGAAGCGTTGGCCTGCGGTCTTCCCTGTGTCGTCACGGCCGGGTCGATCCGGTCGGAGGCGCTGAACCGGGTGCTTCACGAGGTCGACCCGACGGACACCGGTGCGCTGGCCGACGTGGTGCAGAAGGTGACCCGGGAGCGGGCGCCGCGTACCAACCTGCTGCCGCCCAACTTCCTGCTCGACCAGTGCGCCCGGGACTACCTGACCGACTTCGCACACCTCATCGCGCTCAGCCGGTCCTGACGTGGCCAGAGTCTTCTTCCGTCTGGTGCTCGGCGGCATCGCGGGCAAGATCCTCGGCCTGCTCCGCGAGGTGCTACTGGCCGCGCTTTTCGGAGCGGGGCGGGTCGTGGCGGCCAACCGGATCGCGCTGACGGCGACGTTGATCCCCATCAACTTCTTCACCGCCGACGCGCTCTCCGCGGGATTTCTGCCGCTGTACGTGCAGTACCGGCAGGAGCGGCCGGCGATGGCGCAGGCGCTCTACCGCACGGTCCACCTGCTGCTGACGGCCTTCTCCCTGGCCCTCGTCGTGGCGCTCCTCTTCGGCCGCGACATGTGGGTGGGGCTCCTGGGCCCGGGTCTGGATCCGGGGACCGCGGACATCGCCGCGACCATGCTGGGCATCGCCGCGCTGGGCGTGCCGTTCTACGTCCTCTATAACCTGTACACGCTGGTCGGCCTGGCGAACGACGACGTCCGTCTGATCAACCTTCGGCCTTCCTGCCAGAGCATCGGGCTGATCGGCGCCACGGTGATCGCCTACCTGACCGGACACGTCTCCGTGCTTGCCTGGGGCTTCACGGTGCCGTACGTCGTGCTGTGGTGTTGGGGGGCCTACTGGATCCGCCGGCAGGGCTACCTGCGCGAGGGCGACGAGCACGGCTTCCAGCAGCCGGACCGGGCCGCCGCCAAGGTGGCGCTCGGGATGTTCTGGCGCCGGCTCCGGCCGCTCCTGCTGATCCCCGTGATCCTCCAGGGATCCATCGCCGTCGAGCGCGCCGTCGGCTCGCTGCTCGGCGTGGAGGTGGTCGCGGCCACCGAGTATGCGCGCTTCGTGGTCGACTCCTGCATGGCCCTGCTCGCCGCCCCGTTGGGCCTGGCCGGACTGGCGTCCTTCGCGAAGATGAAGGCCGACGAGGTGGGCGACGGGCTCCGCCGCATGATCCCGCCGGTGATCCTGGTGGCCATCCCCCTCGCGCTGATCCTGTCGGTCAACAGCCGGGGGATCGTGACCCTCCTGTACGCCAGGGGCCAGTTCGACGACCGTGCCGTCGACATCTCGTCGGTGATGCTCCTGGGCTTCGCCCTCGGTATCTGGGCGCAGGTGCTCGGCTACACCTTCGTCAAGGTGCTCAACGCGCGGGGCGCGAACTTCCAGGTCGCGATCGTGATGGCGATCTCCTTCGGCGTCCCGATCGGGATCAACCTCCTGATGTACCGCCACTGGGGCGCGTTCACCCTCGGTGCCGCCTCGTCCGTGGGCGGGCTACTGATGTTCATCGCGTCGGCCGCGTGGTTGCGGGTGCTCGGCTTCAGCACCCGCCTGCTCGCCATCGCGCTGCCCGGGGCGGCAGCAGCCGCCGCCGTCGGATACCTGCTGTCGGGGCCCGGGCTGCTGCGCCTGGCCGCGTCGTGCGCGGCGATCCTGCTCGTTTGGGCGCTGTACGTGGCGGCCGTGCCGCAGCTTCGCCGTACGTTCCTGTCCTTCCTCCTGAAGAAGCTGGGCCGCGGAACGAACGAAACGCCCCAAGACGACCTTGTGGCGATCAAGTGAGAAACCGATGACACTTCACGCCGACCACGCCGTCGGACCGGAGAACCTCCCGGCGCGGATGCCTGCGGGTCCGGAGTTCCCGCCCACGACGGTCACGTCCCCAGCTCCTGCCCAGGACAGGAAGCAGCGGACCGGTGACCGGCTCTACGTGCTGGATCTGCTGCGCTTCTCCGCAGCGCTCGCGGTCCTCGGCTTCCACATGTTCATCGACAACGACAACCGTGGGTACTGGGGCACCGGGGTCGAGGGCGTCTTCGGTGGCACCCTGGTCGCGGTCTTCCGGTACGGCTGGGTGGGCGTCGAGTTCTTCTTCGTCATCAGCGGCTTCGTCATTTGCATGAGCTGCTGGGGCCGATCGGTCACCGACTTCGCGGTGTCCCGGGTGACCCGGCTGATGCCCGCGTACGTCTTCGCGGTCCTCGTCACTTCCGCTGCACTCGCACTCTGGCCGCTGGAGACCGGTCGGCCGCAACCGTCGCACGTGCTGATCAACGCGACGATGCTGCAGACGTTCGTCGGGATCCCGAACATCGACTCGGTGTACTGGACCCTCTTCGTCGAGCTGAAGTTCTACCTCCTCTTCGCGATCGTCGTTCGCTTCGGGCTGACCTACCGACGGGTCGTTCTCTTCTGTGTGCTCTGGATGGTCGCCGCCCTGTACGCCCAGTACTCCGAGTTCCAGTTGCTGGTGTCGATCGCCGAGCCACGGTTCGCTCCGTACTTCATCGCGGGTATCGCGCTCTACCTCATCCACCGCTTCGGCCCGAATTTGCTACTGTCGGGCATCCTCGGCACCGCGGTGATCCTCGGTGTGGTCGAACTGAGCCGGCGCGTGGCCGAGCAGAACGCGAACCGACCGAAGCCGGTGGTCTCGTTCGAGGTGGCTCTGCCCGCCATGCTTATCTTCTTCGCGGTCATGGTCGCGGTGGCGCTCGGCTGGTTCTCAGGCGTGAAGTGGCGAGGGCTGACCGTGATCGGCGCTCTCACGTACCCGGTGTACCTGCTGCACATGCAATTCAGCCGGATCGCCGTGGGCCGGCTGTACGACTCGGTGTCGCCCTGGGCGCTGGTGGCGGGCCTGGTCACCGGCGTGCTCCTGCTCGCCTATCTCACGCACCGCTTCGTGGAGAAGCCGGTGGCCCGGGTGCTGCGCCGGAAATTGCAGGACAGCTTCGCGCAGATCCGCAACGGGTCGCATGACGACGAGAACCGAGACGGTCGCCGGATGGCGAATCTTGACCGACGAGGCGCTCCGGTCCCGTCCCCACGGGCGGACGCCGAGAGTGTGGCATTGAGGAGCGACCAGTGGTAGACCAAGGCATTTCAGCAATCCCCCACGCTGGCCCGGCGAATCCGCTGGACCACCTGGCGAGCCGTCCGGTGGCGCTCGTCCACGAGTGGTTCGGCGCCACGGGCGGCTCGGAGAACGTCTTCCGGCAGATTGGTGATCTTCTGCCGCACGCCGAACGCTTCGTGCTATGGAAGGACCACGATGCCACCGAACCCAACCTGCGGGAGTCGTGGCTGGCGCGGACGCCGTTGCGGCGCACGAAGGCCGGGGCGCTGCCGTTGATGCCCCTGGTCTGGCGGACCCTCAGCCATGAGCGGTTCGACCTCGTCATCTCCTCCAGCCACGCGTTCGCCCACACCGTCCGGCTCGGTTCGCCCGACCAGACCCGTTACCTGAGCTACGTCCACTCCCCCGCCCGCTACGTCTGGAGCCCGAACTTCGACGGTCGGGGTTCCAGTCCTCTGCTGGCACTGCCCCGGCGCGTCCTCCAGACGGCGGACGTGCGGCTCAGTCGCCACGTGCACGGCTACGCCGCGAACTCCCAGGAAGTGCGGGCCCGAATCGCTCGCTACTGGCGGCGCGACGCGGTCGTCATCAACCCACCGGTGGACGTCGACTACTTCGCGTCCGCTCCCGCCACGGACCAGTGCCAGGCGCGTGAGTACCTGCTCGGCGTCGGGCGGTGGATCCCGTACAAGAACTTCGACCTGATCATCCAGATTGCGGATGCGGTTGGCCTTCCGCTCGTCATCGCCGGCTCGGGGCCCGAGGAGACGACCCTTCGACGCGCCGCGGAGCGAGTCCGGGTGCCTGTCACATTCGAGGTCCGGCCCTCGCAGGAACGACTGCGGCAGCTCTACTGGGGTGCCCGGGCGCTGCTGTTTCCGGTCCACGAGGACTTCGGCATCATCCCGGTCGAGGCTCAGGCTTGCGGCACACCGGTGGTGGGCCTGCGCCGAGGCGGCCTGCTGGAGACCGTCGTCGATGGGGAAACCGGGTTCCTCGTCGATTCCGTCGACCCGGGCAGCTTCGTACCCCTGATCCAGCGGCTGCCGGAGCTGTCGCAGGAGCGGGTACGGGCGCATGCCGCCCGGTTCTCGGAGCAGCAGTTCGCCGCGAAGATGACGGCGTGGATCGCCGAATCCCTGCGGTGAGTGCGCCCGGTCGCGATGCGCGTGCGGCCCGGCACGCGCATCGCGACCGGGCGGCGGCCCGGGATGCACTCAGAAGACGACGACGTCCCGCAGGTAGGTGGCGACGCGGCGCAGCTGCTGGGCCTCCTGCACCGGCGCGGTCATTCGCAGCACGAGCTGCCGGTCGGTGAGACCGTCCGCCCCGCTGCGGAAGTAGGCGACGACGACGAGACCGTGCCGCTGCTCGCCGTCGGTCTCGATGAGCGCCTCGGCGTAGGTCGCGTGCTGTCCGACGCGAGTCCACCGTGCACCCCACGCCTCTTCGGCCTGGCGCATGGTGGTCTGACGTTGTTCGTCGCACGGCTGCGGGCACGTCCGCACGATCAGCTCACCGCCGATCGTCGAGCCGTCCGCCGCCGACATGCCGCAGTTGTACTTGACGAAGCCGTCGGCACTCCCGGCGACCGTGCACTGCCAGTCCATGGGGACCTTGACCGGGAAGCTCAGACCCTCGAGTCCGGTCAGCGTGCGGACGTTGTCCCGTTCGGTGAACTTCGGCCACTGAGTCGGCCACTTGCCCCCCTTCGGCGGCTCGATGCCGGGCGACTGCGGCGGCGACGTCGGCAACGCCGGTGGCCCGGCCGTGCCGCTCGGCGACGCCACCACCGGCGGCGCCTCCTGGTCGTCCGACCCGGACCAGAGGAAGACGCCACCGGCGCCGGCGAGCACCACCAGGACCAACGCGGCGATCCCGACCAGGAGCCCGGTCCGCCGACGGCGCGGCGCGGAGGGCGTGATGCGGCGGTCCTGCGGGGCGAACGGGTCGTTCGGCGGCACCTCGGCGGACGGGCGGGGCTGCACGACCGGCATCAGGGCCGTGGCACCGGCCGCCGGCGCCGGGACCCCCTGGGACGCGGCGGGCGAGGCCGGAGTGGCCGAGACCGGGGCCGGGCTCCCCGACACCGGTTGGCCGGAGACCGGGTTCACCTGCACCGCCCAGGGCACGTGCGGCACCCCCGACACGGGCTGGGGAACCCCGGAGACCTGGTGCGGGACACCGGAGACGGGCTGGGGCACCCCGCTGACCGGCTGGGGCGGGGCGGAGACGGGAGACGCGGCGCCCGGCGCCGGGGTGTACTCCACGCCGAGCGCGCGGAACAGCTTCTCCGCGCCCGGTCCGACCTCCGCCGAGTACGCCACCCAGGGCGCGGCGGCCGAGAAGTCGGCGTAGGCGTAGGGCAGGGGGTCCGCCGCCTGCGCCAGCGAGTTCGTCATCCCGACGAACGCCTCCCGCCAACCGGAAACCGCGGCGACGTTGGCGTCCAGGACGGCCACGGTGACGAAGCGTCCCTGCTCGTCGATCGCCGCCCACGCCTTGCCGACCGGGGACCCGCCCAGCACGTGGGTGAACCTGTAGGGACCTCCCGGCTGCATGCCAACTCCTCTGCTCAACCGCCCTGCGGATCCTACAGAGGCCGCGCCAGCGCTTCCGCCCGGCGGTCGCGGGCCCGACAGGCACTGGGACGCGCGGCAGGTCCACTGTGCGTCGGGCGGTTCCTCGTCGGCCCCGTACCACGTACGTTCCGGCAGGTGGCTTGCTCTGTGAAAGTTTCTATGCATAGAGTTCGAGCGTGAATGACGGAGCTGTCGCGGCGCCCACCGAGCAGGTGCTTGACCTGTTCCAGGGGGTCCGGCTCACCCCGACCCAGCGCCGGATCGCGCACTGCCTGGTGCAGCACGCGCCGACGGCGGCGTACCTGTCGGCGGCCGAGGTGGCCGAGCTGGCGGGGGTCAGCCAGCCGTCGGTGACCCGGTTCGCGGTGGCGCTCGGCCACGACGGCTACCCCGCGCTGCGCCGCCGGCTCCGCGAGCTGACCGCCGGCACGCCCGGCGGCCCCGCCGGCGCGGGCAACGAACTCCAGCAGGCGGTACGCGCCGAGATCGGCAACCTCGACCGGCTCGCCGGGCAGCTCGCCGACCGGGACCGGATCGCTGAGACCGGGAGGCTGCTGGCCGCCAGTCGACCCCTGCCGGTGCTCGGCCTGCGGGCCGCCGCGCCGCTGGCCGCGTACTTCGCCTACTTCGCGGCCAAGGTGCACCCCGACGTGCGGGTGCTCGACGACGGTGGCAGCCTGCTCACCGACCGCCTCGAACAGGCCGCCGCGGCCGGGGCGGGCGCCCTGCTCGCCTTCGTGCTCCCCCGCTACCCCCGGGAGACCCTGGACGCGCTGCGCGAGGCGCGCGCCGCCGGCCTGCGAGTGGTGGCCATCACCGACTCGCCGGTCAGCCCGGCCACCGAGCACGCCGACGTGGTGCTGCCCGCCGCAGTCGGCGCGCAGCTCGTCTTCGACCTGCACACCGCCCCGATGACCCTGGCCATGGTGCTGCTCCAGGCCATCTGTGACGCCGACCCCGCCGACACCCAACGCCGGCTGGAGGCCTTCGAGGCCTCCGCCGCCCGCCGCCAGTTGTTCCTCGGCTGAGAGGAGACCCGAGATGTCCCAGCCCGTCCGCGCCGCGCGCGGCACCGAACGCACCGCCCGTGGTTGGCCGCAGGAGGCCGCGCTGCGGATGCTGATGAACAACCTCGACCCGGAGGTGGCCGAGCGCCCCGAGGACCTGGTGGTCTACGGCGGCACCGGGAAGGCCGCGCGGGACTGGCCGTCGTACCACGCGCTGGTGCGCACCCTGACCGACCTGCGCGACGACGAGACCATGCTGGTGCAGTCCGGCCGGCCGGTGGGCGTCATGCGTACCCACGAGTGGGCGCCCCGGGTGCTGCTGGCCAACTCCAACCTGGTGGGCGACTGGGCCACCTGGCCGGAGTTCCGCCGCCTGGAGCAGCTCGGCCTGACCATGTACGGGCAGATGACCGCCGGCTCGTGGATCTACATCGGCACCCAGGGCATCCTCCAGGGCACCTACGAGACGTTCGCCGCCGTCGCCGCGAAACGGTTCGGGGGCACCCTCGCCGGCACGCTGACGTTGACCGCCGGGTGCGGCGGGATGGGCGGGGCGCAGCCCCTCGCGGTCACCATGAACGGGGGCGCCTGCCTGATCGTGGACGTGGACCGGAGCCGGCTGGACCGCCGGGTGCACGACCGCTACCTCGACGAGGTCGCCGACTCCCTCGACGACGCCGTCGAGCGGGCGCTCGCCGCGAAGCGGGACCGCCGCGCGCTGAGCGTCGGCGTGGTCGGCAACGCGGCCACGGTCTTCCCGGAGCTGCTGCGCCGGGGCGTCGCCGTCGACATCGTCACCGACCAGACCAGCGCGCACGACCCCCTGTCGTACCTGCCGGAGGGGGTGGAGCTGGCGGACGCCCGGGACTACGCGGCGGCGAAGCCGGCCGAGTTCACCGACCGGGCGCGGGCGTCGATGGCGAAGCACGTCGAGGCGATGGTCGGGTTCCTCGACGCCGGGGCGGAGGTCTTCGACTACGGCAACTCGATCCGGGGCGAGGCGAAGCTCGGCGGGTTCGAGCGGGCCTTCGACTTCCCCGGCTTCGTGCCCGCGTACATCCGGCCGCTGTTCTGCGAGGGCAAGGGCCCGTTCCGGTGGGCGGCGCTCTCCGGCGACCCGGCCGACATCGCCGCCACCGACCGGGCCATCCTGGACCTGTTCCCCGAGAACGAGTCGCTGGCCCGGTGGATCCGGATGGCCGGCGAGCGGGTCGCCTTCCAGGGCCTGCCGGCGCGGATCTGCTGGCTCGGCTACGGCGAGCGCGACAAGGCCGGCGTGCGGTTCAACGAGATGGTCGCCTCCGGTGAGCTGAGCGCGCCCGTGGTGATCGGCCGGGACCACCTGGACTGCGGCAGCGTGGCCAGCCCCTACCGGGAGACCGAGGCGATGGCCGACGGCTCCGACGCGATCGCCGACTGGCCGCTGCTCAACGCGCTGGTCAACACCGCCAGCGGGGCGTCCTGGGTGTCGATCCACCACGGCGGCGGGGTGGGCATCGGCCGCTCCATCCACGCCGGGCAGGTCTGCGTCGCCGACGGCACCGCCCTGGCCGGGCAGAAGATCGAGCGGGTGCTCACCAACGACCCGGCGATGGGCGTGATCCGGCACGTCGACGCCGGCTACGACGCCGCCCGCGAGGTCGCCACGCGCACGGGCGTCCGCACCCCCATGGCCGAGGCGTGAGGCGGGGCACCTTGTTAACGGATTTGGTAGAGGAAGGGTCCCTTCCTTACAGGTTCCGGGCGCTGTGGGACGAGATCGCGCCGGTCGGGCGGGACGACCGCAGCGGCGGCTACCTGCGGTACGCGCTGACCGAGCCGGAGCTGCGGCTGCGGGAGTGGTTCCGCGACCAGGCCGGCCGACGCGACATGCCGGTCACCGAGGACGGCAACGGCAACCTGTTCGCCTGGTGGGGTGAGCCGGCGGCCGGCGACGCGGTGCTGACCGGCAGCCACTTCGACTCGGTGCCGCACGGCGGGGCGTACGACGGGCCGCTCGGCATCGTCAGCGCGTTCCTCGCCGTGGACGAGCTGCGCGCCGCCGGCATCGCGCCGGCCCGCCCCGTCGCGGTCGGCGCGTTCGTCGAGGAGGAGGGGGCCCGGTTCGGCGTACCGTGCCTCGGGTCGCGGCTGCTCACCGGGGAGATCGCGGTGGACCGCGCGGCCGGGTTGCGCGACGCCGCCGGGGTGAGCTTCGCCGAGGCGCTGGGCGCCCGGCCGGCGGGCGCCCAGCCGGAGCTGGTCGGCCGCTTCGCCGCCTTCGTCGAGCTGCACGTCGAGCAGGGCCGCGCGCTGGTCGAGGGCGACGCGCCCGTCGCGGTCGCCAGCGCGATCTGGCCGCACGGCCGCTGGCGCTTCGAGTTCACCGGCGAGGGCAACCACGCGGGTACGACCCGGATGGCCGACCGCCGCGACCCCATGCTGACGTACGCCTTCACGGTGCTGGCGGCGAACAAGGAGGCCCGGCTGCGCGGCGCCCACGCCACCGTCGGCCGGGTGTCGGTGGAGCCGAACGCGACCAACGCGATCCCGTCGAAGGTGACCGGGTGGCTGGACGCCCGCGCCGCCGAGCCGGACACGCTGACCGGGCTGGTCGACGCGGTGCGCGCCAAGGCCGCCGAGCGGGCCCACCGGGACGGTACGGAGGTGGCGCTGACCGAGGAGTCGGCCACCCCGCTGGTCGCCTTCGACGGCGGCCTGGCCGACCGGCTCGCGGCCCTGCTCGACGCGCCGGTGCTGCCGACCGGGGCGGGCCACGACGCCGGGGTGCTCGCCGCGCACGTGCCCACGGCGATGCTGTTCGTGCGCAACCCGACCGGGGTCTCGCACTCCCCGGCGGAGTCGGCCACCGACGCCGACTGCGCCGCCGGGGTGACCGCCCTGGCCCGGGTGCTGGAGGAGCTGACATGCCGCTGACCGGCCGGCCGGGCGATCGCACGTCCGGTCTTGTCGCGGGGCGCGGCCGGTACCCGGCCCGCCTCGCGGGCCCTGTCGAGCTGCCCGCACAGCTCGGGCAGCGACCGGGACGGGCTGCTTCGTTGGGCACGGTGGCGCCGCCGACGGGGCGGGGCCACCGTGGCGCGGGGCGCTCGCCCGGGTCGGATCCGGCGGTCCTGTGGACGGGGCAGCTCGACAGGGGGCGAACCAGATGACCGGAACCCGCTGGCTGGCCGAGTACGCCTGGCTGCCCGACCATGCCGAGCCCACCCCGGATGTGCTGATCGAGACGGCCGACGGGCGGATCACCGCCGTCACGCCGCTGGCCGGGGACGACGGCGCACCGACCGCCGGGGTCGAGGTCCTGGCCGACGCCGAGCGGCTGCCCGGGCTGACCCTGCCCGGGCTCGCGAACGCGCACTCGCACGCCTTCCACCGGGCGCTGCGCGGGCGCACCCACGGCGGGCGCGGCGACTTCTGGACCTGGCGCGACCGGATGTACGCGGTCGCCGCCCGCCTGGACCCGGACTCGTACCTGGCCCTGGCCCGGGCGGTCTACGCCGAGATGGCGCTGGCCGGCATCACCTGCGTGGGCGAGTTCCACTACCTGCACCACAACCCGGACGGCACCCCGTACGCCGACCCGAACGCGATGGGCGAGGCGCTGGTCGAGGCCGCCGCGCACGCCGGGATCCGGATCACCCTGCTGGACACCTGCTATCTCACCGCCACCGTCGACGGGCAGCCGCTCACCGAGCCGCAGCGGCGGTTCGGCGACGGCGACGCGCTGCGCTGGGCGGAGCGGGTCGCCGCGTTCACGCCCGCCGGCGACCACGCCCGGGTGGGCGCCGCGATCCACTCGGTGCGCGCCGTGCCGGCCGGGCAGCTCGCCACCGTGGCCAACTGGGCGGACCGGCGGGGCGCGCCCCTGCACGTGCACCTCTCCGAGCAGCCCGCCGAGAACGACGCCTGCCGGGCCGTGCACGGCCGCACCCCGACCCGGCTGCTCGCCGACCACGGGGCGCTCGGCCCGCACACCACGGCCGTGCACGCCACCCACCTGACCAGCGGCGACCTCACGCTGCTCGGCGACGCCGGCACCGGCGTCTGCCTCTGCCCGACCACCGAGCGGGACCTGGCCGACGGGATCGGCCCGGCCCGGCGGATGGCCGACGTCGGGCTGCCGCTCAGCCTGGGCAGCGACAGCCACGCCGTGGTCGACCTCTTCGAGGAGGCCCGCGCGGTCGAGCTGGACGAGCGGCTGCGCACCCGCCGCCGCGGCCACTTCGGCGCCGCCGAGCTGCGCGACGCGGCCACCGTCGGCGGTCACGCCGCGCTGGGCTGGCGCGACGCCGGGCGGATCGCCGTGGGAGCCCGCGCCGACCTGGTGACGGTACGGCTGGACAGCCCGCGCACGGCCGGCGTACCGCCGGTGGGGGTCTGGTTCGCGGCGGGCGCCGCGGACGTCGCGCAGGTCGTGGTGGACGGCCGGACGGTGGTGCGTGACGGCCGCCACCTGACGGTCGACGTGCCGGCCGAGCTGACCGCGGCCATCGAGGAGGTGACGCGGTGAGCGCGAGGAGTGAGCCGGTTCTGCGAGCCCCGCAGTCGCAAACGGAGGGGAACACCGCGTGAGCAGTCTGCTGGTCGACGACATCGGCGAGCTGGTGACCAACGACGTCGGCGGCGAGGACGGCCCGCTGGGCATCCGCCGCGACGCCGCCCTCCTGGTCGAGGACGGCCGGGTGGCCTGGATCGGGCCGTCCCGCGACGCGCCGGCCGCCGACCGGCGCCTGGACGCCGGGGGCGCCGCCGTGCTCCCCGGCTTCGTGGACAGCCACGCCCACCTGGTCTTCGCCGGGGACCGGGCCGCCGAGTTCGCCGCCCGGATGGCCGGGCAGCCGTACACCGGCGGCGGCATCCGGACCACGGTCGGCGCCACCCGGGCCGCCTCCGACGACGAGCTGCGGGCCACCGTGCGCCGGCTGCGCGGCGAGGCGATGCGGCAGGGCACCACCACCATCGAGATCAAGAGCGGGTACGGGCTCACCGTCGCCGACGAGGCCCGCTCCCTGGCGATCGCCGCCGAGGTCAGCGAGGAGACCACCTTCCTCGGCGCCCACGTGGTCCCCGCCGAGTACGCCGGCCGCCCGGACGACTACGTGGGGCTGGTCTGCGGGCCGATGCTGGCCGCCGCCGCGCCGCACGCGCGCTGGATCGACGTCTTCTGCGAGCGGGGCGCGTTCGACGTGGACCACGCCCGCGCCATCCTCGCCTGCGGGCAGGCCGTCGGGCTGGGCGTGCGGGTGCACGCCAACCAGCTCGGCCCGGGGCCGGGCGTCCAGCTCGGCGTCGAGCTCGGCGCGGCGAGCGTTGACCACTGCACCCACCTGACCGACGCCGACGTCGACGCGCTGGCCTCCGCCCGGTACGACTGCATGTGCGCCGACAGCCGGCACACCACCACCGTGGCCACCCTGCTGCCCGGCGCCGAGTTCTCCACCCGCTCGCCGTACCCGGACGCCCGCCGGCTGCTCGACGCCGGTGTCACGGTGGCGCTGGCGACCGACTGCAACCCCGGCTCGTCGTACACCTCGTCGATGCCCTTCTGCATCGCGCTCGCCGTACGCGAGATGCGGATGACCCCGGCGGAGGCCGTCTGGGCCGCGACCGCCGGCGGTGCGCGGGCGCTGCGCCGCGACGACGTCGGGGTGCTCAAGCCCGGGGCGCGGGCCGACCTGATGATCCTCGACGCCCCGTCCCACCTGCACCTGGCCTACCGGCCCGGTGTGCCACTGATCCGCCAGGTCCTGCACAACGGAGTGCCGCATTGACATCCTCCCCGCCCTGAAGGACGGGGGTTCCCTGGGTCGCCCCAGGGGTTTCCTGTTTCATCGCCGATCGCCCTGTCCGGGAGGGTTCCCGTTGAGGTCTTACACCGGCTCCACAGGCAGACACCGCCAGCCCGGCGGTCAGGATGTTGCGTGCCGCGTTGATGTCGCGGTCGTGGGTGGTGCCGCACCGGCACGTCCACGCCCGCACGTTCAGCGGCATGTTCCGCGTGACGGCTGCGCAGGTCGAGCACGTCTTGGACGACGGGTACCAGCGGTCGATCACGACCAGGTTCCGGCCGTACCAGGCGCACTTGTAGGTGAGCAGGTCGCGGAACTGGTGCCAGGCCGCGTCACTGATAGAGCGGGCCAGGCGATGATTCTTGACCATGTTGCGCACGGTCAGGTCCTCGATCACGAGCGTTTGGTTGTCGCGCATGAGTCGAGTGGTGAGCTTGTGCAGGTGATCACGCCTGCGATCGCCGATACGCGCGTGGACGCGGGCCACCCTCAGCCGGGCTTTGGCCCGGTTGTGGGAGCCCTTCTCCTTGCGGGCCAACTCTCGCTGGGCGCGGGCCAGCCGGGCCCGGTCGGCGCGTTCGTGCCGGGGATTGGCGATCTTCTCCCCGGTGGACAGGGTGAACAGGTGGGCGAGGCCAGCGTCGATACCGACCACGCTGTCGATCGCCGGCAGGGTCGCGACCTGGTCCTCGCAGAGCAGGGACACGAACCAGCGGCCGGCCGAGTCACGCGACACGGTCACGGTCGACGGGGACTGCCCTTCGGGCAGCGACCTCGACCAGACGATGTGCAACGGCTCGGTCATCTTGGCGAGGGTGAGCTGGCCGTCTTTCCACCGGAACGCGCTGGCAGTGAACTCGGCCGAAGCCCGCGACCTGCGCTTGGACTTGAAACGCGGGTAGCCGGCGCGCTTGTCCCAGAACGCCACGAACGCGCCCTGCAGATGCCGCAGCGACTGTTGCAGCGGCACGGAGGACACCTCGTTGAGAAACGCCAGCTCCTCGGTCTTCTTCCACGCCGTCAGCATCGCGCTGGTCGCGTGGTAGTTGACCCGTTCCCGCCGCTGATACCACGCCTCGGTCCGAGCCTGCAACGCCAAGTTGTAGACCTTACGCACGCACCCGAACGTCCGACTCAACAGCTCCGCCTGCTGCGCAGTCGGATAGAAGCGGAACTTGTACGCCCGCTTCACCCGTGAGGTCACGTTCACGAAGATAGCTCGATACTTCGGAACCGATCATGCGAGGGTCGCGCGGGACGCCTGTCCGCCTCGACGGCGAACCGGCTACCCCTGACCTACATCGCAGGAGGTTCCGTTCCTCCCCGACCTGAAGGCCGGGATATCCATGAAGGAGCCTGATGACGTCTGTTTCCATTCTGCCCACCGGGATCTCCCCCGCCGACGTGCTCGCCGTGGCGCGCGGCACCGCCAAGGTCGTGCTCGACCCGGCCGCCGTGGACGCGATGACCACCAGCCGGTCCATCGTGGACGGCATCGAGGCCGCCGGCCGGCCGGTCTACGGCGTCTCCACCGGGTTCGGGGCCCTCGCCAACACGTTCGTCGCGCCGGAACGGCGGGCCGAGCTGCAGCACGCGCTGATCCGCTCGCACGCCGCCGGGGTGGGCGCGCCGATGCCGCGCGAGGTGGTGCGGGCGATGATGCTGCTGCGGGTCCGCTCGCTGGCGCTCGGCCGCTCCGGGGTCCGGCCGCTGGTCGCCGAGGCGCTGGTCGACCTGCTCAACCACGACGTGACGCCGTGGGTGCCGGAGCACGGTTCGCTGGGCGCCTCCGGCGACCTGGCGCCGCTGGCGCACTGCGCCCTGGTGCTGCTCGGCGAGGGCTGGGTGCTGGGTCCGGCCGGCGAGCGGATCCCCGCCGCCGACGCGCTGCGCCGGGCCGGTCTACAGCCGATCGAGCTGGCCGCCAAGGAGGGGCTGGCGCTGATCAACGGCACCGACGGCATGCTCGGCATGCTGCTGCTGGCGATCCACGACGCCGCGCACCTGTTCACCATGGCCGACGTCACCGCCGCCCTCGCGATCGAGGCGATGCTCGGCTCGGAGCGGCCGTTCCTGCCGGAGTTGCACGCCATCCGGCCGCACCCCGGGCAGTCGGCCTCGGCGGCGAACATCCACCGGCTGCTCCAGGACTCCCGGGTGATGGACTCGCACCGCGACGACCTGGCGCACGCGGTGCAGGACGCGTACTCGATGCGCTGCGCCCCCCAGGTGGCCGGGGCGGCCCGGGACACGCTGGACTTCGTCCGCACGGTGGCCGGCCGGGAACTGGTCTCGGTGGTCGACAACCCGGTGGTGCTGCCGGACGGCCGCGTCGAGTCGACCGGCAACTTCCACGGCGCGCCCCTCGGCTTCGCCGCGGACTTCCTGGCCATCGCCGCCGCCGAGGTCGGCGCGATCGCCGAGCGTCGGGTGGACCGGCTGCTCGACGTCACCCGGTCCCGGGAGCTGCCGGCGTTCCTCTCCCCCGACGCCGGCGTCAACTCGGGGCTGATGATCGCCCAGTACACGGCGGCCGGGATCGTCGCCGAGAACCGGCGGCTCGCCGCGCCCGCCTCGGTGGACTCGCTACCCACCAGCGGCATGCAGGAGGACCACGTCTCGATGGGCTGGGCGGCGGCCAAGAAGCTGCGCACCGTGCTGGACAACCTGACCAGCCTGCTCGCGGTCGAGCTGCTCGCCGCCGTACGCGGTCTCCAGCTGCGCGCCCCGCTCGACCCGTCGCCGGCAGGTCGGGCGGCCGTCGCGGCGCTCGGCGGGATCGCCGGGGAGCCGGGGCCGGACGTGTTCCTCGCCCCGCTGATGGAGGCCGCCCGGGCCGTGGTGGCCGGGCCCGAGCTGCGCGCCGCGATCGAGCGCGAGACCGGCCTCCTCGCCTGAATCCGAAGAAGATGACGGACGGGCGGGCCGGTGGCCCGCCCGTCGGCGTTCAGGCGGTGGCCGGAGGCAGCACCTTAGCCACCAGCTTGGCCAGCTCGCGCAGTGCCTTGCCGCGGTGGCTGACCGCGTCCTTCTCCTGCGGCGTCAGCTCGGCGTTGGTCCGCTCCTGCCCGTCGCCAAGGAAGATCGGGTCGTAGCCGAAGCCGCCGTCGCCGCGCGGCGAGCGCAGCAGCCGACCGGTCTGCCGACCGTCGACCAGGTGCTCCTTGCCGCCGGGCAGCACCAGCGCCACCGTGCAGACGAAGGAGGCCCCCCGGTGCTCGTCGCCGAGGTCCGCGATCTGGTCCAGCACCAGCTGAAGGTTGGCCTGGTCGTCGCCGTGCCGGCCGGCCCAGCGGGCGCTGAACACCCCCGGCATGCCGTTCAGCGCGTCGACGGCGAGGCCGGAGTCGTCGGCGATCGTCGGCATTCCGGTGCGTCGGCAGCCCTCCCGCGCCTTGATCAGGGCGTTCTCGCCGAAGGTGAGGCCGGTCTCCGGCAGCTCCGGGTATTCCTCGACGTCGTCCAGGCCGACCAGGGCGACGCGGTGCGCGCCGAGCGCGCCGTCGAGGATGCGCTGCAGCTCGATGAGCTTCTTGCGGTTACGGGTGGCGAGCAGCACCTTGTTCATCAGACCTCACCTCTGTTCGCGACTGCGGGGCTCGCAAGCTCACTCCTCGCGCTCACCGGACCTCACCTCTGTTCGCGACTGCGGGGCTCGCAAGCTCACTCCTCGCGCTCACGACTCGAGAGCCTTCCGCTGGGCTTCGGCCAGTTCCACGCAGCCGGCGACGGCCAGGTCGAGCAGGGCGTCGAGCTGCTCGCGGGCGAACACGCCCGCCTCCCCGGTGCCCTGCACCTCGACGAACTCCCCGGCACCGGTGCAGACCACGTTCATGTCGACCTCGGCGGTCACGTCCTCGGCGTAGTTGAGGTCCAGCCGAGGCTCGCCGGCGATGACCCCGACGCTGACGGCCGCCACCGAGCGGTGCATCACGTTCTCCGGCTTGCCGGCCAGCGCCTTGCGCCCGGCCAGCCAGGTCACCGCGTCGTGCAGCGCCACGTAGGCGCCGGTGATCGCCGCGGTCCGGGTGCCGCCGTCGGCCTGGAGCACGTCGCAGTCGAGCACGATGGAGTTCTCGCCGAGCGCCTTCAGGTCGATCGACGCCCGCAGGCTCCGGCCGATCAGCCGGGAGATCTCGTGCGTACGCCCGCCGACGCGCCCCTTCACGCTCTCCCGGTCGGAGCGGGTGTTGGTGGCGCGGGGCAGCATCGCGTACTCGGCGGTGACCCAGCCGAGCCCGGAGCCCTTGCGCCAGCGGGGCACCCCCTCGGTCACGCTGGCGGTGCAGAGCACCCGGGTGTCGCCGAACTCCACGAGCACCGAGCCCTCCGGATGGGTGCTCCAGCCCCGGGTCAACGTCACAGGTCGGAGTTCTTCGGGTCGCCGCCCGTCAGGTCGTGCCATGCCTGCACCCTATGCGGTGCGGTGGCCGCCCCGTTGCGGGGTGCCGGGTGCCCGCCGTGGGTGCGTCCCTCCTCAGCCGCACTCCCGGATGCGGACGTTGAGCACGAGCGGCCGGTCCCAGCCGAGCGGCACCTCCTCCAGCCCCGTCGTCGTCGCCGTCGCCCGGCACGCCTTCACCCGCCACGTCCAGGTGCAGGTGGGGCCGCCGTACTGGAAGCCGTTTGCCACGCAGCGCGTCACGTCCTCGATCTTCGCGTCCTGCGCGCCGGCCGCGACGAGCCAATCGTGCACCCGTTCGCCGAGGTCCACCGGGCACCGCCCCTGCGGGCAGGTGAACCGGTACACCTGCAGCGTGGCGTCGTCGCCCTCGACGAGCCCGTCGGAGGTGAAGCTGTGCGGCCGCCCCCAGTCCGCGAAGATCGCCCTTCGCTCGGCCATGTCCTGCCGGGGCGCCCACCAGCCCACGTACCCCGCGATGCCGCCGCCGGCACAGAGCCCCATCGCGAGCAGCCCGGCGAGCACCACGAAGAACACCCGCAGCCCGGTACGCCGGCGCGGCTCAGACGTCGTACGTCGCGCCGGCGCGGACCACCTCGAGCGGTCCCGCGTACGCCGCCCCGGCCGCCTCCACGGTCATCGCCTCGCTGCCCCAGGCGGCCACGAGGTGGGTCAGCAGCAGCCGGCCGGCGCCCGCCTTGGTCGCCGCCTCGCCGGCCTCCCGGCCGGTCAGGTGCAGGTCCGGCGGGTTGTCCACGCCGTCGAGATAGCTCGCCTCGCAGAGGAAGACGTCGGCGTCCTGGGCGAGCCGGAGCAGGGCGTCGCAGGGCGCGGTGTCCGAGGAGTAGCAGAGCACCCGGCCGCCGTGCTCCAGCCGGACGCCGTACGTCTCGACGGGGTGGTTGACCCGGTCGACGGTGACGCTGAACGGGCCGATGGGGAAGGTGCCGGGCTGGAGGGCGTAGAACTGGTAGACGTCCTCGACCGTGCTGTCCTCCTGCCCGTACGCGGCCGCCAGCCGGTCGGGCGCGCCGGACGGCGCGTAGACCGGCAGCGGCGGGTAGGGGCCGTCCGGGGCGTAGCGGCGGACCACCACGTAGGACACGGCGTCGAGGACGTGGTCGCAGTGCAGGTGGGTCAGCAGGATGGCGTCGGGGGCGTGCAGCCCGGCGTAGCGCTGGAGGTTGGACAGCGACCCGGAGCCGAAGTCGACCAGGAGTCGGAAGCCGTCCGCCTCGACCAGGTAGGCGGAGCAGGGGGACTCGGGGCCGGGAAAACTGCCGGCGCAGCCCAGCACGGTCAGGCGCATCGAGTGGTCTCGCTGTCGCGCTGCGTAGCGATCGCGCCGACGGTCGCTCTCTCGATGATCTTTACCGACGCGTGCGCCACGCTGCGCAGCCTACGCCGGCACGCGGGGCGGCAAGAATCATCCACAGGAAGTTGTCACCAACGTGACACCCGCCCCGGGCCCTCCGCGCCATGCGCGGCCGGTGCGTGACGAGCCGAGGCCCGACGGTAGCGCTGAGTGAGCAGGGCGCCCACCGCGACCGGCAGCCGCCCGCAGGGCCACCGCGCGTGGCGGTGACCCTGCGGCGACGTCCTCAGGCCCAGAGCTGACCCTCCAGCGCCGCCTCGGCGTCGGCGAGGGTGCCGCCGTACGCGCCGGTGGAGAGGTATTTCCAGCCGCCGTCGGCGACCACGAACGCCACGTCGGCGCGGCGGCCGTCGCGGACCGCCTCGTGCGCCACCGCCAAGGCGGCGTGCAGGATCGCGCCGGTCGAGAAGCCCGCGAAGATGCCCTCGACCTCCACCAGCTGCCGGGTCCGCAGCACGGCGTCCCGGGTGCCGACGGAGAAGCGCCGGGACAGCACGGTGGCGTCGTAGAGCTCCGGGACGTACCCCTCGTCGATGTTGCGCAGCCCGTAGACCAGCTCGCCGTACCGCGGCTCGGCCGCGACGACCTGGATCCCGTCGACCTTCTCGCGCAGGTAGCGCCCGGTGCCCATCAGCGTTCCGGTGGTGCCGAGGCCGGCCACGAAGTGCGTGATGGTGGGCAGGTCGTGCAGCAGCTCGGGGCCCGTGGTCTCGTAGTGCGCCCGGGCGTTGGCCTCGTTGCCGTACTGGAAGAGCATCACCCAGTCGGGGTGCTCGGCCGCGATCTGCTTCGCCGTGGCCACCGCCTGGTTCGAGCCGCCGGCGGCCGGCGAGAAGATGACCTCCGCGCCGTACATCCGGAGCAGCTGCACCCGCTCGGTCGAGACGTTCTCCGGCATCACGCAGACCAGCCGGTAGCCGCGCAGCTTCGCCACCATGGCCAGGGAGATGCCGGTGTTGCCGCTGGTCGGTTCGAGGATGGTGTCGCCCGGGCGGAGCCGGCCGGCCTCCTCGGCCGCGCGGACCATGAACAGGGCCGCCCGGTCCTTGATGCTGCCGGTCGGGTTGCGGTCCTCCAGCTTGGCCCAGAGCCGCACCGGCGGCGCCCCCGCGGGCACCGTCGGGGAGAGCCGGGGCAGGCCCACCAGGGGCGTGCCCCCACAGGCGTCGAGGAGGCTGTCGTACCGCGTCATCGCGGCCGCCTCAGCCGGCGGCGACGGACGCGCGGTGACCGGCGATCGCCGCGGCGGCGGCGAACCCGAACGCGCCACCGGCGACGGCCGGCAGGATGGTCACGCTGTCGCCGTCGTTGAGCTTGGCGTCGAGCGCGCCGAGGAAGCGGACGTCCTCGTCGTTGACGTAGACGTTGACGAAGCGGTGCAGCGCCCCGGTGTCGGTGACCAGTCGGGCCCGGAGGCCGGCGTGCCGGGAGTCCAGGTCGGCGAGCAGGTCGCCGAGCGTGTCGCCGGCGCCCTCGACGACCTTCGCGCCGCCGGTGTAGCTGCGCAGGATGGTGGGGATGCGAACCTCGATGGCCATGATGTCGTGCTCCTCGGTGATGATCGGGTGTGCCGGAAGGTGACGGGACGTGGACGGGTGGTGCGGCGCTGGGTCAGCGGCCGGAACACTCGTAGTCGACCGTCGCCGGGCTCTGCCCGAACATGTAGGACTGCACGGCGTGCGGGTCCACCCCCGCGTCGAGGATGCGCACCGGCTCTTCGGTCACCACGCCGTCGACGATCCGGAAGGAACGGATCTCCTCCGCGTCGGGCTCCCGGGTGGAGACCAGCAGGTAGTGCGCGCCCGGCTCGCCCGCGAAGGAGATGTCCGTCCGGGACGGATAGGCCTCCGTGGCGGTGTGCGAGTGGTAGATGACGACGGGCTCCTCGTCCCGGTCGTCCATCTCGCGCCACACCCGCAACTGCTCCATCGAGTCGAACTCGTAGAACGTCATGGAGCGGGCGGCGTTGTCCATCGGGATGTGCCGGGTGGGGGTGTCGCTGCCGGCGGGACCGGCGACCACGCCGCACGCCTCGTCGGGGTGGTCCCGACGCGCGTGGGCGACGATCGCGTCGACGATCGACCGGTCGATGCTCAGCACGTGCTCCAGCCTAACGCGTACGGGGCACCAGCTTAAGGTGGTGCCGGTCACCCCTAGTCGATCAAGGCGTTGAGCAGGGACTCCTGGAGGTACCCGAGGTACGCGTAGACCGACAGTTGGAACACCCGACTGGAGGTCGGATCCTCGGCGACCGCGTCGTCGAGCTCCTCGCCGAGGTCCGTGCCGTCCTTGATCTCCAGCCGCACGCCCATCGCCAACCGGGCGTCGTTGAGCGCCCGCAGCCACGCCTCGGCCGCCTCCGCGTCGAGGCGCACCTCGCCGCCGGCGGAGTCGGGCAGCGCGGCGAGGATCGCACCGGCCTGGTCGATCTTGCCGGTCTTGAGGTCGCCCTCGGTGTAGCGGCGGAACTCGGCGGTGCCGGACTGGTCCTCCGGGTAGACGTCGGGGAAGAGCCGGCCGACCACCGGGTCGGAGTGGTCGAAGCCGTCGGTGAGCAGGCCGACCACCTCGGAGGCGACCTTGCGCAGCACCCGGACCTCGTCGACGGCGAAGGTGGCGACGTAGCGGTCGCCCTGGCGACGGAACATGCTCACGACCGGTCCACCGTCGCCCACAGCCCGTACGCGTGCAGCTGCGACGCGTCGTGCTCCATCCGCTCCCGGGCGCCGCTGGAGACGACGGCGCGCCCCTTGTGGTGCACGTCGAGCATGAGCTGCTCGGCCCTCTCCCGGCTGTAGCCGAAGAGCTTCTGGAACACCCAGGTCACGTAGGTCATGAGGTTGACCGGGTCGTCCCACACGATCGTCACCCACGGCCGGTCGGACGCCGGCACCTCATCGGTGTCCGGCGTCTCGACTGGTGCAACCTGCGGAGCCGCCATGCCCCCATCGTGCCACCGGATCCGGCGAACCGAGGAACCGGAACGCCGGCCCGCCGTGGAACACCGCGTCCGGCCTGGCCGGGCGCGTCGGAGGCAGCCCGCGGCGGCCCCGGCACGGGGCCGGCGGCGCGGACGACACGGTCGCCGTCAGGCGAGCAGAATGCCGTGGTCGACAGCATCGGAGAGCACCCCGTCCAGCGAGAGGCGGACCACCTCGATCCGCCGGGACACCTCCCGGGACAGCTCCAGCTCGATCTCGCGCAGTGCGCGCTGCGCCCAGGCGCGGGCGGCGTTGGGATCGTGGTTGCCGGGGCTGCGCCAGTGCTGCCAGCAGGCACCCGACAGTGCCACCGCGACGGGCGGGAGCACCTCCTCGCGCTCGCCGCCCGGGCAGCTCGCCAGCGCGTCGGTGGCGCCGGCACCGGTCAGCCCGGCCACGCCCCCGGTGCTGGTGACCAGCAGCACGCGGTCCAGCTCGTGGCCGCCCCGGTGGTCGGCCAGCCCCCAGCGCACCGCGAAGGCGAGGCGCCGGCGCACGCCCGCGGACAGCGGCGCGCCGAGGACGCGGCCGGCGGCCTCCTCGACGAGCCGGTGGACCGCGTGGTCGCACTGGGCGGTGGCCAGCAGCGACAGCGCCTCCATCTCCCGGTCCAGCAGCTGCGGCAGGCCGGCGCAGCCGACGCCGAAGACGATCTCCTGCACCACGCGCAGGTGGGCGTTGGCCAGCTCCAGGGCGAGGTGCTGGCGGATGCGCCGGGTCCAGGAGCGGGCCTGGCCGTCGAGCCGCTCGGACCAGTCGCCCGGGTCGGCGGCCACCGGCACCCGGTCGTGCGCCCCGGGCAGCACCGGCGGGTCGGCGCTGGCCCGCCGCAGCCCCTCGTCGGCGGCCCAGCCCACCAGGGCCCGGCGCAGGTCCGCCCCGTCGCCGTCGGCGACCGCGAACCAGCGGGCGCGGGCGAGCCCCGGAACGGCGGCGAGCAGGGCTGCCCGGTGCGCCTCGACGGTGACCGCGACCGAATCCACCGGGGCCGGCGCGGAAGCCGACCCGACCGCGACGGACGCCCCCGTGCCCTCCGTCGCCGCCGGGACCTCGGGCACCGGCGCCCAGCCGACCGCGCCTGGGGTGACCGCGAAGAAGACCTCCACGCGGGCACGGGCCACCTCGGCGAGCACGTTCAGCTCGACGGCGGTGAAGGCCTGGTCGGCGGCGGTGACGAAGAGCACCGCCCCGGCCCGGCCCGCCGCGTCGAGCAGCAGCCGGGTGCCGGCCGCCCCGAGGGCGCCCGTGTCCGGCGTGTCGACGAGGCTGAAGTGCCGCAGCAGCGGCTCGGGCACGCTCAGCTCGACGCGACGCGGCGGGCGGGCCAGCGCCGGGCCGGCGGCCAGCCGGTCGGCCCCGTACGAGTGCGGCTGGCGGTAGCCGGGCACGTAGGCGGCCCGGGTCGGCACCTGGGAGTGCCGGACCACCAGCCAACTCCCGGCCGGCACGGTCAGCATGCCGGGATCCAGCCGGAGCACGCCGGCGAGCACCTCGGGCCGACCCGCGCCGGCCGGGCCGACGGCGACCACGGCCAGTGGTTCATCAGGCCCCGGCCCGGTCACGCCGAGCCTGGTGGGCAGGGGACCGCGGTGGGGCAGCTTCGCGGCGTCGGCCATGTCGTCGGGCACGTCGACCGCGGGGAGAGGACCAAGCTTCATTCGAGGGCGGCCTCCCGTGGCAGGCGACCGGCAGTGGCAGGCCGCGTGGAATCGTCCGGGTCGCACCCCCCCGGATGTCGAAACAGTACGGGCGACCGGGGCCCCTACCCGAACACCTCGGATACTTAGGAGTTACCACGAGATTACTCAACTTCGCTGCGTGACGACGCGGGCGCGGACGGAATTCGATGGATATGCTGCCTCGATGAGTCGGTGGAGTTTCGTCGGCAGAACAGATGAGCTCAGCCGCCTGCTGTCGGCGGTGACCGGCGCGGAGGGGCGGGGTCTCCTCTTCAGCGGGAGCGCCGGCATCGGCAAGAGCCGCCTGCTGCGCGAGGGGGTGGCGGCACTGCCCCGCGACGGGTACGCGGTGTGGTGGATCGCGGCCAGCGCCACCACCGCCGCGCTGCCGTTCGGCGGGCTGGTCCAGGTGCTCCCCGCCGAGCAGCCGCAGGGCCTGTCCCCCGCCGGCATCCTGCGCTGGGCGGTGGACGTGCTGCAACAGCAGGCGGCCGGCCGCCGGATCGTCCTCGCGATCGACGACGCGCACCTGCTCGACCCGCCCTCGGCCGCGCTGGTGCACCTGGTCGCCCGCGCGGAGAACGCCACGGTCGTCGGCACGCTGCGCGACAGCGAGCAGCTCCCGCTGCCCATCCGTGCGCTGTGGACCGACGACCTCGTCGACCACGTCGAGCTGAACCCGCTGGCACCGGCCGAGACCACCCGGCTGCTCTCCGAGATGCTCGACGGCCCGGTCGACGCCACCTCCGCCGACCGGCTGGGCCGGCTCTCGGCGGGCAACCCGCTGCTGCTGCGCGAGCTGGTGTTCGCCGCCGACCGCGGGGAGCTGACCCGCACGTACGGAGTCTGGAAGTGGACGGGCCGGCTGGAGCTGGCGCCCAACCTGACCGATCTGATCGACACCCGGATCGGGCAGCTCACCCCGGGCGTACGCGCGGTGGTCGAGCTGGTCGCCTTCGGCGAGCCGCTCGGCCTGCACCTGCTCAGCCAGGCCGTGGACCCGGCAGACGTGGAGTACGCCGAGGAGCGCGGGCTGATCGTCGTGGTGCGCGACGACCGGCGCGCCGACGTGCGGCTGGCGCACCCGCTGTACGGCGAGGTGATGCGCCGCCGCTGCCCGGTCAGCCGGACCCGCCGCCTGGAGGCCCGCCTCGCCGAGCTGCTGGAGCAGGTCGGCAAGCGACGCCGCGACGACCTGCTCCGGGTGGCGGTCTGGCGGCTCGACTCCGGCACCGCCCAGGACCCGACCCTGCTGCTCGACGCGGCCGGGCAGGCGTTCGCCCGCTACGACGTACCGCTGGCGACCCGGCTGGCCCGAGCGGCGCTCGACGCCGGCGGCGGGTTCGACGCCGCGGAGCTGCTGGCCACCATCCTGATGTTCGCCGACCGGCCGGAGGAGGCGATCGCGGTCCTCGACGCGGTCTCCGCCGAGATCCGCGGCGACCGGCGGCTCAGCCGCTGGCTGACCGTGCGGGGCATGGTCAGCTACTGGGGCCTGAGCCGGGAGTCCACGGTGGAGGAGATAGCGGCCCGCGGCTCGGCGCTGGAGGACTCCGCCGACCAGGCCCGGGTGCTGGCCTTCGAGGGCATCATGCGGCTGCACCGGCTGGACACCGGCCTCGCGCTGCGGCTCGGGCGGACGGTGCTGGACCGGCCGGCCGCCAGCGTCTCCGCCCGGGAGCTGGCCCGCAGCACCATCGCCTACCTCCAGGCGGCGCAGGGGCAGTTGCACCGCAGCGCCGCCGCGATCGACCAGGTGCAGGCCGAGGCGGGCCGCTGGCGGGCCGACATGCCGTACCTGCAACTGGCCCTGGAGCTGGCCCGGGGCACCCGGCTGGCACTCGCCGGCGACCTGCCCGGCATCGACGCGATCGTGGCCGACGAGTTCGCCGACCTGGCCGGCGCCGGGGACTTCCGGCTCGGCACCGGCTACCTGGCCGTCCTCCAGGCGTACGCGGCCCGGCTGCGCGGCCAGAGCGACGCGGCGCTGCGGACCAGCCTCGAGGCGTGCGCGGTGCTCGCGACCAGCCGGGTCTACGCCGGGCTGGCCCAGGCCGAACGGGCCCAGGCGGCGGCCCTGCGCGGCGACGCCGCGCAGGCGGCCGAGGCGATGGCGGAGGCCGACCGCACCCACGCCCCGGGCATGGTCGTGCTGTACCCGTGGCTGGAGCAGGCGCGCGGCGCGGTGCTCGCCGCCGGCGGCGACGTGCCCGGCGCCGCCAAGCACCTCGTCCAGCTTGCCGACCGGCTCCGGGCGGACGGCTTCGCCGGCCACGAGGTGCACGTGCTGCACGAGCTGGTCCGGCTGGACCGGGCGACCGCCCCAATCGGCCCGACCTGTTCCGACGGCAGCCGGCGCACGGTCGCGCAGCGGCTGGCGGAGCTCTCCGAACGGGTCGACGGGCTGCTGCCGCCGCTGCTGGCCCGGCACGCCCGGGCCGCCGCGGCGGGCTCCGCCGACGACCTGCTGGCGGTGGCCGACGGCTTCGAGGCGCTGGACCTGGCCGTCTACGCGGCGGAGGCGGCCGCCGCCGCCCTGGACCGGCTGCGCCGGCAGCGGTCCCCGGCGGCGGGCGCGGCCCGGGAACGCCTGGCCGCGCTGCTCGGCCGCTGCGACCTGATCCGCACGCCGGCGTTGCAGGCCGGGGCGCCCGCGCTGAGCGAGCGCGAGTGGCAGGTGGCCCGGCTCGCGGCGGACGGGGTGACCAGTCGGGTCATCGCGGAGCGGCTCTATCTCTCCGCCCGCACGGTGGAGAACCACCTGCAACGGATCTACAGCAAGCTCGGCGTGACCGGCCGGGCCGAGCTGCGGGCCGCTCTGCGGGCGATCCCGGGCCACGAGGGCGGCCTGCCGGAGTGAACTCTAGGCTGGGGCGGTGAGCACCCTTCGCCCCGCGTTGCTGACCGACCACTACGAGCTGACGATGGTCAGCGCCGCCCTGCGGGACGGCACCGCCGACCGCCGCTGCGTCTTCGAGGTGTTCAACCGCCGGCTGCCCGCCGGCCGCCGCTACGGGGTGGTCGCCGGCACCGGACGGCTGGTCGAGATGATCCGCGACTTCCGCTTCGACGCCGACGAGATCGACTTCCTGCGCCGCACCGGGGTGGTCGACGAGCGGGCCGCCGACTGGCTGCGCGACTACCGTTTCACCGGCGACGTCGACGGCTACGCCGAGGGCGAGCTGTGCTTCCCCGGCTCGCCGATCCTCACCGTCTCCGGCGGCTTCGCCGAGTGTGTCGTGCTGGAGACGCTGGTCCTCTCGGTGCTGAACTACGACAGCGCCGTGGCGGCGGCCGCCGCGCGGATGGTCACCGCGGCCCGCGGCCGGACGCTGATCGAGATGGGCTCGCGGCGGGCGCACGAGGAGGCGGCCGTGGCCGCGGCGCGGGCCGCGTACCTGGCCGGGTTCCGGTTCACCTCCAACCTCGCCGCCGGGCAGCGGTACGGCATCCCGACCGCCGGCACCGCCGCGCACGCGTTCACCCTGCTGCACGACGACGAGCGGGCCGCGTTCGCCTCGCAGGTCGCCACGCTGGGCAAGGACACCACGCTGCTGGTCGACACGTACGACATCAGCCAGGGCATCCGCAACGCGATCGCGGTGGCCGGGCCCGACCTGCGGGCCGTCCGGATCGACTCGGGCGACCTCGCGGTGATCGCCCAGCAGTCCCGCGAGCTGCTCGACTCGCTCGGCGCCACCGAAACCAAGATCATCGTCTCCGGCGACCTCGACGAGTACGCCATCGCCTCGCTCGCCGCCGAGCCCGTCGACATGTACGGCGCGGGCACCTCCGTGGTCACCGGCTGCGGCGCGCCCACCGCCGGGCTCGTCTACAAGCTGGTCGAGGTCGACGGCCGCGCGGTGGTCAAGCGCTCCGAGCACAAAGCCACCATCGGCGGCCGTAAGGTGGCCGTACGCCGGCACAAGCCGACCGGCACCGCCACCGAGGAGGTCATCGTGCCGCAGGGCGTGCCCGACCGGCAGCCCAACGACCGGCTGCTCCAGCGGCCGTTCCTGGTCGGGGGCGAGCCGGTGGACCTGCCGACCCTGGACGAGTCGCGGGAGCACCTGCGGCAGTGCCTCATCTCGATCCCCTGGGAGGGGCTCAAGCTCTCCGGCGGCGACCCCGCCGTCCCCGTCACGGTCGTACCGGCCGACTGAAAGGAGCCCTCCGGTGGGCAACGCGCTGATCATCGTGGACGTGCAGAACGACTTCTGCGAGGGCGGCTCGCTGGCCGTGGGCGGCGGGGCCGGCGTGGCGGCCGGCATCACCCGGCTGCTCGCGGCCGAGCCGGACCGCTGGGAGCACGTGGTGGCGACGAAGGACTACCACGTCGACCCGGGCCCACACTTCGGCGACCCGCCGGACTTCGTGGACTCCTGGCCCCGGCACTGCGTGGTGGGCACCCCCGGCTCCGAGTTCCACCCCGAGCTGGCGACCGACCGGATCGAGGCGATCTTCCACAAGGGCGAGCACGCGGCGGCGTACTCGGGCTTCGAGGGGCACGCCGACGACGGCGAGTGCCTGGCCGACTGGCTGCGCCGGCACGGGGTGGACACGGTCGAGCTGGTCGGCATCGCGACCGACCACTGCGTCCGGGCCACCGCCCTGGACGCTGCCCGGGAGGGCTTCGCCACCACCGTGCTGCTGGACCTGACCGCCGCCGTCGCCCCGCAGACCACCGACGTGGCGCTGCGGGCGATGGAGGGCGCCGGGGTCACCATGCGCGGGCGGCCTGTGATCAGGGCCGCATGAGGCGGTAAATCGTTGGCGGGTGTCGTACCCCGGACCGAGGATGTCCGGCGGAGGTACGCACCGACATGAACCTGAAGCCTTACCGGGAGGCGCTCGCCCTGCCCGGTCTCCGGTCGTTGCTGCTGGTGTCGGTGCTCGCCCGCGTCCCGCTCACCGCGACCGGGGTGACCCTGACGTTCTACGTCGTGTTCGACCTCGGGCGCGGCTACGGGGCGGCCGGGCTCGTCGGCGCGGCCATCACCGTGGGCGCCGCCATCGGCGGCCCGCTGCTCGGCCGGCTGGTCGACCGGCGCGGCCTGCGGCCGGTGCTCGTGCTGACCGGGGTCGCCGAGGCGCTCTTCTGGTCCACCGCCCCGATGCTGCCCTACCCGCTGCTGCTGCCGGCCGCGTTCCTGGCCGGCTCGCTGGCCCTGCCGATCTTCTCGGTCGTCCGGCAGTCCATCGCCGCGATGGTGCCGCCGGAGCGGCGCCGCCCCGCGTACGCGCTGGACTCGATGTCGGTGGAGCTGTCGTTCATGATCGGCCCGGCGCTGGCCGTGGCGGCGGTCACCGCGATCTCCGCCCGGACGACCCTCTACCTGGTCGGCGCCGGGATCGTCGCCTCCGGCATCGCGTTCTGGCTGCTGAACCCGCCCGTCCGGGGCGGCGGTGAGCCGACCGGGCCGCAGCCGAGGGTGCCCCGTCGGGCGTGGCTCACCCCGCGGCTGCTCGCCGTGCTGGCGATCAGCGCCGCCGGCACGCTGGTGCTCGGCGGCACCGACGTGGCCGTGGTCGCCGTGCTCCGGGAGAGCGGTGACGTCGGGTGGACGGGCGCCGTACTCGCCGTGTGGGCGGTCGCCTCGCTGGTGGGCGGCTTCGCGTACGGGGCCGTCAGCCGTTCCTTCTCGCCCCTGGCCCTGATGGCCGCGCTCAGCCTCTGCACCATCCCGGTCGGGCTGGGCGGGGCGCACTGGTGGCTGCTCTGCCTGGCGCTGATCCCCGCCGGGGCGCTCTGCGCGCCGACCCTCGCGGCCACCGCCGACGCGGTGAGCCGGCTCGTTCCCGCGTCCGTCCGCGGCGAGGCGATGGGCCTGCACGGCTCGGCGGTCACCGTCGGCATCGCGGTGGGCGCCCCGCTCGCCGGCGCCGTGATCGACGCCTCCGCCCCGGCCTGGGGCTTCGCGGTCACCGGCGCGATCGGCGCGCTGGTGGCCCTGGCCGTGCTCCCGATCGAACTACGCCGCCGCCGGACCGCCACCCCGGTCCCGCCCGAACCCGAGCCCGACCTGACCGCGCTCCCCGCCACCTGACCCCACCCTCGCCGCCCTCCCTCGCCGCCCTCCCTCGCCCGGCGATCTTGCACCTTCGGCCCTTGATATATGGCCTTTGTGCACTTTCGCCAGGGCAGCAAGTGCAAGATCGCGCTGCGGTTGTCTGGGCGTGGGGGGTGGGGGCCGAGGCAGCGGGTCGGGGTTGCTTGGTGCTGGGCGGTCCGGCACGTCGCGGCCCCATGGTTCGGCCAGCCCCGGCACGTCGGGCAGTTCGTCGACCAGGCCGGTGCCTTCTGGACGGCTCAGGTTCCGTCCAAGGGCCGTCGGACGGGGATGCCCACCGGCGGCCAGCGCCGAGCTTGGCGTCGACGCACCTGACGTCCATCCGGCCGGTGCCGCCCCGATCTCGTCGGTGGATCGGTGCGGCCTGCCGGCGGCCCGGCCCGCCTGTCCCGTCCCGCCGCCGGGCGGCGCTGGGGACCGTACCGCTGTCCGGTCGGCTGTTCACGCCCCTGCGGGAGGGCGGGCGACCGGGCGGCGTCACCCCGACAACGGCGACGGGCGCCGCCCCTTGTGGGGGCGGCGCCCGTCGTACGTGGTGCGTGATCGTCAGCGGCGGTCGACGTTGGAGGCGACGTCCTCCTGGTAGCTCGCGCCGCCGTCGGACTCGCTGGTCAGCGGCTTGGCGCCGCCCTCCGGCGGGCCGGCCAGCGTCTGCCCGGCGGCCAGCTCGGGGAACTTGAGGTCGAACGCCGGCCGCTCGGAGCGGATCCGCGGCATCCGGTCGAAGTTCCGCAGCGGAGGCGGCGAGCTGGTCGCCCACTCCAGCGAGTTGCCGTGGCCCCACGGGTCGTCGACCTCGACGACCGGCCCGGCCTTGTACGACTTCCAGCAGTTCCAGATGAACGGCAGCGTCGAGATACCGGTGAGGAACGCGCCGATCGTGGAGACCGTGTTCAGGAAGGTGAACCCGTCCTCGGGCAGGTAGTCGGCGTACCGACGCGGCATGCCCTCGTTGCCCAGCCAGTGCTGCACCAGGAACGTGGTGTGGAAGCCGATCATGGTCAGCCAGAAGTGCACCTTGCCCAGCCGCTCGTCGAGCATCCGGCCGAACATCTTCGGGAACCAGAAGTAGATGCCGGCGAAGACGGCGAACACGATCGTGCCGAAGAGCACGTAGTGGAAGTGCGCCACCACGAAGTACGAGTCGTGCAGGTGGAAGTCGAGCGGCGGGCTGGCGAGCAGCACGCCGGTGAGACCACCGAAGAGGAAGGTCACCAGGAAGCCGATCGACCAGAGCATCGGCGTCTCGAAGCTGACCTGGCCCCGCCACATGGTGCCGATCCAGTTGAAGAACTTCATACCGGTCGGCACGGCGATCAGGTAGCTCAGGAAGCTGAAGAAGGGCAGCAGCACCTGGCCGGTGGCGAACATGTGGTGCGCCCAGACGCTCATCGACAGCGCGGCGATGGCGATGGTCGCGGCGACCAGACCCTTGTAGCCGAAGATCGGCTTGCGGGAGAAGACCGGGATGATCTCGCTGATGATGCCGAAGAACGGCAGCGCGATGATGTACACCTCGGGGTGGCCGAAGAACCAGAAGAGGTGCTGGTAGAGCATCGGCCCGCCGGTCGCCGGGTCGTAGACGTGGGAGCCCATGATGCGGTCCGCGGCCAGCGCCATGAGCGCGGCGGCCAGCAACGGGAAGACCAGGATCACCAGGAGGCTGGTGACCAGCATGTTCCAGGTGAAGATCGGCATCCGGAACATGGTCATGCCGGGCGCGCGCAGGGTCAGGATCGTGGTGATCAGGTTGACCGCGCCGAGGATCGAACCCAGGCCGGAGATGACCAGGCCGATCACCCACAGGTTGCCGCCGACGCCCGGGGAGTGCTCGACGCCGCTCAGCGGCGCGTAGGCGGTCCAGCCGAAGTCCGCGGCGCCACCCGGGGTGATGAAGCCGACCATCGTCATCGAGCCGCCGAAGAGGAACAGCCAGTAGGCGAAGCTGTTCAGTCGGGGGAACGAGACGTCCGGCGCGCCGATCTGCAGCGGCACAATGTAGTTCGCGAAGGCGAACACGATCGGCGTCGCGAAGAACAGCAGCATGACGGTGCCATGCATGGTGAAGAGCTGGTTGTACTGCTCGGGCGACAGGAACTGCAGCCCGGGTCGGGCCAGCTCGGCCCGCATGATCAGGGCCATCAGGCCGCCGATCATGAAGAACACGAACGCGGTGACCATGTACATGATCCCGATCTGCTTCGCGTCCGTGGTCCGCAGCAGCCGCGCGATGGCCGACCCCTTGACCGGCGCTCGGACCGGCCAGGGCCGGGTCACGACCGGCTTGGGTGCGACGGTGGTCACGAGTGGCCTCCGGTTCTGGGTTGTCCCGCTCGGCACGCGCTGGTTATCTGCGGGCCGTCATCCGCAAGGAGGATAGTCCCCGGCAGGTGGCTGCGCCGCGTGGGGTGGTCGGGTAACCTGCGCCACCCGCTCTGGTGGGCGGCTCGCCGCGACCTACAGCGGGCCGAGCAGCAGTCGGTAGTGCTCGCCGAAGATCCGCCCGCCGCGCCCGCGCAGCAGCGGGTCGCGCAGCGCCGGTGGCACGTCCCGGGTCCGGTTGCGGTCGCGGGTCCGGTCCCGCACCCATCGCGTACGGGGGCGACGACGACTCTCGTACGCGGCCAGCGCGGCCTCGACGCCGCCGGCCGTCCGGAGCGACTCGGCGAGCACGACGGCGTCCTCCAGTGCCATCGCCGCGCCCTGGGACAGCGTCGGGGCGGTGGCGTGCGCGGCGTCGCCGACGAGCAGCACCCGCCCCCGGGACCAGCGCCCCAGCTCCACCTCCTCGGTGACCCCGACGTGCACCCGGTCCAGCACCTCCAGCACCTCCGGCACCGGCCCGCCGTAGTCGCCGAACAGCTCGCGCAGCCGGGCCACCGGGTCGGCCGGCGCGACCGTGCCGGCCTCGTCGGCGTAGCAGTGCAGCCGCCCGGCGCCGAGCGGCACGGCCAGGAAGCCGGCACGCTGGCCGAGCAGGGCGGTCCACTCCGCGAGCCGGGGGCCGCCGCGCACCACGCTGCGGTAGACGACCTGGCCGGCGGGCTGGGGCGGGCCGCCGAGCGCGGCGAGGGCACGGACGGTCGAGCGCAGCCCGTCGGCGCCGATCACCAGGTCGTACTCGGTGGCGGTGCCGTCGACGAAGGTGACGCCGACCGACCGCGGCAGCAGGTCGAGGGTGCGCACCTCGGCGCCGTGCCGGACGGCGCCGCCGGCCCCGGTGAGCAGCACCCGGTGCAGTTCCGACCGGGGCAGGGCCCGGCACTCGCCGACCCCGGCCCAGAGCGCGTCCACGTCCACCTCGCACAGCGGCACCCCGGCCGCGTCGAGGAACCGCTGGCGGTGGATGACCTGCCCGAGCGGGCGGACCGGCCCGTCGAGGTCCAGTCGGCGCAGCGCCCGGGCGGCGTTGCCGGGCAGGTAGAGCCCGGTCTCCGCGTTCTCGCCCGGGGGCAGTGTCTCGGTGACGTCGGGCCGGAGGCCCACCATCCGTAGCGCCCGGGCCACGGCGAGGCCGGCGATGCCCGCGCCGACGACGAGGATGCGCAGGGGGAAGCCACCCATGGTGGTGTACGCCTCCGGAGGGGTGCGGAACGCGTTGGAGGCAAGACACTACTCGGCGCAATCGGCACACACCAGAGTCAATCGTCCCACTCCGAAACATTCCTCGGTGGGCCGATCCCGTTGCATGGATGAGCACCTGCCCACTGCGCGGCTCGGGCGTTACAAACCTCACCAACCTCGCCAATACCCCCAGCGCGCCGCCCACGGGTTCGGAGGTCAATGCCGACTGTTCGATCATCGCCATCGCCCTCGGCAACACACGAGCGCTGACACCAGATCTGCGAGCAAGACGGTTCGATCACCACCTGTGGGGCCGCTACGTGCAGAACCTGGGGCACCACCGCCCACTGTATCGAAGTCACCGACAGTGGGTTCGAGATCACCACCAGAACGGCAGCAACCCCACAAACGGCGCGCCAACGGCATACCCGTCGGCCTTCCTGGGCTGCCACTACACCAACTGCTCCCCCGGCACCAACCTGCCGATCCAGGTCAGCCAGATCAGCAGCGCCACCAGCAGCATCGGCTCCAACAACGTCAACGTCATCTCCTACCTGGCCCCGTCGGCGATTAGCCCGTGTTTCATAAGGCTCGGAGCCACTGGTTGATGATGGCGATGGTGACGGTGGCTTCGTAGCGGACGGCGAGTTTGTCGTAGCGGGTGGCCATGGCTCGGTGCTGCTTGAGCTGGTTGATGCCGCATTCCACGGCGTGGCGCAGCCGGTAGTCGGCGGGGTCGAAGGCGGGCGGGCGGCCGCCTTTGGATCCCTTGGCCTTGCGGTGGGCGTCCTGGTCGGCCTTGCTCGGGATGCAGACCCGGATCTTTCGGCGGCGGGCATACCCACGGTT
>NZ_JBIDDG010000026.1:0-99012 GCF_043205005.1 Micromonospora sp. NPDC047620 | reverse complement strand
GGCGCCGCCGCACCGGCCCCCCTTCACCAGCCCCTTTGGCTGTGTCCGCGCCGGGCGCGGGGGGTGGGGGCCGGCGGGGCCCCCCCCACGACCTGGGAGGGCGGCGGTTGATCAGCTCAGGGCCAGGGCCCGCTCGTAGACGGTGGAGACCGACTCGGTGGCCAGCTGCTCCGTCGGCTCGACCGACCAGATCAGCACGTCCCCGTCAGCGGCCAGGGTGAGCTGGGCCTCACACTCGGTGGTCGGAAGGACCTCGTCGTTGAGTCCGGTGAACGACGGCAGGATCGTCGTGAGGGTAGAGGCGAAGGTGCGGGCGCCGTCCAGCGGCAGCGCCTTGTGCTCGGCGTAGGAGATGCTGCCCTTCAGCGGCTCACCCTTGCCGGTCTCCAGCAGGATGGTGCCGGCGCTGCAGGTGCGCAGCACCTCGGCCACCTTGTCGATCGCCGCGTCGGCGCCGCCGGGGATCTGGAACACGGCGGTCATGAAGTACCGCTGGAGGCTGTCCGGCGCGGCCTCCACCGATCGCTCGCCCGACTGCATGTAGCCCTCGACCCCGCTGAGGTCGCCAAGGGCATCGGTCATGTTCAGGCAGCCCTTGGGCTCGGACGTGAGACCAGGACCGGACTCGAACTGACCGGTCGCCACTGCCTCCTCGATGGTGATGGTGGGCTGGACGGACGCCGACTTCGCGTCCAGACCGTCGGCGGGAAGGAGCTGCCGGAGCTCCGACGACTCGAAGTGCATCGGGGCCGCCGCGGTGTCGCCGGACTCGGCGCTGGCCGCCCCGTTACCCGCCAGGAACAGCGTGGTGAGGGCCGCCATCGCCACTGCGGCGAGTGCGACGACGGTACGCTTTTTACGCATGTCTTCTCCATTTTTTCGGTGACATTGACCGGTGAACGCCTGAACAGCGGAATTCACCCGAGGCGTTCGGCCGCCCTCCCGATTCTCTCGCCTCTCCATCAGTATGTGGTTCGTCCGGACCGTTTTCCCCTCCCGTATTGCTCACCGGTTAGGGGGTGTGGAGTTCGCGATTCGTGTCGGATTAGTTATTGATTCAGGCGTGTAATTAAGACGGGCACAAAGGTCGCCTTTCCCTCGCAGCGAACCGGTCTCGGGCCGTCACCGCGTCGGTGGCGTGCTTGTCGCACGGGGGTGCGACAGGAGAACGGCGTGGAGCGCCTCGGCGAACTCGTACGGGTGGGTGACGTGCCCGAGGTGGCCGCCGGGAAGGTCGACCATTCCCACCTCCAGCAGCCGCGCCAGCTCCTTGTTGGGGCGGTAGGCGTACTGCTCCCGGGAGGCGGTGCCGCCGGCGAGCACCAGCTTGTCGCGGTGTCGGCGCAGGGCCGCCAGGTCGGGCTGGAAGGCCGGGAAACTGCGGGTCTCGTGCTCGAACCAGAACACCTCGTTGCGGCGGAGCCGGGTGAGCAGTTCCTCGAGTTCCCGCGGCGGAAGCCTGGCGTCCTCGGGCGGCCGGGTCTCACCTTCCAGGCCGACATGGTCGCGGAAAACGGCCTTGGCGGCGGCGACGCCGGACTCCCGGTAGGTGACGTAAAGGGTCTCGTAGAAGCTCAACCAGTGTGCGGCGTCCGGCAGGACCGACGCCAGGGGCGGCTCGTGGGCAACCAGGGTGCGTAGGCGGTTCGGGTGCGACTGCAGCAGTGCCAACGCCACGATGCCGCCTGAGCAGGTACCGAACACGTCGGCCGGCTCGTCGGAGACATGGTCGAGCAGCGCACGCGCGTCCAGCGCGTCGACGAGGACCCGCCGATGATCCGCCACGGCGTCGAAGGTCGGGCTCCGGGAAAAGCCGCGCCGGTCGTACGTGATGACCGTGCGGTGGGCGGCGAGGGAGTCGGCCAGTGGCCCGAACGGGGTGGCGTCCCCGTTGCCCGTGGGAATGCACAGCAGTGGTGGCCCGTCGCCGCGGAGTTCGAAATAGAGGGTGGCGCCGGGAACGTCGATGGTGCCCCGTCGCGGTGGGCGCATGTGGACCTCCTGGGGGAGTGCGGGGACCGGCGCGGTCGCGGCCCTGGCTGGGGATGCCACGACGGTCGCGTGCCTCCGAGACCGCCCGGAGCGCGCCGACGCGTCGACCGTGGTTGGCCCGACCGCTGCTCGGGAGCGGCTGCGGTCCCGGTGGAGTCGGCGGGCCCGGCCCTCGGCCGTCAGTCGACGGTAGGTCCGGCGGTGCTGCTGGACATCTTCATGAATGCGTGGAGGCCGGGGCGCGCCACCGCCCGTTTCTCAGCGCGGCCAACGCGGTGCAGGGCCGGAACATCGCCGGCACGTTGTCCACGTGTCGAACGCATCGACAGCGGCCGGTGGCCGGCCGAATTGCGTCGCTGTTTTTCGCCGGGCGTTCGAAGCGGCGCGGAATGGTGCCCGTCAGGTCCAAAAAGGCTGTTCCGGGTCACGCGGAACGTGACCCGGAACAGCGTTAGTGCGGCTTGCGATTACTTGAACGAAATTGCCGCGCCGGCGCCCTCGCCGAGGTCGTTGAACATGCCGATGCCGCACGGCACGGCCTTGCAGTCAACGGTGCCCCACGGAATGTTCTCCGGGCCCAGCGTGCCCTCGTAGACCTGCCGGACCGTCAGTTTGGTGCTCAGGTTGCCCGAGCTGGACGAGCTGACGTGAATGGTCTCGGCGCCGTTGCACGGAAGGGTTTCGCCGACGATCGCGCACTGACCGATGTGGTACACGGTGTCCGGCCGGAGGCCGGTGGCGGCAATGGTCACCGCCGTCCCGTCGACCAGGTTGCTCGACGGCGTGATGGTGACCTTGGCGGCGGCGGCGGAGACGCCGTCCTTCGGGGCGCTGACCGCTGGCGCCGAGGCGGCAACGGTGAGACCGAGGGCCGCCACGGCGCTGAGGCCGAGGGCGGACAGGGCAGTGCGGTTCCAGTTCCTGACGGTCACGCGAAACTCCAATTCGTGGGATGTCGTGCACACTTCTGGCAGGACCGGTCGTTTTGCGCCCGAGGCAACGGGCAAGTGATGCGACGCGACGGGACGAACAGTGCACCCGTGTCATGGCGTATTGACGACCGCCGAGCCGCATCATGAGCGCTCTAACAGTTATGACGACGGGCCGGCCGGCGATTGATCGGTCTGCGGCCAGAAATTTTTGTGCGGCCATCTCGCCGCTGCGGCCGGGGGTGGCGGCACCAGGGTGAGACCGGCGAGCCCACGGCAGGCCGCGCGAGGCTCCGGCGCTACGCAGACCGCGTCAGGAGCAGCCGCAGCGCCTTCTTGTCCGGTTTCCCGAGCGGGGTGTGTGGCAGGTCGTCCAGGACGACCAGACGCTCCGGCACCTTGAACGTCGCGAGCCCCCGCTCCGTCAGCGCCGCCGCCACCCGGTCCAGGGTCAGCTCGCGTCCCGGATGCAGGCGGACAACGAGGCAGACCCGTTCCCCGACGACGGCGTCGGGCACCGATACGGCCGCAGCCTCGGCGACATCCGGGATGTCCTGCGCCAGCGTCTCGATCTCGGCGGCGGAGATCTTCTCACCTGCCCGGTTGATCACGTCCTTCACCCGGCCACAGACCACAAGGTTTCCTCGCGGGGTGATGCGCACGAGGTCACCGGTGCGGTACCAGCCGTCGGGCGTGTAGGAGACGGCGTTCTGCTCGGGCGCGCGGTAGTAGCCGCGCGGGGTGTACGGGCCTCGGATGAGCAGCTCCCCAACCGCACCGGGCGGCAGGGGTCGGCCCGTCATGGGGTGGACCACGAGCAACTCGTCGAAAGGGCTGAGCGGGCGCCCCTGCGTCGTGTTCGCGATGGAGCGGGGCGCGTTGACCGGGGTGTAGCAGACCAGACCTTCGGCCATCCCGTAGACCTGTTGCAGCTCGCAGCCGAGGGCCGGGCCGATGGCGGCGGCGACCTCCGGGGAGAGCATCGACCCGCCGACGTGAATGTGCCGCAGGCTGGACAGGTCACGACCGCTGCCGTCCACGGCCTCCATCCATCTGATCGCCACCGCAGGCACCACCGACGTCGCGGTGACCCCTTCCGCCTCGATGGCGGCGAACGCCTGCTCGGGGCGGGGCGACGGCAGCATGACGACCCGCCCGCCGCTGTGCAGGGTCCCTAGCACTCCGGGGTTCGCCAACGGGAAGTTGTGGCCGACGGGCAGCACCGCCAGGTACACCGTCTGGCGGTTGAACTGGCAGACATCGGCGCTGCGCCGGATGTTGTACTCGTAGTCGTTGTGCGTGCGGGCGATGACTTTCGGTACTGCGGTGGTGCCGCCGGAGAGCAGGAAGAGCGCCACGTCGGCGGCGGACGGGGCCAGGCCGTCCAGCCGCCGGCGCCGCGCCTCGACGTCGTTGCAGGAGCGCATGAGGGACCGTACGTCGACGTTGTGCGGTCGGACGTCGGCGCCGACCACGAGAACGGCCGCGCTGTCCGGCAGGCCGGCTGCCACCCGGTCTGCCAGGGCCTGGTGGTCGTAGCCGCGCCAGGTGTCCGGTACGACCAGTGCCCGAGCCTCGACGTGTCTGGCGATCGCGGTGAGCTCGTGCGCTCGGTGCTGCGGGAGCAGCATCACGGGTGCCACCCCCGCTCGGAAGCAGGCGAGGGTGACGACGACGAACTCCCAGCAGTTCGGCAGCTGCACCAGGACGCTGTCGCCGCGGCGGAGCCCGTGCTCGATCAGCTGCTCGGCCAAGCCGTCGCTCAGCACAGCGAGTTCCCGGTACGTCAGCCGCCGGTCGCCGTCGACCACGGCCACGTGGTCGCCCCACGCGTCCGCCCAATCCCACAGATACGCCCCGAGTGGGCGGCCCCGCCAGCAGTCGGCCGTCCGGTAAACGTAGGCGAGATCCTCCGGCCAGGGCACGGTGCCCTCATCGATCACGGCTTGACTCCTTCCGTAGGGGTGGCCGTCGGCGCCAGCCGGGCGGCCAGGTATGTGGCGATGGCGTCCACGGTGGGTTGGTCCCAGAGCAGGGTCGCGGGCAGTGCGAGCCGGAATTCCTGTTCCAGCGCGTACCGGATCCGTGTGGTCATCACCGAGTCCAGGCCCATCTCCGACAGGGGGCGGTGAGGGGCGACGTCGCGGACGGGCAGCCGGGTCTCGTCGGCGACCTGTTCGCTGATCCGCAGGGACAGGTGCGCGTGCAGCGCGGCGTCGTCCAGACCGGTCCACGATGGAGCCGTCGTATCGGCCGCCTCTCCGGCGGAGGAGGCGGTCGTCAGCTCATCGAGCAGGGGTGGGCGCCGCCCGGCCGGGGAGCCCGGCAGGATGCGCAACACGGCCGCCTCGCCGAGGCTGTACCGCTCCACGAGGTCCCAGGAGGCGAACGCCTCGGCCGCACTGATGTCTGCGGTGCCCCGGGCGGCCAGTTCGGCGTTGATCACGTCGGAGGAGGTGGACATGCCGAGCCCACGCCAGGACGTCCAGGCGATGCTTCGCGTTCCGCTGTCCCCCACTGCGCGTCGGTGTCGCGCGAGACCGTCGAGGAAGGCGTTGCCCGCGGCGTAGCTGGCCTGCCCGGGCAGGCCGAGGAGTTGGCCCGCCGAGGAGAAGAGCACGAAGAAGTCCACGCTGCCGGGCGGGAAGATGTCATGCAGGGCCAGCGCCCCCGCGACCTTCGGCCGTAGCACGTGACGCAGTGACGCCTCGTCGAGTGCGTCGACCGTGCGGTTGTCGATCACCCCTGCCGCGTGCACGAGGCCGCGGACGGGAGGCAGCCCGAGCGCGGCCGGCCGCAGCAGTCGCGCGGCGGCGTGCCGGTCGGCGATGTCGACCGGCACCACGGCGACCGTGACACCGGAACGCTCGAGTGCCCGGATGGTCTCGACCGCTGCCCGCTGCCCGGGGTCGGTCAGGTCGTCCCATGCGTCACGGTGGGGCAGACCACGGCGACCGGCCAGCACGATGCGGCGCGCGCCACGCGTCGCCAGCCAGGACGCCACCTGCAGGCCGAGGGTCCCCAGCCCGCCGGTGACCAGGTACGTGCCGTCCGGCCGGCAGATCGCCGGTGAGGCCTCGGGGGCGTCCTCACCGGTACGCAGGCGTGGCACCGAGACGATCCCGTCCCGGATGACGATGACGTCTTCGCCGTGGCTGTCCCCGATGATCTCCACGAGCGTCGACAGGTCCCCCGGCGACGCGCCGACGTCAACGACACCGCCCCAGAGCTCCGGATGCTCGCCACCGACGATCCTGCCCAGACCCCAGAGAGCCGCGTGGCCGAGAGCCCCGCTGTCCGTGCAGCCGACCACGCCCTGGGTCAGGCACCAGAGGCGTGCGGGCCGCGCCGACCCGGCCCCCGCCAGCCGCTGTACGGTCCGGGTGAGCAGCCAGGTGTTCTCGTCGACCGACCCGGCCACGTCGTCAGGATGCGTGCGGGCGGGCACGACGAGGACCGCCGTACCATCGGTCAGGTCCGTGCCGGCGAGGTGGTCCGGGTCGGAGACGTGCCTCCACGGTATGCCCGTGCCCTCCAGGCGAGCGGTCAGTCCCTCGCTCAGCGATGTGCCCGGGCCGACCAGGACCACCGCCTCCGGGCGGTGCCCGACCAGCCGGGGTGCGGACCGCCAGATGGTCTGGTGCACCAGACCCGTCGGGGTGCCACCCCGGTGCACATCGAGGTCGAGTACCCCGTACCGCAGGCCGGTCAGCCGGCCGACCGTCTCGCCATCCGAGTTGACGATCTCAACCTCGACGACGTCGTCGGCCGCAGTACGCACGACGATCCGTGCCTGGGCGACCGCCGCCGGCGAGAGCGTGACCCGGTGGATGTGCGCGGGCATCCGGAGGGTGGCCGGCCCGGGAAAGACCACCGACGCGATCGACAGCGCAGCGTCGAGCATCGGAGCCCATCCACGCGGCGCGCCTTCACCGTTCTCGACATCGACGTCCGCGACCATGCCGTCCACGGTTCGGCCGATGCGACGGACGACCCAACGGAAACCCATGGCGGCGACACCGAGCGAAGCCAGCCGGTCGACGACGAAGTCGTCCGGCAACGCCTCGATCACCTTGGTGGGGTGGCTGTCACCGGCGGGTAGGTCCAGGTGTGTGTCGATGGTGGCTGCGGTGTGCGTAACCCAGCTCTCGTCCTCGTCGTCGGCGCCGTCAGCGAGGATCCGCGAGCTGAGTCGGAGCGTTTCGCCCTGACGGACCACCTGGACTTCCCGCGGCCGGGTCACGCTGACCGGTACCCGGAGGGCGAGGTCTGCCAGGTCGACCCAGCCCCGATCCGTTGCGGCGGAGAAGAAGGTGTTGAGCAGCACCGCGGCGGGGACGATCTCCACGTCCCGTACGGGATGGTCCCCCGGGTACGGACGGGAGCCGTGGTCGAGGCGGGTTGACCAGAACTCGGTCCTCTCGGCCCCACGCACCACCGTGCGCCCGCCGAGCAGCGTGTGGCTGCGCGGGTCGTGCCGCCTCGTCACCCCCGGCGTCGGTGCCGGCTCCGGTGCCCAGTGCCGCCTGCGCTGCCACGCCTGGGTCGGCAGGTCGGCGAGGTCACCAATGGACCATAGGGCTGACCAGTCAACGGCCGCGCCGTGGCAGTACAGCTCGCCCAGGCTCGTCAGCAGGGCTTCATGTGCCGGCCGCCCCCGGCGCAGCGAGTACGCCACCCGGCCGTCGTCGATCCCGAGGCTGTCCAGGGCTTCGCTGATCGAGTGTGCGACGACGGGGTGCGCGGAGATCTCCAGGAAAAGCCGGTGACCGTCCTCGGCTGCGGCGGCGACGGCCTGCGCGAAGCGCACCGAGCCGCGCAGGTTCGCCGCCCAGTAGGCGCCGTCCCGAGCGACGGTCGAGCGGGGATCGGAGAGGGCCGTCGTGTAGGTCGGGATCAGTGGCGCCGCAGGCGGAAGGTCGGTGGCGGCGGCCTCCAGCGGGTCCAGGAGCGGATCCATGTGCGGACTGTGGAACGCCACATCCGACTGGATCGGCCGGACCGTCACCCCGTCTGCGAGCCACCGTTGCGCGACGTCGGCGATGCCCGCGACGTCACCGGAAAGCACCGACCATTCGGGGGACGCGGCGATCGCGACGACCACGTCGTCCCGTTCGCCCAGCCGGCGTACCGCCTCGTCGAATCCGACGTTCACCATGACCATGGCGCCGGCCCCGGCGACCTCCCGCAGGAGCAGCGAGCGGCGGCAGACCAGGCGCGCGCCCTGCTCCAGGGTGAGCATTCCGGCGGTGACCGCGGCGGCGATCTCCCCCACGGAGTGACCTATGACGGCGGCGGGACGCAGTCCCATCGCCCGCCACGTCGTCGCCAACGCGACCTGGACGGCGAAGATCATTGGCTGGATCACGTCCACCGGTTGCGGACGGTCGTCGAGGAGAACGGACCGTGGCGAGAGGCCCAGCTCCGCCCTGAACACCGGGTCGAGTTGGTCGAGCACGTCGGCGAACGGGGTGTCGTCGATCAGGTCGCGGGCCATGCCGGTCCACTGTGAGCCGTGTCCCGAGAACACCCAGACGACGCCACGGTCACCGCCGGCCGGTGCCGCGCCGGTCACGCAGCCCCGGCCGGTGGACGCGTACTCCCGCAGCGTCTCGACCAGGCCGGTCCGGTCGGCGGCTACCACGGCGGCGCGATGGGTGAGATGGCTGCGTCCGAGGGCGAGGGTGTGGCCGACGTCCGTGGCGGTCACGGCCGGCTTATCCGTGAGTCGCCTGGCGAGCCGGTCGGCGTTCTGCCGCAGGGCGGTAGGGCTTGCCCCCGACAACGGGTGGAGAAACGGGCCGGGTCGCTCGCCGTCGCCGCCGCGGCGGACCGGCGTGCCGGCTCCGTCGATGATGAGGTGGGCGATGGTACCGCCGTAGCCGTACCCGGAGACCGCCGCGCGCCGCGGCGTATCCGCTTGCGGCCACGGCGTCAGCTCCGTCACCACCTGGAGTCCCGAGGTCTCCCACGCGACGGCGGGGTTGGGACGGTGGAGGTGCAGACTCGGTGGCAGCTCGCCGTGCCGGAGGGCGAGCACGGTCTTGATGACGCCGGCGACGCCGGCACCCGCCTCCAGGTGACCGATGTTCGGCTTGACCGAGCCGATCAGCAGCGGTCGGTCCGGCGGCCTGCCGGCCCCGAACACCGACGCCAGCGCACCCGCCTCCAGGGGATCGCCCACCGGTGTCCCTGTGCCGTGCGCCTCGACGTACTGGACCGTCCGCGGATCTATGCCGGCGTCCCGGCAGGCGCGACGCATCAACTGCTCCTGTGCGTGCCCGTTCGGCGCCATGATGCCGTTGGTTCGGCCGTCCTGCTGGACCGCGCTGCCCCGGACGACGGCCAGGATCCGGTCGTTGTCCCGGCGGGCGTCGGCGAGCCGCTTGAGCACCACGACGCCACCGCCCTCGCCACGGCCGTAGCCGTCCGCGTCCGCGTCGAAGGACTTGCAGCGCCCGTCCGGGGCGGTGGCGCCGGCGGCGTCCAGTACCAGGGTCAGGCCGGGCGCCGCCATCACCAGCACCCCGCCGGCTAGGGCGACATCGCATTCCCCTGTCCGCAGGGCCTGTGCTGCCAGGTGGATGGCGACCAGGGACGAGGAGCACGCGGTGTCCACGGTCATGCTGGGACCGTGCAGGTCCAGCGCGTACGACACCCGGTTGGCGACGGCGCAGTAGGCCCCTCCGATTCCGGTCCACGCCTCGATGCGGGGGAGGTCCTCCAGCAGCCGCCGCCCGTAGTCGTCCGTGCCGACGCCCATGAACACGCCGGCGTCGGTGCCGGCGAGTCCCTTCGGCGGGATGCCCGCATGCTCCAGGGCCTCCCACGCCAGTTCCAGCACGATGCGTTGCTGCGGATCCATCAGCGCCGCTTCCCGCGGTGTGATCTCAAAGAAGTCGGCGTCGAAGCCGGAGACGTCGGCCAGGAAGGATCCTCGCGTGGTCGCCGTCGCCAACGCTGCGGCCTGCTCCGGGCCCTGGCTGGCGTACCAGCTCCAGCGGTCGTCGGGGAGTTCCCCGACGGTGTCCCTGCCGTCACGCAACAACGCCCAGAACTCGTCGGGCGAACTGACGTCTCCGGCGAACCTGCAGGCCATGCCGACGATGGCGATGGGTTCGGTTGAGGTCATGAAGAGGTCTCCTTGACGCGTCGCGAGCGCACGGTTGTCGGAGTCGGTGTGGAGCCGGCGGACGAGGCCCTATCGACGGCCGACGACGAGGGCATGGCTGAACCCCATGTCCTCGTACCGCTCGACGTGCGAGAAGCCCGCATCGAGGGCCGCTTGCTCCATGTCGGCGGCGGAATAGGCCATGCCTTCGCCGGAGGCCAGGGTGAGGAAGTACGGGGAAACCAGCCCGGCGCTCATCGAGCCGGTGCCCGCGTCGTCGGAGACGAAGTTGTAGATGAGGCAGATGCCGCCCTCCGGCAGCGCCGCCCGGCACTTGCGCAGCAGTTCGGTGTTACGTTTCCGGGACCAGATCTCGAAGATGTGGAACACGAACACCGCGTCGGCGCCGTCGGGCAGCGGGTCGGCGAGGATGTCACCGGCGTGGAAACGTACCCGTCGCCGCAGATCCGGATCCTCGATCCGGTCTGCGGCCAGGCGGGTGACACTTTCCTGGTCGAAGACGGTGACCGTGAGGTGCCGGTAGCGTCGGGCGAGTTCGATCGCGTTCGTCCCGTCGCCACCACCCACGTCGACCGCGTGCCGCACGGTGCTGAAGTCGTAGCGCTCCAACAGCTGCGCGAATGCCTTGCGCGACGCGTCGCCCATGTTGGCGTAGAACACCTGCTGCAGCTCGGGATGCGCGGTGAGCCGCTCGTAGAGGGTGGTCCCCGGGCCAGGCAGATGACGGAGCCCTACGTTGGTGCCGCGACGTACCGATTCCGCCAGGTCGGGCAGGGCTCGGTTGATCACCTTCGCCTGGACGTCGACGAGCGCTCCCAGGAAGCGGGGGCTCGACCGCAGCAGCTTCCTGCGCGCCATGGCGGTGTTGCCGTAGGTGTCACCGCACTTCTCGACCAGCCGGAGCGCACAGAGCCCCAGCAGCATGACGCGGGCAGGCTGCGCCTGGATACCGATCGTCGCGGCCAGGCGTGCCGCGTCCATTCCTCCGCTGCTCTCCAGGTGCTCGAAGATCTCGAGTTCCAGGCTGGTGCGCACCAACTCGAACGCGGTCGTGCCGTGGATCAGCAGTCGGAGGTAGTCGGCTTCCGTCAACGCCACGTGCCGATCGATGCCCATGGTGCTCCTTCCTGCCCTGCGCAGGGTTTCGGGGCCGTACGTGCCGACGAGACGGCAGTTTCGGGGGGACGATCCGATCGTGGTGGCGGCGTGTCGCCTCCTGCACCTCCCTGGGTGCCGCGTCGTCGGTGCGCCGCCCGCGGCATCAGACGCGGACCTGGATCCGGGGAACGCGGACGCCTCCGCCGCACCGGGGAAGATGCCGCCCGTGCAATCGGCTGCGACGATCCGAACCAGGCCGGACCGTGCCGCGGCGGAAGGTGGCGCGGTCCGGGCCGGACTTCTGCTCGGAATCGTCGGCGCGACCGCGTACGGCGACGAGGAAGCGGTGAGGGCGGACATGGGTGGCGTGACGCGGTTGGCGATCATCGGGGCAGGTCCCGCCGGTCTCTTCCTGGCACGGCTGATCGGCCGCACGCTGCCCGGGGTGACCGTCGACGTCTACGAGCGCAACCGGCGTGAGGACGTGGCCGGCTTCGGCGTCGCGTTGTCCGACCGGACCATGCGGGAGCTCGCGACCTGGGATCCCGAGGTCGCCGAGCGCCTCGGGTGCGTCGTGCGGCCGCTGTCCGGCATCGAGCTGCGGCTGCCCGGCGAACGCCTCCGCTACGCCGGCTTCCCGATCGCCACGGTCTCCCGCGACACGATGCTGGCGCTTCTGTCGGAGGCGGCACGACGGGTCGGCGCCCGGCTCCACTACGGGCATAATGCCCGCGCCGACCAGTTCGACGCGGACGTGACCGTCCTCGCCAACGGTGCCCGCTCGGCGCAGCGGACGGCCCGTGCCGCGGACTTCGGCACCACCGTGCGCACCGGCGCCGCCCGCTACATCTGGTTGGGCTCGGCCGCCGACATCGGCGACGCCGCCACGATGTTCTTCGTGCCCACCGAGCACGGACCGATGGCCGCGCACACCTATTCGTGCGGTGACGGGTTGAGCACCGTCGTGGTGGAACTCGACGAGGGGACCTGGCGTCGGGCGGGTCTTGACGTCCTGTGTCGTCCCGACGGCGTACCGGGCGAAATCAGCGGCGACGGGCTGGCACTGCTCGACGACGTCTTCGCCGACCACCTCGGCGCCCCGCTGGTCAGCAACAGGAGCCGGTGGTCGCGTTTCGACGTCGTGACGAACCAGCGGTGGTCCGACGGCAACCTGGTGCTGGTCGGCGACGCCGCCCACACCGCGCATTTCAGCGTCGCGTCCGGAACCACGATGGCGCTCGCGGATGCGGCTGCGCTTGCCGCTGCGCTGCGCGAGCAGGACACCGTCGCCGACGCGTTCGCCGCGTACGAGCGGGCGCGACGGAGCCGGGTGTCCCGCGTGCAGCGCCTGGCGGGACCCAGCATGCGGTGGTGGGAGACCTACGGGCGGCGCCTGCACCTGCCGCCGGCGCAGTTCGGCATGCACTTCATCACGCGGAGCACGGCGATCAGTTATCTCGGCCTGCGCCGTCGTTGTCCCGCCCGCGTCGACGAAGCGGAGGCGGCGTACCGCCGTGCCGCCGGCGTCGACCCGGACGGCCCTACTCGCAACGCCATTGCCGAACCGCTGACACTCGGTGCGCTGCGTCTGCCGAACCGGCTCGTCAGTCTCGGTGGACCGGCATCCGTCGGCACCACCGGTCCGACACTCGGCGCGGGGGACGGGATCGACCCGCGTCTGCGGCCGGTTGCGGAGCTGCACCCGCTCCCGCCCGGATCAGCTCCGCCCGCCGACGGCTGGACGGTGGGCACCGAGGGGCGGCTGCTGGTCCGGGGCATGCACGCGCTGAGGATCGTGGCACTGGCACCGCCGGACCCGACGGCGTCCGCGCCGGTCGACGACGACGGACTGGTCGCCGCCGCCGCGCTCCGCAGGCGCGGCGTCGACGGTGTCCTGCTGTTGCCGAACTTCAGCGTCCCCGGCTGGTGGGACCGGACCGTCGAGTTCGGCGGCCGGATCCGGGCGGAGGCCGGCATGGTGGTCGTCGGCTGCGTGCCGATGGACTGGTCGATCGACCTGTTCCGTGATCCGTCCGTCGACGCGTGGCCGACGCGGATCCACCTGGCGCTGGTGTCGGCCCGCCTGGACCTCGTGGTGCAGTGGCCGTGCTCCGCGACGCAGATGGCTCCGGGCAGCGAGGCGGCGTGACCCCACCTCGTGTTCCTCTGGAACACGTCCGGATCGGCTGTGGGCGAATGGCGGTTCGGACGACGCGGCCGGCCGCCACGCGCCGGTGGGCACGTGACGGCCGGCTGCTGACCTCGTCGGGGCGGACCCCGGCGCGGGCCGGACGATCAGGCGACGCAGTTGGCCAGTTCCGGCGACGGCGGGGTGGCCGTCACGCCGGTGAAGAGGTTGACGCAGGAGATGAGGAACTGCGGGTTCTCTTCGGGGATGAAGTGCCCCGAGTTGGGGGCGACGACCTCGCGTACGTCGTCGGCGACCTGCCGGAACGAGGCCGCGACCCCAGGCCCGAACGTCGCCGCCGAGCCCATCGCCAGGACCGGCATGGCCAGCCGCCGCGCCGCGTTGGCCCGGTTGTTCTCCGCGTCCCCGGCGTACGCGCGGTAGTAGTTGAAGCCCGCCGTCCGGTCGGCCGGGTCCCGGTAGTACTGGTAGTAGACCTCCCTGTCGATGGCCTCGCGGTTGACGCTGAAGTCGAAGATCATGCCCAGGTAGGTCGACACGTCCTCGTTGTCGAGGATCCGCTCGGGGATCGGCGAGGGCGCCGCGTTGAACAGGAAATGGAAGCTGAGGGTGTAGGCGTCCTCCAGGCCGAATCCAGACAGTGTCGAGTCGAGCACCGCGAGTCGCGTGACCTCGGTGGGGAACTCACGGGCGTACGGGTACGCGACCAGTACGCCGACGTCGTGCGCGAGGATCGAGACCTGACGGTGTCCGAGGGCGTGCACCGCCTGACGAATACGCTGCGCGGTGGTCACCTTGTCGTATCCGCCGGCGAAGGAGCTGGAATCGCCGAGGCCCGGCAGGTCGAACGCGATGACCGTGTGGTTGCGGGCGAGGGCAGGCATGACATCGTGCCACGCCCACCAGGTCTGCGGCCAGCCGTGCAGCAGTACCAGCGCCGGCCCGGAGCCGCCCTTGACGTAGTGCAGCTGGCCGCCGTCGACCGGCACCATGCCGTGCCGGAAGGACGTGCTGAAACTCGCCGTGCCGCTGGTCGGCTCGGCGTAGGTGCCCGCAGCGGAGGACGACGACGCCCCGACGACGAGCACCGTCGCCGCGACCGCGAGGGACGCGACGCCCCTTCGCCACAGCGATCTCGCCCGGGCGGGCGAGCCACCGTAGTGCTGCTTTCGCCCACGGCGAAGTACGGACAATGTCATGGTGCCCCTTTCGGTGTTTGCCGAGCGTCGGGCGCGCCCGACCCACGACGGGATGCGCTTCCCGGAGCAGGACCGCAGGCTAACGATATGCATAGATATAGGTCTTAGCCTGACAAGATCCGTTGTTGGCGACGATCTTATGTTTGGCTAAGATAGTCGTCAATTGTCCGTGTGGACCGCCGCCTTTGGCTCACCGGGTCCATGTCGCGATCGCAAGGACGAAAAAGCGCCTCGACCGATGACTGGCGGCCGGCGGGCACGTCGGTGGCGCGGCAGCTCCGGGCGTCCGTTCGCGACCGGGCCGGCAGCCGACGGGGGTTGGTCCACTCATGCGGCCGCCCCCGGTGTGGCCGGACCCGCCATCCGCAACACGGTGTCGCGCCTCGGCTGCGTCGGACGTACCGGAGCCGGGGGTGGTGTCGACACCAACTCCACGACGTACACGACGTCGTTGGTGCCGATGCCGCCAGCTCCGAATCGCTCCAGCCACGAGTCCGCAGTCGCCGGATCGGTCACCTCGGTAAGTGTCTGGACGTGGCCGGTCTCGATGTCGTACAGCCTGATGGCCAGCATCGCGTGCTCCCTTCTCGCGGCGACGGGGCGTGCCCTGGACCGGGCGGCGTGGGGTGGGGCGGCCGGGCCCGGACCCGAGCCCGGTTAGCCGGCGGACTCTGCCTGCCGGATGACCACGTCGGTGAAGGTCCGCAGATCCGGGTCGTCGAAGAGGACGGCGGCGTCGACCTCGATGCCGAGCTCCTCCTCGATCCGGCCGACGATGCGCACAGCGGAGATCGACTGCCCCTGCAGTTCAAGAAAGGTGGCGCCCGGGGACGCCTCGCGGGCGTTGAGGACGTCACGCCAGATGGCGCTGATGCGCCCCTCCAGCTCAGCGGGGTCCCGGGGGTTCGGAGCAGTTCCGGGGACGTCGTTCATTCGTCACCTCTTCCAGGTTGCGCGCTCGGCTCTGCGGTCATCCTGGGCGGTATCGACAGTGGCGCGCATCTCTGCGAATGCGCATTCCGGGAGATCGGCTCCCGGCGTACGGCCGGCCGTTCGCCGGTCCCACTTCCACGGCGCATTTCATGAGATGCCGGCCCTGCGGGACCCGCCGAGACTTGCTGCGTGACAACCGACGCTCCAACCACCCCGTCGCGCCTGGCCGCGGCCGCCGCCGACGTGCAGGACGGCATCTGGTACGTCACGCGGCTGCACGCGGACGCCCCTGCTCCGACGGTCCGCCGCTCGTACTGGGTCACCGGCGACATCGACGTGGACGCCCTGTGCTCGGCCTGGCGGGCGGTACTCGACCGGCACGAGGCGCTGCGGACGACGGTCGCGACGGTGGGCGGCAGGCCCGTCCGGTGCGTCGGCCCCGTGCACCGGGACGCCGTCGAGGTGCGGGACGTGCGCGACGGATCACCGGCTGTGCTGCCGGGCGACCTCGGTGCCGGGCCGTCCGCCCGGATGACCGTCCTCCGAATCACCCCGCGGCACCACCGCATCATGCTCGCCGCCCACCGGGCGGTCGCGGACGACGTGTCGATGTCGCTGGTCGCCGGGGAACTCTCGGCCGGGTACGCCGACGCCGTCGGCGCTTCCCACGAGGCGTCCGCACCGACCCGGCACCACCGCGAGCACCCGCGCAGGCCAGAAGCAACCATCTGCCGCGACGCTGCCGACCGGTGGGTCGCCGAACTGGACCCACCTCCGCCGGCCGCGTCCCTTCCGGTGTACCGGCCCGCCAGCGGAACACCGATGACGGCCGACGAGGTGACCTTCGACTGGGAATCGAGCCTGTACACCGCGGTCCGGGCTCTGGCCCGAGCGGAGGGCACCGCGCCCCTGACGATCGTGTTGGCCGCGCTCCAGGTTGTCCTCGGGCGGTACGGCGGCGACGACACGCTGACGGTGGCGATGCCCGTCTGCCTGCGCGGGCCGGGCGAGGAGGGCACGGTCGGTCCGCTGTCGACCCTCGTTCCCATCGTCGGCAGGCTGACCGCCACCGCCACGTTTCGGGAGCACCTGCGCCGTACGGCGCGGCGGCGGCGAAGCGCTGAGACGCACGGACGGCTGCCCTTCCCGCGCCTGGTCCGTGGCCTCAATCCGCCCCGCCCCGTCGACGGAATCCCGCTCTGCGACGCGGTGCTCGCCGAGGGCCGGCACCAGGGCACGTCGCTGCGGCTGGCCGGCGCCGCCGTCCACGAGCTGAGGACCCCCGCCCACACGCTCCTCGCCGATCTGGTGCTCACCGTCTCACCGACCGGTCCGGCCCTCACCGGAACCCTCGCCTACCGCACCGACCGGATGGGGCGCTCGACCGCGGAGGGCATGCTCACGCACCTGCGCACCCTGCTCACGGCGGCCGCCCGCCACCCCGACGTGGCCATCGCCGACCTCCCGCTGGAGACGCCCCGGCAACTCGCGACGGCGGTACGCGACCTGGACGCCACGGCCGATCCGCCGGTACCGCCGCGGCCGGTGCCCGACCTGATCCGCGAATGCGCCGAGCGGTTCCCGGACGCGGTCGCCGTGCGGTGCGAGGAGGAGAGCCTGACCTACGCCGAACTCGTGGCCCGGGCGGCCAGCCTCGCGGCCTGGCTGCGGGCCCGGATCCCGGTGACGGGCCGCGCGGTCGCCATCCGGCTGCACATGGGACCGGCGTTGGTGGCGGCGTCCCTGGCCGTGCTGCAGTCCGGCGGGCATGTGGTGTGGATGAGCCCGGACGACACCGGGGAACGGGCCGCGATGGTCCTGACCGACCTGAGGCCGGCCGTCGTGCTGCTCGGTGGCGACCCGGCCGACGACCTGCTGGCCGACCGGTACAGGGCCGAGCGGGGCGGGCAGGTCCTCGCGCTGCCGACGGATCTGACCACGCGAGCGGCGGCGACGCCGTGCGACATCGACCTCGCGTCGGCGGCGTACGTCGCGTTCACGTCCGGGTCGACCGGGCGACCGAAGGGCGTCACCCAGACCCACGCGGCGCTCGCCCAGTTCGCCACCTGGCTCGCGCACATCGGCGGTCTCCAACCCGGTTCACGGGTGGCGCAGTGGGCCGCCGTCGAGCACGACCCGAGCCTCTGCGAGGTGTTCGCGACCCTGATCTCCGGTGCGACGCTGGTGCCCGTGCCGGGCCGGGTCCGGGCTCACCCCGAGCGGTTCGTGCGCTGGCTCGACCGGGAGGGCGTCACGCTGCTGCAGACCGTGCCGAGCTTCGCCCGCGAGCTGGCGGTCGCGATGGAGCGGGACGGCGCCGTGCCGAATCGCCTGACCCACCTGATCCTGATGGGGGAGGCACTCGCGGCCAGCCTGGCGAACCAGCTGCGCCGGCTACTCCCGCACACCCGGCTGTGGAACGTCTACGGACCGACCGAGACGGTGGCGGCCAGCGCGTACCAGATCGATGCCCCGGTCCGCGGCGAGCGGGTGCCGATCGGCCGGCCGATCCCCGGCCGGCAGGTGCTCGTCGTCGACGAGCGGGACCGTCCCTGCCCCGCGGGAGTGACCGGGGAGATCATCGTCCGTAGTCCGTACGCCGTGCCGGGCTACCTGCCCGGCGCGGCCGGGCAGAGGCCACGCGACGCCGCCTTCCGGCCCCTGCGCGGCGCCGATGAGGCCGCCTCGCCGGCGGGGCGTTGCTACCGGACCGGCGATCTCGGCCGACGCCGCTTCGACAACACTCTGGAACACGTCGGCCGGATGGACCACCAGGTCAAGCTCGCCGGACACCGGCTCGAACTCGCGGCGGTGGAGGCAGCCCTCGCCGAACATCCGCTTGTGGCGGACTGCGCCGTGGTCGCCGTGGCCGACCCGGACGGACTGGTGAGCCGGCTGGTCGTCTTCGTGGTCGCCCGGCACCGCGGCGACTGGCAGACGCTGGTGGCGTCGCTGCGGACGCACCTGCGTCGTCGGTACGGTCCCGTGATCCACCGCGCATCCTTCGCCGCCCTCGACGGGATGCCACGCAACGTCGGCGGCAAGGTCGACCGGACCCGGCTCCCGGACCCCGTGCTGGCCGCCGGGTCCGCCGCCGGGCGGGATCCGACCGCGGCCGAGCAGGAGATCGGGCGGCTCTGGGCGGAACTGCTTCCGGCCGGGCCGGCGGACGTGCACCACAGCTTCTTCGCCGCGGGCGGCCACTCGCTGCTGTTGGCTCGGCTCGCCCACCGGCTCACCGAGCGCTTCGGTGTGGACGTGTCCGTGGCGGAGCTGATGACGGCCCCGACGGTGGCTGGCATGGGGGCGCTGGTGCAGGCGGCGGCCGCCGGGTGCGGCGACTCGACAGCCGGTGGAGCGTTCGCTGCTGCCGGGCCAACCACGACGATGGGATGAAAGAGCATGGCTCAGTTCGACAGCGCTGCCAGATCGGTGGTTCTCGACGGCGCCGGACTCACGATCGACGGCGTGCGACAGGTGGCCGAACAGGGCGCACCCTGCGTGGTGCCGGCGGAGTCGCTGGCCCGCGCGGCCGGCAGCCGGCAGCGGTTCGAGGACATCGTGCGGCAGGGCATCCCGGTCTACGGCGTGACGACCGGGTACGGCGAGATGATCTACATGCTGGTGGACCAGTCCAAGGAGGTCGAGCTCCAGACCAACCTGGTCCGCAGCCACAGCGCTGGCGTCGGTCCGCACTTCTCCGAGGTGGAAGCCCGGGCGATCCTCGCCACCCGACTCAACGCCCTGGCCAAGGGCTACTCCGCCGTACGCCCCGAGCTGATCACCCGACTGGAGCTATACCTGAACCTCGGCATCACGCCGGCCATCCCGGAGATGGGCTCGCTGGGCGCCAGCGGGGACCTGGCCCCCCTGTCGCACATCGCGAGCACGGTGCTGGGCGAGGGATACGTGCTGCGCGACGGCCGGCCCGTACCGGCCGGGGAGGTACTCCGCGAGCACGACATCACGCCGATGGAGCTGCGGTTCAAGGAAGGCCTCGCGCTCATCAACGGCACCTCCGCGATGACCGGACTCGGTGCCCTGGTGATCGGCCGGGCGACCGAACAGGTCCGCCAGGCCGAGATCGTCGCCGCGCTGATCATCGAGACCCTGCAGGGATCCACCGGCCCGTTCCTCGCCGAGGGCCACGACCTTGCCAGGCCGCACCCCGGCCAGATCGACTCCGCCGCCAACATGCGTGCGTTGATGAGCGGCAGCGAACTGACCGTTTCCCACGCCAGCCTGCGGCAGCGGCTCGCCGACGAGTGGCAGCCGGACAAGGCGGTGCAGCGGACGAACATCTACATGCAGAAGGCGTACTCCCTGCGGGCGGTGCCGCAGGTGCTGGGCGCGGTGCGGGACACCCTCACCCACGCCCGGTCGACGGTCGAGGTCGAGCTGAACTCCGCCAACGACAACCCGCTCTTCTTCGGCAGCGGCGAGGTCTTCCACGGTGCGAACTTCCACGGCCAGCCGGTCGCCTTCGCGATGGACTACGTCACCATCGCCCTGACGCAGCTTGGTGTGCTCTCCGAGCGCCGCACGAACCGCCTGCTGAACCGCCATCTGAGTTACGGTCTCCCGGAATTCCTTGTCATGGGTGAGCCGGGGCTCAACAGCGGTTTCGCCGGCGCCCAGTACCCGGCCACCGCGCTCGTCGCGGAGAACCGCACGATCGGCCCGGCCAGCATCCACAGCATCCCATCCAACGGCGACAACCAGGACATCGTCAGCATGGGCCTGATCGCCGCCCGCAACGCGCGCCGGGTCCTGGCGAACAACGACACGATCCTGGCCGTGGAGCTGCTCGCCGCCGCGCAGGCGGTCGACGTCTCCGAACGGTACGCGCAGCTGAGCCCGGCCGGGCAGGCCGCCTATGACCTCACCCGATCCATCGCACCCACCCTGCACCGCGACCGCTACATGGCCGACGACATCGCCGCAGTGGCGACGGCGCTGAGCCGTGCGGACCTCCTCGACGCCGTCCTGCGCGCCGACGTGGTCCTGCGGTGACCGGCGAACCCCTGTCCGCGACTCCTGGAGGACGTGACATGAACAACGACGGCTATGACTACGACCTGATCGTCGTCGGCGGCGGGCCGGCCGGCTCCACGGCTGCCACGCTGGTGGCGATGCAGGGGCACCGCGTCCTGCTGCTGGAGAAGGAGACATTTCCCCGGTACCAGATCGGGGAGTCGCTGCTGCCCTCCACGATCCACGGCATCTGCCGACTGACCGGCGTCACCGACGAACTCGCCCGCGCCGGGTTCCCGGTCAAGCGCGGCGGGACGTTCCGCTGGGGACGCAACCCCGAACCGTGGACGTTCGCCTTCGCGATCTCGCCCAAGTTCGCCAGCGAGGGCGCCACCGCCTACCAGGTCGAGCGCATGAAGTTCGACCAGATCCTGCTCGACAACGCCCGCCGCAAGGGGGTCACCGTCCGCGAGCGGTGCGCCGTGGTGGACGTCCTGGAGGAGGGGGACCGGGTATGCGGCGTTCGGTTCGACGACGAGGACGGCACCCGCCGGGAGGTCCGCAGCCGCTACGTCGTGGACGCCTCCGGCCACCGCAGCCGCATTCACCAGCGGATCGGCGGTGACCGGCACTACCCGGAATTCTTCCGCAACCTCGCGCTCTTCGGGTACTTCGAGGGCGGCAAGCGGCTTCCGGAGCCGAACAGCGGCAACATCCTCGCCGTCGCCTTCCCCAGCGGCTGGTTCTGGTACATCCCGCTGAGCGACACCCTCACCAGCGTCGGCGCCGTGCTGCGGCCGCAGGCCCTGGACCGGATCCGGGAGGGCGACCGGGAGGCGGTGCTGCGCCAGTTGATCGCCGAGTGCCCGATGATCGCCGACTACCTCGCCGACGCGACCCGGGTCGAGAGCGGCCCGTACGGCGAGGTCCGCGTCCGCAAGGACTACTCCTACATCCACGACACCTTCTCGCGGCCCGGGATGCTCCTGGTCGGCGACGCGGCTTGCTTCATCGACCCGGTCTTCTCCTCCGGGGTGCACCTGGCGACCTTCAGCGCGTTGCTCGCCGCCCGCTCCATCAACAGCTGCCTGGCCGGGGAGCTGGACGAGGAGAGCGTCTTCGAGGAGTTCGAGGCGCGCTACCGCCGCGAGTACAGCCTCTTCCACGACTTCCTGGTCGCCTTCTACGACATGCACCAGGACGAGGAATCGTATTTCTGGACGGCGAAGCAGATCACCGACGACAACGTCGCCGGCGCCGTCGAGGCATTCGTGCAGCTGGTCGGAGGCGCCGGGTCGCAGGAGCGGGCGTTGGTCGACGCCGAGTCGTACGTCCAGCGCCGGGAACCGGCGTTCCGGCAGCTCGCCGAGGTCGTCCAGGGGCCGGTCTCCGAGGCGGGCGAGGACCGCAACCTGCTCGGTGCGTCGATGCTCAGGGAGGTCCTCAAGGAAGGGGTTCGCGTGCAGACCCAGGCAGCCCTGGGCGGCAACGTCGACGATCTACACCCGCTCCGGCCGGGCGGCCTGATCCCGTCCGCCGACGGCATGCGGTGGCGCCGGCCGGCCGGCGACGAGGCGGCGGCCGGGGGCTCGGCCCATGCCGGCGGATGACCACCGTCCGGCAGCGTCCCTGTGGACACTGCCGGACGGCGTCGCGCCCGCCGCGCCGGAACACGTCCCGGAGCCGGCATCCGGACCGGACGAGCCGTTCGCGCTCTCCCGGCAGCAGGAGTTCCTCCGCATGGTCGACGGCGGCGACGACGCCGGCCCGTTCGGGCCGCGGTACACCATCGTCGGTGGCTGGCGGATCACCGGACCGCTCGACGTCGCGATACTCCGGGCAGCACTCGCGGACGTGGTCGAGCGACACGAGTCCCTCCGCACGTCGATCGTCCGCGAGCCGGGCAACGTCCACCAGCGCGTGCGGCCCGCCCAGGCACCCCACCTCGAGGTCGAGTTCCTTCCCGCCGAGCCGGCCGACCGCGACGAACAGGCGGAGCGCCTCCTCAACGACGTGGAGTCCCGCCCGGTGCCGATGGACCAGTGCCCCACGCTGCACGCCCGGCTCGGTCGCTTCGACGACCGTGACGCGGTCCTCGTGCTCGCCGCCCACCACACCGGTGTCGACGGCTGGTCGATCCAGGTGGTGCTGCGGGACCTCGCGCACTGCTACGCCGCGCGTCACGCCGGACGGCGACCGGACCTTCCCCCGGTACGCCAGTACCGCGAGTACGTGCACTGGCAGCGGCTCGCCGCTGCCTCGCCGGCGTTCGCCGCCGCGCGCCGGTACTGGGAGCAGCGGCTGCGCGGGGCGGCGGTGACGCCGGTCCGGATGGACCGACCCCGCGGGTCCCAGCGACCGGACGTCACGTCGTGGTACCGGTTCCTCTACGAGGACGATCTACGTCGCCGGGTGCAGGCGTACGCCACCGCCCGACGCTGCACGCCGTTCATGGTCATGGCCGCGACCTACGTGTGGCACCTCGCCGCCACCACCGGCCACACCGACGTGGTCATGCCGACCTTCACTCCCGGCCGGCGGCCAGCCTGGACGCTCGACATGGTCGGTTCTTTCTTCAACCTGCTGCCGCTGCGGGTGCGGACCGACGGCTGCGTCCGCTTCGACGATTTGCTCGACCGGGTCCGGACGGCATGCGTGGAGGCGTACCGGCACGAGATCCCCTTCGTGGACCTGCTGGGCGTGGCGCCGGAGCTGATGGGCGCCGCCGCCGGCGAGGAGCACGCGGCCTGCGTGTTCCAGCTGGTGCAGTCACCGTTCATGGCCGTCGGCGAGCGGGTCGGCGATCTCACCTACCAGGCGATGCGGCGCCGGTTGCGCTCGCAGCCGGTGGGCTCACAGATTCCGGACGGGGCGCTGTGGGCGGTGGAGTTCGACGTCGGGGGCGGCATCGTGGGCAGCGTCGGGTACTGCCGCAGCCAGTTCCGGGCGGAGACGGTGGCCGAGCTGGTGGCGGGCTACCAGGACACCCTCGCCCGTGCGCTGCCGACCTAGGCCGGCAGCGGGCAAACCGGAAGATGCCCGCACAGCCGGGCCGACACGACGATCAGCAACCGGTGCACGCGCCGTCCTGGCGTCGTCGTACCGGGACGAGAAACCGGAGGTGATGATGCCCGTCGAGGCAGCACAGTCCACGTTCTACGACCTTGTCCACGTCGACGGCAGCCGGGACCACGCGGCGGAGGCGCAGGCGCTGCTGCGCATCGTCCGGGCCCGTCACCCGCACGCCACGTCGGTGCTCGACGTGGCGTGCGGCGCGGGTGAGCACCTGCGACACCTGATTCCGCACTTCGCCGTCGCCGAGGGCGTCGCCGTCGATGCTCCGATGACGGCCGCAGCCCGCCAGGCGCTGCCGGGCACCACGATCCACGAGGCGGAGTTGCCTCACCTCGACGTGGGCCGCACGTTCGACGTCGTCACATGCCTGCACGACGCCATGGCGCAATTCTCGTTGTCGGGCTACCGGGCCGTCCTTCGGGCGCTGGCCCGACACCTGGCGCCCGGCGGCCTGATGATCCTCGCCCCGCTCTGGATGCCGGACCAGGCGACCCGCCGGACCGCCAGCGAGGCGCTGACGTGCGCCGAGGACGGCCGCACGGTCACGCACATTGCGCGGGGGGTGCCCCGCGACGGCGCCCATCGCCTCGAGCGGCACTTCCTCGTCGCCGACGGGGACAGCGTCCGGCACGTCGAGGACACGCGGGTCCTGCGGGCCTTCGGCCGCCGTGAGCACCTCAGCGCGCTCGCCGCGGCCGGCTGCGGCGGCGACTTCCCCTCCGTCGGCCTCGCCGGGCGGAGGCTCCTCATCGGTGTGCGGCGCTGAGCGGCGGGACCGTCCCCGCACCCCGGCATCGCACCCCACGTCCTGATCCGAACGCCCGCGAGGGAGAGACATGCGCGTCCTGTTCGCCATCGACCCGTCGATCGCCCATCTGTACCCCATGGTGCCCACCGCGTGGGCACTGCAGAACGCCGGCCACGAGGTGCGCCTCGCGTCCTTCGGTGGCTTCGCCGACCGCATCGCCGCCACCGGCCTGACCCCGGTGCCGCTCGGTGACGCGTCCTGGGCCGCCCGGATCTCCGACGATCCGCTGGAGCCGCACGGCCCGGAGGAGGCCCAGCGGTACGCGGACGCTCTTGGCCTCAACCCGGAGGAGCGCGAGTACTGGTACCTCTTCTACCAGTACCTCCTGACCCCGACCGGGGACTATCTGCGTCCCGACCGGCCCGAGCCGCACGCCCTCATCGAGTTCGCCCGGACGTGGCGTCCCGACCTGATCATCTGGGACCTGACCCAGGCCGCCGGCGCGGTCGCGGCCCGGGTGTGCGGCGCGGCCCACGCCCGGCTCGTGTTCGCGTACGATCCGTCGGGCTGGAGCCTCGACCGCCTTGCCGCCGGCCGGGACGCCCTCGTCGCCGCGGGCCTCGACGAGAACCCGCTCGCCACCCTGGTTCGCCCGCTCGCGGAGAGCTACGGCGTGGAGCTCGACGAGGAGTTGCTGGTCGGGCAGTGGACGATCGACACGGCGCCGCCCGGGCTCGGCCTGCCGACCCGCACCCGGAAGGTTCCGCTGCGGTACGTGCCCTACAACGGCGCGGAGCCGGTGCCGGACTGGCTGCGGGAGCCGCCGCGGCGACCCCGGATCTGTCTCACCCTCGGTGAGTCCTACCGGCGCTTCATCCGCGGCGACTGGAACCGGACCCCGATGCTGCTCGACGCCCTCGCCGACCTGGACGTCGAGGTCGTCGCCACGCTCAACGACGTCCAGCTCGACGGGTACACCCCGCCGGCGAACGTGCGGACGGTCGAGTACCTTCCGCTCAACCAGCTCCTGCCGACCTGCTCGGCCATCATCCACCACGGCGGTCTCGGCACCTTCCAGGCCGCTGTGGCCAGCAAGGTGCCGCAGCTCGTCTGCGACACCCTGGAGTCCATCATGCTGCGGGTGGAGGAGGACGCGCCGGAGGCGGAGCCGGACGACGTCGGGGTCTATCGCTCCGGCGTGGAATACGGCGTCCGGGAGGCGGACGCGCGGGAGCAGCCTACGGTCCGCTGGGTGATGCCGGCGAAGAAGCTCGAAGCCACCCCGGTGGCGAACTATGTCGTCTCCCGGGGCGCCGGCGTGCGGCTGGACCACCAGACCCAGTCGGTGACCGAGCTGCGGGAGGCGATCCTGGCCGTGCTCACCGAGCCGTCCTACCGGCAGGGCGCCGAGGCGATCTATGATGTCTGGCGCGCCATGTCGAGCCCCAACGATGTGGTGCCGGTCCTCGAGAGCCTCGCGTTGGATGCTCGAAACCGCCGATAACAGCTGACCGGGCAGTCGTCTCAGCCCGCCCGGACCGCAGCCCGCCCTCGCGGGCGGGCTGACGGCCGAGTGGAGGTGGCATCCGACCCGCCATGACCGACACGCAGACCGATCCGCCGCCCGGGGCCCTGACACCGGTCGTGGACGCCGAGTTCGCCGTACCCTTCCCGGACCGGACCGCGTACGCCGACGCCGTCGCCACGGTCCGCGCCGCAGCCGCGACGTACCACAACGGCAGTGACCTATTGATGGACGACGCGGCCTATGACGCGTTGTTGGCGCGGGTCGAGGCGACCGAGACGGCGCGGCCGGACTGGGCGGTGGCGGACTCGCCGTCCGGGGCGGTGGCTGCCGGCGTGGCGGCGCACGGCGACGTCGAGCACAGCGAACCGATGCTCGGCCTGGACAACGTCTTCGGGGAGGAGCAGCTGCGCCGGTGGGCCAACCGCCTGGAGAAGCTGCTCGGTCACGCGGTGGCCGCTTTCGTGGTCGAGCCGAAGATCGACGGCCTCGCGATCGCGGCCTGGTACGTCGACGGCCGGCTGGTCCGGGTCGCGACCCGCGGCGACGGGCGGGCGGGGGAGGACGTGACCGGCCAGGCCCGACGCGCGGTCGGGCTGCCGGGACAGCTCGCCCGACCGGTCACGATCGAGGTCCGCGGCGAGGTTTTCATGACCGACGCGGACTTCGCGGTCGCCAACGAGATGCGTACCGGGTACGGTGAGCCACCCTTCGCCCACCCCCGCAGCGCCGCAGCCGGCACCCTGCGGGCCGAGGGACGGGCCTACGACGCGCCGTTGTCCTTCATCGCGTACGGGGTGCGCGGTGCGGTGACCGGGCCGACCGGGGAGACGTCGCATTCGACCGAGATGACGGCGTTGGCCGACCTGGGCGTGCGGACCACCGCCGCCACCTCGTCCGTCGGATTGACGGTCTGCCTCACGCTCGACGAGGTGCTTGCCGCCGTGGAGGCGCTGGGCGCCGCCCGCGGTGTGATCGGGTTCGGTGTCGACGGCGCGGTCGTCAAAATCGACGGGTCGCGGGACCGGGAACTGGCCGGCTCGTCCAGCCGTGCCCCGCGCTGGGGTGTGGCGTACAAGTTCCCCGCGGACACCCGGACCACCAGGCTGCTGGGCATCGAGGTGCAGATTGGTCGTACCGGCGTGGTCACCCCCGTGGCGGTGCTCGAGCCCGTGCAGATCAGCGGCGTCACGGTCACGTCGGCGACTCTGCACAATTTCGACGATCTGACCCGACGCGACGTGCGGGTGGGCGACGTTGTCTTCGTCCGCCGGGCCGGCGACGTCATTCCCGAGATCACCGGCGCCAAGCTCGACGAACGTGACCCGACCTCGGCGCCGTACGAGCCGCCGGGAGACTGCCCACGCTGCGGCGGCGAGCTCGACCGGACGCAGAAGCGGTGGCGATGCCTGCGTGGCCGGGCCTGCGGCGCACACGAGGCGCTGGCCTACTTCGCCACGCGGGACGCGATGGACATCGAGGGGCTCGGCGACAAGATCGTACAGATGCTGGTCGGCGTCGGCATGGTCACCGATCCGGCCGACCTCTACGATCTCGAACCGGCCGCCCTGCTCACCCTCGACCGGATGGGGAGCGTCTCGGCAGCGAAGCTCGTCGCGAGCATCCAGGCGTCGAGGCAACGCCCCCTGTCTCGGGTGCTGATCGGTCTCGGTGTGCGCATGACCGGCCGGGCCCTCTCCCGCCGCATAGCCCGGCACTTCGGCTCGATGCGGGCCCTTCTCGACGCGAGCATCGAGGACCTGCAGCGGGTGGAGGGCATCGGCCCGGACCGGGCCGCCACGATCGCCGCCGACCTCGTCGAGCTCACCCCCGTGATCGACAAGCTCGTCGCGCGTGACGTCAACATGGTCGAGCCAGGAGCGGCGTCCCCGGACGAGGCGGGTCCCGCCGCCCCCGGGCCGGGCGCGGCGCTGCTACGCCGGCCCGACGGAGCCCCGATGCGCGTCGTCGTGACCGGTGCCGTGCCGGGGCTCAACCGCAACGAGGGCAACGAGGCGGTCGAGCGGCTGGGCGGGAGCGCCTCGTCGTCGGTCTCCGCCCGGACCGACCTGGTCGTGGTCGGGGAGGGCGCCGGCTCCAAGGCGGACAAGGCGGCGGCGCTGGGCGTACGGGTCATGCCGGCGGCCCGGTTCGCGGCCCTGATTGCGGCTCACGACGCCGGGGACGCCGATACGGCCGCCGAGATCATGGCGGGAAGCTGACCCGGGACGAGCGGCGCGTGCCGCGCCCGTGGACGGGCGCGGCACGCGCGGTGTGGCGGTCGGGGGCGGTGCGGGTCAGGGCTGGCGGTCGTGCATCGGCCACGGCCCGTCGTACGTCGTGAGGTCCGGGACCCGCCAGCCGTCGAGGTCGTACTCGTCGAGGCACGCGTCGGCGAGCGCCTTGTACCGGTCCAGATCCCCGCCGGCCATGGCGCCGGCCAGCAACTCGATCCGGGTGTTCTCGTGGTTGCCGGCGTAGTTTCGCTCGTACAGCTCGTGCCGGCCGCCGAACTCGGAGCCGACGGCGTCCCACAGCAGCTTCATCACCTTGACCCGGTCGACCGCCTCGACGCCCTGCGAACCGCGCAGGTACCGGTCGAGGTACGGTCGCAGCTCCGGGTTACGGAAGTCCTCCGTGCCGGAGTTGACGTAGATCAGGCCGCTGGCCACGTCCTGCAGGATGATCTCCCGGACCCGGGGGTAGCCCACCTGCATGAACCACCGGTATGCCATGCCGTACCGGGGATTCGGCAGGACGGCGCCATCGTGCCAGGGTACCGGCTCGCGTGCGGCCGCCTCGGCCAGCCCGCGGAACAGGTTGCGCCACGCCAGCACCTCGCCCAGCCGGCTCTGCACGCCCCTGAAGTCCGCGGTGCCGGTCGTCTCGAGCGCCTTGGCCAGCAGACCGGCCAGGAACTCCAGCTTCACCGAGAGCCGGACACATCCGTGGAAGGTGAACCGCTCGGTGAAGCCCGACCGCCCCGCGAACGTCTGCACCTTGGCCAGGTCACCGTAGATGAAGACGTTCTCCCACGGGATCAGAACCTGATCGAGGACGAGGATCGTGTCGTTCTCGTCCAGCCGGGACGACAACGGGTAGTCGAACGGGCTTCCCGTCACGTTCGCGGTGGCCGTGTAGGACGGGCGGCAGATCAGCTTGACCCCCGGCGCGTTGGTGGGCACGGCCGCCACCAGCGCGAATTCCCGCTTGGCCACGGGAAGGCCGTAGTGGGCTACAAAGATGTGGTCGGTCAGGGCCGAACCGGTGGCGACCACCTTGGCACCGCTGACCACCACACCCGCGTCGGTCTCCCGCTCGACGTGCACGAACACGTCCGCCACCTCGTCCGGCCGACGCGATCGGTCCACCGGTGGGTGGACGATGGCGTGGCTCCAGTAGAGCACCTTCTCCTGCGACTGCCGGTACCACCGCCGCGCGTTGTCGCCGAAGGGCTCGTAGAAGGCGGCGTTGGCGCCCAGGGTGCCGAGGAACGACGCCTTGTAGTCCGGGCTGCGCCCCAGCCAGCCGTAACTCATCCGGGCCCAAGCGGCGATGGCACCCGCGTCGGCGACCAGGTCCTCCGCGCTGCGTGGGGTCGTGAAGAACCGGTGCGTGTAGCCGTCGCTCCCCGGAGCGTCGCAGGCCGTGGTAAGCACCGGGCGGTGCTCCTCGGCGTGCAGTGCGTCGTACAGCCGCGCCGTCATCCGGACCGGGTTGCGGAAGCCGGGGTGGACCGTCACGTCGCGGATCCGTTCACCGTGGAGGTAGACCGCCCGACCGTCGCGCAACGACTCGACGTACTCGTCCCCGGTGAGCGGACGCGTCCCAGGGCTCACCGACCGGCACCGCTGTCGGACAGGGCCAGCCACCACGGGTTGGCGCGCGCCCACTCCACGGTGCGCGTCAGGCCCTCTCGCAGCCGCGTCTCCGCGCTCCAGCCGAGCAACGTCCGCGCCCGGGTGGCGTCGGGGATGCGCCGCGGCAGGTCCTGGTACCCGGCGCCGAGTTGCTCCGCCGTGTCGGCTGCGACGGCGCTCTCCGCGGCTCCGCTCACGGCGCCCACGAGAGCGACGGCCTCGGCGATAGTGGTCTCCCGCATGCTGCCGATGTTGAACGCCTCGCCGATGCCCCGGTCGCAGGCTCCGACGAGGATGGTGCCCTCAACGGCGTCGGCGACGTACGTGAAGCTGCGGGTCTGCCGTCCCTGGTCGTAGACGATCGGCGGCCGGCCGTTCAGTGCCCGGTGGACGCTGCGGCTGATCACGTAGGCGGGCCGCTGGCGGGGACCGTAGACGTTGAAGTAGCGGACCACGGACGCGGCGAGGCCGTGCTGCTGCACGAAGCCGAAGGTGAGGTGCTCGGCGAGCCCCTTGCTGGAGGAGTAGCACCACCGCTGGGCGGTGGTCGGGCCAAGGACGCGGTCGGCGTCCTCGCTCCAGGGCACGGCAGGATTCTTGCCGAAGACCTCGCTGGTGCTGGCGACGACGACCCGCGCCCCGACCTCCGTGGCCCGCTCCAGCACCCGCATCGTCCCGACAAAGTTGGTGTCGATCACCTCCAGCGGGTCGCTCAGGTAGGTGTCCACGCCGACCGCCGCGGCGAGGTGGTAGACCAGGTCCACCCCGGGGGCGATTGCCTCTGCCAGCCGGTCCGGGTCGCGGATGTCCCCTCGGACGTGCCGGGTGTGCCGGCGCAGCAGGTCGAGGTGCGGTGGCGGGTCGCCGCCGTCCAGGACGGTCACGTCCGCCCCGGCGGTGACGAGCCGCTCCGCGAGGTGACTGCCGATGAAGCCGTGTCCCCCCGTGACGACGACCCGGGGCGCGCTCATCGGCCCACCCCGCGGTAGGTGTAGCCCAGTCGTTCCAACATGGCGATCTCCTCCTTGGGCAGGTAGGCGCGACCGTCGAGGACGAGGCAGCCTTCGGCGACGGGCAGCTCGGCGAAGTCGAGGGACCTGAACTCCCGGTGCATGGCCAGCAGGGCGACGCAGTGCGCGTCGCGCACCGCCTCCTCGACCGTCGCCGTGACGGGTAGCCCGAAGGTCTCGCGTGCGTGGACCGGGTCGACCAACGGATCGTGGATTCGCACCCGCACGCCCGCGGCCGACAGGGCGTCGACCACGCCGCGGGTCGGCGTCGCGCGCAGGTCCCCGGTGTCGTTCTTGAAGGCCAGCCCCAGGACCGCCACCGTCGCCGCCGACGGGGCCACCCCGCAGGCTGCGAGGTCGTCCAGGATCAGCCGGGCGGCGTAGCCGGGCATCTGCTGGTTGACCTCGCGACCCACCCGCGCGGTGGCGATGTCCAGCCCGTGCCGGCGGGCGGACCGCCACACCATCCAGGGATCCTTCGTCAGGCAGGAACCGCCGACGCCGACGCTCGGTCGCAGGATGTTCACGTGTCCGTTTCCCTTCGGGATGGAGTTGGCGGCGCTGATGACGTCCAGCACGTCCACCCCGAACAGGTCGCAGAACATGGCCAGCTCGTTGGCGAGGGCGATGTTGAGGTCGATCCACCAGTTGTCGGCGAGCTTGACGACCTCGGCCGCCTCCAGGGAGTCCTGCGTGAGGACCTTGGTCCCGAGCGCATGTTCCAGAAAGTCCGCTGCGGCCCAGGTGCTGTCCGCGTCGAGGCCACCGACGACGACCGGCAGGGCCTGCAGATCGGTCATCGCGGTCCCCTCGGCCAGGCGTTCGGGCGCGAAGGCCAGGGCGAAGTCCGCCCCGGCCCGCAGGCCGCTCGCCTCCAGCAGGGGACGGACGAGGTCCCGGGTCGTTCCCGGGGGGACGGTGCTCTTGAGAATCACCAGTTGTCCCGCGCGCAGGTGCTGGGCCAATGCCGTGCAGGCGGCGCGTAGGTGGTCGTCGGCCAGCGACCCGTCGGACCGTACCGGCGTGGCGACCGTGAGGAGGACGACGTCGGCCTCCGTCGACGCGCGGTGGTCGGTCGTCGACCGGAGACGGCCGCTGCCGACCCCGGCCTGGATGCGGTCGGCGAGCCCCGGCTCCCGCAGCGGCGTGCTGCCGCTGTTCAGCCTGTCCACGAGGCCGGCGTCGGTGTCGATTCCGATGACGTGGAGACCGCGGTCGGCGAGCGTCGCGGCGACGCACGACCCTACGTAGCCCATGCCGACGACGGCAACGGTGGTTTGCGTACCCACGTCAGGTCCTCTCGGCCCGGGGCGCGGAAGCCCCTGCCGTCGGGCGGTCCGGCGGACCCGGCACGCCGCCCGGTGATGTGGCCCTGGCCATGCGCGTCTCCTCATCCTCGGTACACAAGACCAACTCCCGGTCCGACGCTGTTGCCGCAGCGTCGGACCGGGAGAAACGCCGGGGGAATCGGCAGCCATTGGCCGCAGTCTCTGCAGACGGTGAACTGGGGATACGCTGCGTCCCGCCCGATGCCAACCGATCCTCGCCGCCGCGCCGAGCTGCCGGCATCTTCCCCGTTGCGGTGCCGACCGGTCGGCCACCCCACGGGCGGCCCCGGACCGGGTCCGTCGCCGCCGGCCCCGCCGCGCGGCCTCGGACCGGGCGTGCCGCCGCACACGCCCAGGTCGAGCACCCTGAGAAATGCCGGGAGGTCCGCGGTGCCGCGACGATGGCGGTGCGACGGCGGAAGGGCCGCCTCCCGCACCATCGTCGGCACCTGCTCAGGGCCGCTGCCGACGCCGCGACGCCACCGCCTCTCGGACCGGCGTCGACGTATGCCGTTGCCGTATCTGGTCATCCGCCGGATCGGCGTCGCGGCGGCTGGCGCGGGCGACCGACGGTGTGCGACACCGTGAAGGAGCATGACGACGTGAATGGCCGCGAGCTGGTGTCAGCCGCCCCGGCATGCCGACTGTGTGCGGGGCCCGTGCGGGAGTGGGTGGATCTCGGAAGGCAGCCGGTCTCCAACGCCTTCCTCAAGCCCGAGGAAGTCGACTCTGAGACCTTCTTCCGGCTGGCGGTGGGCATCTGCGTCGACTGCACGATGGTGCAGCAGCTGGAGCCGATGCCGACGGACAACATGTTCCGGCCGGACTACCCCTACCGGTCATCCACCTCCGCCGGGCTGCGCAGCCACTTCGAGGAGGTGGCCCGCTTGCTGCGGGACACCGAGCTCACCGACGCCGACGACCTGGTCGTTGAGATCGGCAGCAACGACGGCATCATGCTCCATACGCTGAGCGCCGCCGGCGTACGGCATCTCGGGGTCGACCCGTCCGCCGGCGCCGCCGCGGCCGCCGCCGCCAGAGGGGTCAGGGTCAGGGTCGACTTCTTCGACGAGCGCTCCGCCCTTGAGATCCTCGCCACCGATGGTCCCGCGAAGGTCATCTTCTCGGCGAACACGGTCAGTCACGTCGCCGACATCGACACGGTCTTCCGCGGGGTCGACCGGTTGCTCACGGCCGACGGGATCTTCGTTTTCGAGGACCGGTACGTCAGCGACATCGTCGAGTACGCGTACTTCGACCAGATCTACGACGAGCACTTCTACCTGTTCGCCGTACGGTCGGTGGACGCGATGGTGGCCCGGCTCGGCTTCGAACTGGTCGACGTAAAGCGCATCCCGATCCACGGCGGGTCGGTGCGCTACACCGTCGCCCGCCCCGGCTCCCGCGAGCGCCGGCCGAGTGTGGCGCGGATGGTCGACGAGGAGGCCCGCTACCGCATCGGAGAGCACGAGACGTACCTCCACTTCGGCCGACAGATCGAGCGCATCCGCACGGATCTGGTCGCACTCCTGACCGACCTGCGTGACGCGGGCCGGCGGGTGGTCGGCTACGGCGCCACGTCCAAGAGCGCGACCGTCACCAACTACTGCGGAATCGGACCCGACCTGGTGCCGTTCATCTGTGACACCACACCGGAGAAGCAGGGCCGTCTGTCACCGGGCGCACACATCCCGGTACGTCCCTACGCGGCGTTCTCGGACCCCTATCCCGACTACGCTCTGCTGCTCGCCTGGAACCACGCGGAGGAGATCATGGCCAAGGAACGCCAGTTCGTCGAGCAGGGCGGCCGGTGGATCCTCTACGTCCCCCACGTGCGCATCGTCTGAGCCAGGTCTGGCATCCCCGACCGGTCCGACCGTCCCGCATCGGCGCCGACTCGCGCCGACACCGGGATCGGCCGGCCGCGTCGGAGGAGGAGTCAGCGTCGCAATGCGGCGGCCCGGATCCCGGGCCGCCGCACCCGTGCGTACGCCGTCGTCCCAGGCGTGGGCGTGGTCGGCCTCGTGGGTCGCGGCGGGCAGACGGTCACGGCCGTGGACCATGGGTCCGCAGCCGTGACCGGACGTGCCTAACGCGACGCCGGCGTGGGATCCCTGCCCTCGATCCGCCGCAACCGGCGCCGTTCCTCCGGCTCGACCCGCACCCGGCGGAGCGTCATCCGCAGCATCGGCGGCGCCATCACCGAGGTGACGATCGCGACGAGGATGACGATGGTGTACATGTCCACGTCGAACACGCCCAGCCGCAGACCCACCATCGCCACGATCACCTCCACCACGCCGCGGGCGTTCATGCCCGCGCCGACGGCCAGTCCCTCCCAGCTCGTCAGCCCACTCAGCCGGGCACCCAGATAGGCGCCCGCGAACTTGCCGGCAACGGCCACGGCGACCACCGCCGTCGCCGTCAGCGCGAGGCCGGGGTCACGCAATGCCGTCAGGTCCATGCGCAGACCGGCGCTGGCGAGGAAGATCGGCGCGAGCACGGTGAGCACGACCGTCCGCAGCGGTGCGAGCTTCGCCGGATCCGGGACGCGGATGAGCAGGCCCGCGACGAACGCCCCGAGCGCGGCCTCCATGCCCAGCCCGTGGGTCAGCACTGCACCGGCCAGCACGACGACTACGGTGGCAGCGACCGTGGGTCCCGCCTCGTCCGACCGTGCCACGCGCCGCATCACCGCCCGCACCAGGACCCGGCCGACGGTCGACACGAAGAGGACGAAGCCGACCAGTGCCGAGACCGACAGGGCCACCGTGCCGGCGCTCACGCCGACCGTGGCGGCCGCGACCAGAAGTGAGAGCAGGAACCAACACACCGCGTCGTCAACGGTGCCCGCCATGAGGATTAGCTGACCCACGGTGCGGTGCAGAAGGCCCATGTCGGTCAGGGTCTTGGCGATGACTGGCAGCGCGGTCACCCCCATCGCCACGGCGAGGAAGAGCGCGAACAGCACTTGGTCCGCCGTCCCGTCACCCGCCGGTGCGGCCAGCACCAGCCCGAGGCCGGCTCCGCCGAGCAGCGGCAGCAGCAGTCCGCACAGGCTCACCACGACCGCGGTGCGTCGCTGGCTGCGCAGCAGGCCCAGGTCGAGGTGGGTGCCGGTGATGCCGACGAGGAGCAGCACGCCGAACTGGCCGACCGCGTCGATCAGGTGCATGTCGCCGGGGTCGGTGGGCAACAGGAGCCGGGCCACCTGGGGGAACAGATGCCCGAGCAGGGAGGGGCCGAGCAGCACCCCGGTGAGCAGTTCGCCGACGATGGCGGGCATGCCGACCCGGGTGGCCAGGCGTCCGAGGACCCGGGCCGTCAGGAGCAGGATGGTGACGGCGACCAGGAAGACGAGCAGGGCGTCCGGCGCCAGCGGCGGGATGACCTCCAACGTCATCCCCGTCGCTTCCGGGGCGCCGCCGGGGCCGGGGTGCCCTGCCATGCAGCCTGCAGTTGCCGGCCGGCCGCCCGCGCCGCCGTCAGGCTGGCCCAGGAGACCAGCTCCAGCAGGCGGCGGTCGTCGCAGGTGCCCAGCCGATAGCCCGCCACCATGGCGTCGGTGACCCGGTAGGAGAAGAAGGCGGCGGTCAGGGCCAGGCGCGCGGCGGCCCGGTCCGACTCCGGCAGGTTCTCGAGCAACGCCTCCAGGCCGGCCCGGTCCGTGACCGCGCCGAGGCCCGCCGGGCCGGCCAAGAGGTCCAGCAGGAGCCCTCGAACGGATGCGGGTACGACACGTTCCGCGGCGTCGTCGACGGCGGCACTGGCCCGAGCGAAGGCGGCGGCCAGGATGCCGTTCGGGCGGGCCCAACCGAGATCCGGCGGCAGCGGCGCCAGCGGAAGCAGATCGAGGTCTGCGCCCGGAGCGACGCCCCGACGGGCGAGCCGGGCCATCGTCGCGGCGGCGAGCCAGCGCGCGACCCGGGCCGCGCGCGGAGTCATCGCCATGGGCAGCGGGGAGGGGGCCAGGAAGACGTTCACCATGCGATTGAGGTAGTGGAACAGCACCGCGACGCCGATGAGTTCCGGGATCTCGGCGGAATCGACCCGCGGCGGGAGCACCCCGGCCACGGTTCCGTCATGACGGAACCATTCGACGACCGTACGCAGCCGCGGCTCGGTGACCTCGGTGAGCCGATCGTCGATCACGGCACGGGCGTCCGGCCCGCGCAGCAGCCCGCGCAGGGCGCTGCCGTGGACGTCCACGCAGTATGGGCAGCGGTTGGCCAGGGACACCGCCGCGGCCACGGCCTCCTTCGTGTCGCGCCGGACCAGTCCGTCGACCAGCAGCGCCTCCCGCAGCATCACCCAACACGCGGCGAGCACGGGGGGAGAGGCGGCGTGCAAGGTCACCGGCGGCGCGAGCAGGCCGAACTCTCGTTCGAGCCGCCGGTAGACGTACCGGACCCCGGCGGGCGCACCCCTCACCGGCACGGGCCCCAGGTGCTCGATGTGGCTCTGGGTGATCCCACGGGTCAGCCGGGCGAGCAGGGCGCCCATGGGCGCCCCGCTGCCCCGAGTCGGGCCGCCGTTCACCTCGACCGCCGCAGGCTCAGGTCTCCCGCCCGGGTACCGTCCGGCGACGGCGCGCCGTACGTCACGGCGATGCCCCGCTGCTGCGCGGCACGCACCAGACCCGGCACCGCGCGTTCGGCCAGGGCCGCGATCGTCAGTGCCGGGTTGACGGTCAGCGCCGCCGGCACCGCCGACCCGTCGGTGACGAAGATGCCGGGATGGTCGCGGAGCTCGTGCCGGTCGTCGAGGGCCGACGTCGCCGGGTCGTCACCGATGCGGCAGGAGGACAACGGGTGCACCGTGTACGCGCCGACCTGGTCGTTGGTCCACGGCCGCACCTGAGCCAGACCGTCGCGCTCCAGGATGTCCCGGACGTCGGCGTCGGATTCGGCCCAACCCCGGAGCGTGTTCTCCGTCGGGTCGTAGCGCAGCGAACCACGGCCGAGCATCTGCTGCGCGATCCGCTCCGCGTTGCCGCGCGCCGGGGGCGCCCCGAAGACGCCCTCGTTGTCGTCCTCCGTCATGGCGAACACCGTCAGCCAGGAGCGCCACTGGCGCAGCATCTCCTTCTTCTCCCGGCCGAACCAGGTCGGCCCGGCGGCGCCCGGCGCCTGGGCGAGGATGGTGCCCAGACCCGGTGGGAAGTACAGCTGCTCCAGCGAGTAGCGGCTGTACTCGGGCAGCGACCCGTCGAGCTTGTCCCAGGTGGCCACGCACGGGCCCTTTCCGATCTGGTGCGCTTCGTACGCTGTGCCGTCACCCCGGTCCAGACCGAGCAGCTCGCGGGCCCGGGCGTCGTTGACGACGGCGGTGTTCAGGCGTTCCCCGTTGCCGGAGAAGTAGCGGCCGACCGCCGGTGGCATCGTGCCGAGCTCCGACTCGGAGCGCTGGAGGATGACCGGGGTGGCGCCGGCTCCGGCCGCAAGCACCACGATCTTCGCCTCGATCACCCCGCCGCCGCGGCTGACGCGGTAGTCCTCGTCGTCGATGACGTCGTAGTGGACCCGGTAGCCGCCCTCCGGGGTCCGGGACAGCCGCTGCACTTCGTGCAGCGGGCGGATCTGCGCGCCGTGCGCGAGCGCGGCGGGCAGGTAGTTCAGCAGCAGGGAGCGCTTGGCGTCGAAGCGGCAGCCGGCCATCATCCAGTTGCAGTTGGTGCACCTGGGCTTGTCGATAGCCGACGGGACCGGGTTCGCGGTACGGCCGGCGTGGGCGCAGGCGGCGGCGAACAGGCCACCGGCGAACGGAACGTCGTTCCATGACTGCTCGGTGACGGGCAGCGCGTCACTGACGATGTCGTACCACGGGTCCAGGGTGTCGCGGTTGATCGATGCCGGCCACATCCGCCGTCCGAGGCCGCCGGTGCGCTCGAAGACGAAGCGGGGCGCCCGCGGCATCGTGGCGAAGTAGACGACGCTGCCGCCGCCGACGCAGTTGCCCGCGAGCACGCTCATGCCGTCGCCGACCGTGAAGTCGAAAATTCGGGTGTAGGACGAGCCGAGGAGGAAGTCGTGGTCGAACTCGGTGCTGTCGAGCCACGGACCCCGCTCCAGCACGACGACCCGGGCGCCGCCGGCCGCGAGGTGGTACGCCGGGATCGCGCCGCCGAAGCCGCTGCCCACGACGATGACGTCGGTCTGCTCGATGCTGGTCATGCGGGGCTTCCCGTCGCCGTGGTCTGCGGATGGATGTCGGCGAGCTGCCGCTGGTAGGAGAAGTGCGGGAACCGCCAGAGGCCGTCCTCGTCCGGTTTGCTGAAGCCGAGGATGGACATGCCGGGGTGGCCCTGGTCGAGGGCCTCGGCGGTGGACAGGTGCGGGGCGCTGTCGAACGCCATCGTGCAGAAGAGGGCGGCGCCGAACCACACCTCGCGCTCCGGGTGGGACGGATCGGTGAGGTCCTGCACGAGGGCGGTGCGGTCGTCGAATTCGAGGGCGACGAACGCGGGAACCGCCGGGTCCAGGGTGAGTCGCCGGGTTCGGGCGTAGGTCTGCGCGTGCATGTTGAGCAGCCCGGCCATGCCGTCCAGAGCATCGGCCAGCCCGAGGGCGGGGTGAGCGAGCAGGTCGAGGGCGCCGGCTTCCACGGCGCCGGCGTCGTCCACGACGCCCGCGATGGCCCGATCGCCGGGGAAGCGCTTCGTCCCGGGGATGATCGTGTCGGCGAACGCTTCGAGCGTCGCCGTCCGTACCGGGTCGGGCGGCGGCGGCCCGGCCGTCACGGTTGCCCGTCCGCGGTGTGCGACCGGCCGCCGGTGGTGGCCGCGGGTGGGCCGAACTGACCCGGCTGGCGTCCCGGACCGGCCGGGCCGCGGTAGGCCTGCGCGATGTCCAGCCAGCGGTCGGCGTCGGCGCCGACGGCGGTCAGCGCGAGATCGTCCCGGTGCCGCCGACGGGTGGCGAGAAGGCAGAGGTCAACGGCGGGGCCGGTGATCAGCTCGGCGTCCTCCGGTCCGTACACCCACAGCGCATCCGAAGGGGCGGTCAGCTCGTACCGGAAACCCCGCTGCGGTGGGGTCAGGTTGCGGCTGAGGTAGCCGAATTCCCAGGTCTGCACGGCGAAGCCGACGACGTGCCGGATCCGGTCGGTGGGGTTGCGCCGGATCCGCAGGGCGTCGGCGATGTCCTGGCCGTGGCCGAACAGTTCCATCATCCCGGCGGCGGCGAGGACCGGTGCCGGCAACGGGCGGACGAGCCAGGGCACGGTCTGCCCCTCCGGTACGGCGGCGAGCGCTTCGACCGTGTCGGTCCACTCCTCGCGCCACCGGCCGCGCAGCGCCGCTGCGCCGGTGTCGAGGTACCGGGACAGCGCGGCGGTCACGTTGGCGTCGAAGTCGTCGCCGAGCTGCGCCATCAGCGCCTGGAACGACGGGGCGTCGGATGCCGCGACGGCGGCCATCCGGAAGACCGCGCACAGGTGGGCGACCTGGTGCCGCACCTGCCAGCCGGGCGCCGGTGTCGAGCGGGTCCAGTCCTCAGGACCCAGGTCGGTCAGGATTTGATCGAGATCCGCGCAGTCGTCCGCCAGATCAGCGAATACGTTCGCCTTGTCCATTCCGAATTCCTCTACGAGCTTGAGGTGGCCCCTTTTCCGCCGGCCATGGCGTCATTCGGACGACACGGGGACGGGCGCGAGTGGGGAAGGTCGCGAATTTCAGCGTGCCGAGGAGTGCGGGCCGAGTCCTCTTCCGCTGTGCGCTCCTGCCGGTGGGCACGCTTCCCGGATTCACGAGCGCTGACGCCATCGGCGCATCGCCTGGTCGTACCCGGGTCGACTACGCACAGCGGGAGAAGAATCGCGCGCCCCGTTGGCTGACGATGGAACGGCCGTCCAGCGGTGACGGTTGTTTTGCACACCACGGCAGGAGAGTGGGAACGATGCCCACCATCGTCGGTTCGTTACGTCGGTACGCGCTGGCTCCGTCATTGCGGGAGGTCAGCTTTGCTGCGCGCCGGTTCCCGGGCGCCCCGTCGGAGGCGACGCGCCAACTCGAGACGATTCCCCAGACCGTGGTGTGCGGTTTCGAGTGGGGCATGGAGTCCCGCGACCTGTGGGAGGTGGAGCGCCGCCTCGCGCTGGTCGACCCGTACCTGCGCGGATTCGCCTATGAGGGCGCCACCATGGCGTTCACCATCCGGGATGCGATGGCGATGCACCGCACCCGCCGGGCGCGGGATCTGCTCGCCGGGCCGGGCCGTCCCCACACCTTCCTCAACTACATCGGCATCGGCTTCGCCATGGCCAGGTTGCCCCGGCCGCTCTGGCGCAGGGTGGTGCCGGACCTGGCCGGAGCGCCGTACTACCCGACGATGAGCTGGCTCGCGGTCGACGGATACGGCTTCGACCGCGCCTACTTCGACACCGACCGATGGGTTGGGAGGCTCGAGCGGCCCGTCCCGTACCCATGGGAGGGCACACCCGACTACTTCCTGCGCGCCGCGGACCAGGGGATCGGCCGCGCGCTCTGGTTCATTCACGGCGGCCAGGTCGACGACGTCACCGCTGCGGTGGGCAGGTTCGCCGCCGGCCGCCGGGCCGACCTGTGGAGCGGCGTCGGGCTGGCGGCCACCTTCGCCGGAGGCTGCGACCGCGCCGCGCTGGGAACGTTGCGCCGGCACGCGGGAGCGTACCGGGCGCATCTGGCACAGGGAGCAGTCTTCGCCGCCCGCGCCCGAACGTTCTCTGCCGCGGTGCCGCCGCACACCGAGGACACCGTCGCCGCGCTGACCGGGCTCTCCGTCGCAGCCGCGTCGGCGCTTGCCGACGACGTCGCCGGCGACGGATTCCCGTCCGGAGGTGAGCCGGCGTACGAGGTGTGGCGTCAGCGGGTGCGAGCCCACTTCGACGCGGAGCCGTCGGACACGACGGCGCACTGATCATGACGCGGCGGGGCTCTGCCGCCGCAGAAAGACGTTGCCGCAAGCGAGCCGCGTGAACGGGTATCCGGCCCGCTCGGTCGACGCTGACCACGTAAGGGGTACCAGTGGGTTTCATCGGTTCGCTGCGTCGCATCGTCCTCACGCCGGAGGTGCACAACACGTACGTGAGCGTCCGGGGCTTCCATGTGAAGTCACCGCAGGCGCAGGCACTCCTGGAGACGATCGGCCGGACGTTCCTCGAAGGCTACGGCGACGCGGCCGAGGCAGGGCGGGTGTCCGAGATCGAGCCGGCCCTCGAGCGGATTCCCGCGCGGTTCCGAGGATTCGGCTACGAGGGCGCGGCGATGGCACTGGCCATCCGCGACGCCCTACCGTTCGGCGGCGGGAAACTGGAGGAGTTCCTCGCCGGCCCCGGCGACCGGCACGTCTACATGGCGTACGTCGGAATCGGGTGGGCGATGGCACGACTGCCCAGATTCCGGTGGCACAGGCTGCACGCCCCGGACCCGCTGCTGCGCTGGCTCGCCCTCGATGGGTACGGATTCCATCAGGCGTACTTCCATACCCGGCGGTACGTCATGGAGCACTTCCAGGCAGAGCGGTTCCCGTGGCCGGTCGACGACGACACGGGCTACGCCAACCGCGCCATCGACCAGGGGATCGGCCGAGCGCTGTGGTTCGTCGGCGGAGCCGATGTGCTGCAGGTAACCCGACTCGTCGACGGGTTCGCCGAGTCCCGTCGGGCCGACCTGTACAGCGGTGTCGGCCTGGCCGCCACCTACGCCGGCGGCGCGGACGAGACAGAGCTGCGCGAACTCTGGCGCCGCGCCGGAACATACCGCGCCCACTTGATCCAGGGCTCCGCGTTCGCAGCGGCGGCCCGGGTGCGCGCCGGGCTCGTGGGCCCGCATGTGGAGACGGCCACCCGCCTGTTCTGCGGGCTCGCGCCGGTCGAGGCGGCGGCGGTCACCGACCGCGCACGGCCCGGTCATTCCTTGCCCGGTGAACCACCGGCGTACGAGATCTGGCGGAGCCGCATCCGGAAGACGCTCGCCATCGGCCGGTATGACCGCGCGTCGGACACCCGCTAGGACTGCGGTCGCGATCGCGACCAGATCGGAGATTCGCTCAACATGACGAGGATCGCCATCGTCGGCATGGCATGCAGGTATCCGGATGCGACCTCCCCGAAGGAACTGTGGGAGAACGCCGTCGCCGGCCGGCGGGCCTTCCGCCGACTGCCCGACAGCCGGATGAGGCTCGCCGACTACTGGTCGGCAGATCCCGCAGCGCCCGACCGCTTCTACGCCCGCAACGCCGCCCTACTGGAAGGCTGGGAATTCGACCGGATCGCGTTCAAGGTCGCGGGCAGTACGTTCCGCTCCACCGACCTGACGCACTGGCTGGCGCTCGATGTCGCCGCCGCGGCGTTGGCCGACGCTGGATTCCCCATGGGCGCCGGCCTGCCGACCGAACGGACAGGCGTGGTCATCGGGAACAGCCTCACCGGGGAGTTCTCCCGCGCCAACCAGCTCCGGCTGCGATGGCCCTATGTCCGCCGGGTGCTCGCCTCCGCGTTGGCCGACGTGGACTGGAGCGAGCAGCGCCTGGCGGACTTCCTCGACCGTGTCGAGGTCGACTACAAGCGGCCCTTTCCGCCCATCGACGAGGACACCCTCGCCGGAGCCCTGTCGAACACCATCGCTGGCCGCATCTGCAACCACTTCGACCTCCAGGGTGGCGGCTACACGGTGGACGGCGCCTGCTCCTCCTCGCTGCTGTCGGTCACCACCGCCTGCCGCGCCCTGGTCGACGGTGACATCGACGTGGCGATCGCGGGCGGGGTCGACCTCTCGATCGATCCCTTCGAGATCATCGGCTTCGCCAAGACCGGAGCGCTCGCCACCGGCGAGATGCGGGTGTACGACCGCGACTCGAACGGGTTCTGGCCGGGTGAGGGCTGCGGGATGGTCGTGCTGATGCGGGAGGAGGAGGCACGGCGCGCCGGGCACCGGATCTACGCCACCGTGGCCGGCTGGGGGATCTCCTCCGACGGCAGGGGCGGCATTACCCGACCGGAGGTCGGCGGCTACCAACTGGCGTTGCAGAGGGCGTACGCGAGGGCGGGGTTCGGGCTGGGCACCGTCGCGTTGTTCGAGGGACACGGCACCGGAACGAAGATCGGCGACACGACCGAGCTGTCTGCCCTGTCCCAGGCCCGGCGGAAGGACAACCCGGACGCGGCTCCCGCCGTGATCAGCTCGATCAAGGCGATGATCGGCCACACCAAGGCGGCTGCCGGGTTGGCGGGCCTGATCAAGGCCACCATGGCGGTACACCAGGAGGTGCTGCCACCGGCGCTCGGCTGCCCGCAGCCGCACGAGATGCTCACCACGCCTGACCGGGCCCTGCGGGTGCTCTCCGAGGCCGAGCCGTGGCCGGCCCACGCTCGGGTGCGCGCCGGCATCACCGCTATGGGCTTCGGCGGCATCAACACCCACGTGGTGCTGGAGAAGCCGGGTGCCCGGCGGCCGCGGCAGCTCGATGCGCGGATGCGCGCACTCGCCGCAGGGGCACAGGACGCCGAACTGCTCGTGCTGGACGGCATGTCCTGGACGGCCCTGCGGGAGCGTGTGGAGCGGGTCGCCGCATTCGCCGGTGGAGCGTCCTACGGTCAGCTCACCGATCTGGCCGTGGCGCTGCGCAATGACCTGCGTGACCTGCCGTATCGGGCGGCCGTTGTCGTCACCGCCCCCGAGGACGCCGAACTCCAGCTCCGCCGGATCCTCGACGCCATCGACGCGGGGGAGACGACCCTGGTGTCGGGACTGGACCGGGCGTTCCTCGGTCGGGTCGGCGGCCGGGGCCGGATCGGTTACCTCTTCCCGGGCCAGGGATCAGGCACCGGTGTCAGCGGTGGAGCGCTGCGGCGCCGGCTTCCGGCCGTGGCTGCCGCGTACCGGCTCGCGGCGCTGCCATCCGACGGGGACACGATCGCGACCGAGGTCGCGCAGCCACGCATCGTCACCGGCTCCGTCGCTGGCCTGGCCGCGCTGTCGGCACTCGGCGTCGACGCCACCGTGGCGCTCGGCCACAGCCTCGGTGAGCTGACCGCGCTGCACTGGGCCGGCGTCATGGACGAGTCCACCCTGCTGCGTCTGGCCGTGGCGCGGGGCCGTGCCATGGCCCGGCACAGCGCGTCGGGCACGATGGCGGGGATCTCCGCCCCGCCTGAGGTCGTCGCCCGGCTCGTCGGCGACCTCCCGGTCGTCGTCAGCGGCTACAACGGCCCCGGCCAGACGGTCGTCTCCGGCGTGGTGGCCGCCGTCGAAGACGTCTGCCGCCGAGCCGTGGCCAGCGGGGTCACGGCGGTGCCGCTCGCGGTCTCCCACGCGTTCCACTCGCCGTTGGTTGCGCCGGCCGCTGACGCGTTCGCCGCGGAGCTGATCGGTGTCGAGCTCGGGCCCGTCGACCGGCGCGTCGTCTCGACCGTCACGGGCGGCCTGCTGCCCGCGACGACCGACGTGGTCTCGCTTCTGCACCGGCAGATCACCGAGCCGGTCCGGTTCAGCCAGGCAGTCGCCGCCGCGGCCGAGGAGGTTGACCTCTTTGTGGAGGTCGGGCCCGGCCGCGTGCTCTCAGGTCTCGCCGCTGGTGCCACCGACGTTCCGGCGGTGTCGCTCGACACCGACGACGAGTCGCTGGCGAGCCTGCTGAGGGTCGTCGCCGCGGCGTACGTGCGCGGGGCGGCCGAGATCCCCGAGCGGTTGTTCGAGGACCGCCTGGCTCGGCCGATCGACATGGGCGCGCCGGCCGCTGTCCTGAGCAGCCCCTGCGAGGCCGCCCCGCTCACCGACGCCATTGGGGGCCAGGGCGCCACCGTCGTCGAGCCCGTGGGCGGCGCTGCCGCCGCTGCGGCGTGGGCGGTGGACCCGACGCCGGCGGGCCCCGCAGCCGCTCCGGCGGAGGCGACGGTGGACCTGCTGCGTCGGATGGCCGCCGCGCGGGCGGAGCTTCCGCTGGAGATGGTGCGTCCGGACAGTCGCCTCCTGGACGACCTGCACCTGAGTTCCATCACCGTCGGGCACGTCGTCAACGAGGCGGCCGAGCGGCTGGGCGTGCCGGCGGCGCGTACCCCGTTGAACTTCGCGACCGCGTCGGTGCGTGAACTCGCCGAGACGCTCGACGAGTTGCGAGCGAGCGCGGGGGAGGACGCTGCGGAGGCGGCCCCGCCGGTGGCGGGAGCGGCCAGCTGGGCCCGGGCCTGGAGCGTCGACCTCGAGCCGGCACCGGTGCCCGACCCGGTGGAACCTGTCGGCGCCGGCTCCTGGCGGTGGTACGCCCGAGCGGACCACCCGTTCGCCGCCGCCCTCGTCGAGCGGCTGGAGAACGCCGAGGTGGGCCCCGGGGTGCTGGTCTGCCTGCCAGCGCGGTGCACGGCTGCTGACCTCGAACTCGCTCTCCAGGGTGCCCAGGTGGCGCTGGCCGGCGATGCGGGTACGCGGTTCGTGCTCGTGCAGCACGGCAGAGGGGCAGCGGGCCTGGCCAAGACCCTGCGGCTGGAGGCGCCCCACCTGCGGGTGACGATCGTGCACCTGCCGCCCACCGTCGAGGGGGCGGACCACGTCGTCGCGGAGGTTCGCGGCACCGACAGGTACGTCGAGGCGTACTACGACCACGACGGGGTCCGGCGGCTGCCGACGCTGCGCGCCATGCCCGTGCGACCCGACCGTTCCGACCAGCCCGTCGGCGAGTCGGACGTGCTGCTCGTCACTGGCGGCGGCAAGGGGATCACCGCCGAGTGCGCGCTGGCGGTGGCCGTGGACACCGGGGCCCGGGTCGCACTCCTCGGCCGGTCGGATCCGGCCGGGGACGCCGAGTTGGCGGCGAACCTGGAGCGGCTGGCGCACCACGGTGTGACGGCGCACTACGTCCGGGCGGACGTCACCGACCCCGCGCAGGTCCGTGACGCGGTCGACGAGGTCCGTCGGGTGCTCGGTCCGGTGACCGCCGTCCTGCACGGGGCGGGGATCAACGAACCGGCGGCGCTGGGGAACCTCGACTTCGCCGCGCTACAGCGTGCCTTCGCTCCGAAGGTTGACGGGCTGCAGGCCGTGCTGGACGCCGTCGAAACGCGGAACCTGCGGCTGTTGGTCACCCTCGGCAGCATCATCGGCCGCGCCGGCCTGCGGGGTGAGGCGCACTACGCGACGGCGAACGAGTGGCTGGCCGAGCTGACCCGTGCGTTCGGCGCGGAGCATCCCGGGTGCCGCAGCGTGTGTCTCGAATGGTCCGTATGGTCGGGCGTGGGGATGGGCGAGCGGCTGTCGGTCGTGGAGAGCCTGGCCCGCGAGGGCGTCACGCCGATCACCCCCACGCAGGGGGTTGAGCTGCTGCGTCGCCTGCTCACGGATCCCGCCGTGCCCCCCGTCGTGGTGATCAGCGGACGTACCTCCGGGATCGACACGGTCGGCTACGAGCAGGTGCAGCTGCCGCTGCTGCGGTTCCTGGAGCGGCCACTGGTCCACTACCCCGGCGTGGAGCTCGTGACGGAGGTGGAGCTGAGCCCGGGCAGCGACCTCTACCTGCCGGACCACCATCTCGACGGCAACCTGCTCTTCCCCGCGGTCATCGGCATGGAGGCGATGGCCCAGGTGGCGTCGGCGCTCACCGGCCGGTCGTCCGTGCCCGTCATCGAGAACGCGGAGTTCCTCCGGCCGATCGTCGTACCGCCCGACGGCACGACGCAGATCCGCATCGCCGCGGTCGTCACGGACAACGAGGTGGTGGAGGTGGTCATCCACAGCAGTGAGACCCGGTTCTCCGCCGAGCACTTCCGGGCACGTCTGCGCTACGAGGGCCTACCTGTGCCCGACGGCCCGCCTGCTCCCGGTCAGGTCGGGCTACCGGCGGTGTCGCTGCGTCCGGCGGAGGACCTCTACGGCGACGTCCTGTTCCAGGGCGAGCGATTCCAACGGGTCCTGCGGTACCACCGGGCGGCGGCCCTCGAGGTCGACGCCGACCTCGCGATGGTGTCGGTGGACTGGTTCGCGCCCTTCCACCCGAGCACGCTGGTGCTCGGTGACCCCGGGATCCGGGACGCGCTCATGCACGGCAACCAGGTCTGCGTGCCGCACGCCACGTTGCTGCCGGTAGGCGTCGATCGGATCCACGCCGCTGGGGGGCCGGTCGAGCCGGGGGAGTTCAGGTACTGCGCCATCGAACGCTCACGTGACGGCGACACGTACGTCTACGACGTGGCGTTGCGGTCCGTGGGCGGCAGCGTCGTCGAACGCTGGGAGGGACTGCGTCTGCGTGCCGTCCGCAAGACGGACGGACAGGGGCCCTGGGCACCCGCGCTGCTGGGCCCGTACCTGCAGCGCGTCGTCGCCGACGTGACCGGTGCCGGGATGGCTGTCGCCGTGGTACCCGACGACGAGTCGGCCGGCGGTGACCTCCGGGCGCTGCGTCGGTCGCGCTCGGCCCGGGCGTTGGCGCACGCCGCCGGACGGGTGATCCCGGTGCGGTACCGCAGCGACGGCCGGCCGGAGATCGACGGCGGCCAGGACGTGTCCTTCGCCCACGGGGCGGGGATGACCGTCTGCGCGCTGGCGCCTGCGGCGGTCGCGTGTGACGTGGAGCCGGTGGCGTCCCGGTCGCCGGTCGAGTGGCGTGGCCTGCTCGGTGCACACGCCGAGCTGCTGCCGTTGCTCACCGACCCTGAGGCGGGCGAGGACCGGGACGTGGCGGCGACCCGTGTGTGGGTGGCGATGGAGTGCCTGCAGAAGGCCGGGGAACCGCCGGTGGGCACCCTGACCGTCCTGCCGGTCGAGCAGCCCGGCTGGGTCGCCCTCAGTGCCGGGCGGGTCACCGTCGCGACCTTTGTCACGACGCTGCGTGGCCGGCCGGAACCGGTGGTGTTCGGCCTGTTGAGCAAGGAGGACCGATAGCATGTCGCGCTATTTCGAGTACCGGCACGTAGTCGGATTCGAGGAGACCAACCTCGTTGGCAACGTCTACTACGTCAACTACCTGCGCTGGCAGGGCAGGTGCCGGGAGTTGTTCCTCCGCGAACGGGCGCCCCAGGTGCTGGCCGACCTGCAGGCCGATCTGAAGCTGTTCACCCTGCGGGTTGACTGCGAGTTCTTCGCGGAGCTGGCCCTCTTCGACGAACTGTCCATCAGGATGCGGCTGGTCGACCTCGCGCAGACACAGGTCGAGTTCGGATTCGACTACGTGCGCCTGGACGCCATCGGCGCCGAGACGCTGGTCGCCCGGGGCATGCAGCGGGTCGCCTGCATGCGCGGACCGAACACGCGGACGGTGCCGACGCGGGTGCCGGATCCACTCGTCCGGGCGCTGACGCCTTTCACGGCTCGGGGGGATGCGTGATGGCCGCGCCGGATGGTGACCGGGATGGCCTGCCGACAAGGGACGAGGTGGACACCCGGCGGGCGCTGCGACGCGTCTTCGGCACCTTCGCCACCGGCGTGACGGTGATGACCGTCGGCGGTGACGAGCCGCACGGGATGACCGCCAACTCGTTCACGTCGGTCTCGCTCGACCCGCCGTTGGTGCTCGTCTGCGTCGACCGCACCACGATCATGCACCGCTGTCTCGAGACGGCGGCGTACTTCGGTATCTCGGTCCTCGCCGCCAGCCATGCGGGGCTTGCGCGCTACTTCGCTGATTCCCGCCGTCCGGTGGGGCCAGCGGAGTTCGCACGGGTTGCCGCGGTCGCGGGGGAGCGGACCGGGGTGCCGCTGATTTCGGACGCCCTCGCCTGGTTCGAGTGTGAGCTGTGGCGGCGCTACGACGGGGGGGACCACACGATCGTGGTGGGTCGGCTGCTCACGACGGCCCTGCCCGGTGAGGACGAGGCCCTGTTGTTCCACAAGGGACGGCTACGGGCCGTCGGCCCCGACCGGGAGGTCTCGTCATGACGCTGCTGGACGACCGACTGCTGTCCCCGCCCGGTCCGCCCCGACACGCCGCCCTGCGCATGCTGGCCGTCATGGCACGGGACCGGCTGGGCATGATCAGTGACGCGATCGACCGGTACGGGGACGCGGTCCGACTGCCCGTGGGGCACAAGAGCCTGCACATCTTCAACCGGCCCGACTACGCGAAGCACGTCCTGGCCGACAACAGCGACAACTACCGCAAGGGGATCGGTCTGGTCCACGCGCGGCGGGCGCTGGGCGACGGTCTACTGACCAGTGAGGGCGAGCTGTGGCGCAAGCAGCGCAAGGTGATCCAGCCGGCCTTCCATCCGCGGCGGATGGAGCGGCACGCCGACCTCATCGCCGTCGAGGCCGAGCAGTTGATGCGCCGACTGCGGCAGTGGCGTGGCGACGACCCGGTCGACGTGGTGTCCGAGTTCACCGGGCTGACGCTGGGCGTGCTCGGCCGGACCCTGCTCGACGCGGACCTGAGCGCGTTCGGCTCCATCGGGGACGAGTTCGCCGCCGTTCAGGATCAGGCCATGTTCGAGCTCGCCTCGCTCGGATCGGTGCCGACCTGGCTACCGCTGCGCCGCCAGCTGCGGTTCCGACGCGCCCGCCGCGAGTTGCAACGGGTGGTCGATCAGCTGGTCGAGCAACGGAAGGGCTGGGGGGACGGACATGACGACGTGCTGTCCCGGTTGGTCGTCTCCACCCGGACGGAGGCGGATCCGCACGTGGCACGGCGCCGGCTCCGGGACGAGCTGGTGACGCTGCTCCTCGCCGGCCACGAGACCACCGCGAGCACCCTGGGCTGGACCCTGTACCTCATCGACAACGAGCCTGAGGTGCGGGAGCGGCTCCGCGAGGAGGCGGACCGGGTCCTCGGCGGCCGCCTGCCGGCATACGAGGATCTGCACCACCTCCGATACAGCACGATGGTGGTCGAGGAGGCGATGCGGCTGTACCCACCGGTGTGGCTGCTGCCGCGCATGTCCGTGGCGGCTGACGTGATCGGCGGTTACCACGTGCTCGCCGGGTCCGACGTCGTGATCCTGCCGTACACCCTCCACCGGCACCCGGAGTTCTGGACGCGGCCGGATCGGTTCGACCCGGACCGGTTCGACCCGGCCCGCGTGCGTGAGCGGCCCCGGTACGCCTACATTCCCTTCGGTGCGGGGCCACGCGTCTGCGTCGGCAGCAACCTCGGCATGATGGAGGCGGTGTTCGTGCTGGCGATGATCGCCCGGGAGTTTCGGCTCTCGACGCTGCCCCGTCACCAGGTCGTCCCGGAGCCGATGCTCTCGCTGAGGATCCGCGCCGGGCTGCCGATGCTGGTGAGGGGTGTGGGTGCGATGGCGTGACGACGCTCCTGATCCTGGCGCATCCTCAGCACGACCTGCGGCGGCAGGTCGAGGAGTGAGAGCAGGGCCGGCGGGTCGAAGTCCCGCGGCGGGCGCATGGTCATCTCGGTCGCCTGGATGCTGCCGCCTCCGGCAATCCGGACCGGCCCGTACCGGGCCACCGCGGTGACCTGATCGGTCCGGTCCGGCTCGCTCGCCGGCACGTTGCGGCCCCTCAGGGAGTGTGCGATGAGATGCCACGATCCGGGGGCGACCCCGGAGAGCCGGTAAGTGCCGGGACGATCCATGACGGCCCAGCTCACCGGCCGTCCCTCGGCGATGGCGTCGGGGAACAGTCCGATGAAGATCGGCGCGGCGAAGCGCGGGCAGAACGTCCGTACCTCGCCGATGATGGTGGCGCCCGCCCTCGCCGGGACGGTCTGCTCCGTCGGCAGCGGTTCCGGATAGCGGTGGCGGCGGTACGCCGCGGGGGATATGCCGACGCTGCGGTGGAACCGCGAGCTGAAGGTGCCGAGGCTGGTGTAGCCGACCGACGTGCTGATCGCCGCCACCGTCAGCGAGGTGTTGATGAGCAGCCGTTTGGCCTCCTGGATGCGGATGGCTGCAAGAAACCGGCCCGGTGATATGCCGGTGAGTCGTCGGAAGAGCCGCGAGAAGTGATATCGGCTGAACATGGCCGCGGTCGCCAGGTCGTCGATCGTCAGGGGCTCGGCAAGCCTTTCTCGCATGGTCCACAACGCACGTCTTACGGCAATCTCGCCTATCAGCATTGCGCCCTCTTCCCAGCGTCGGGGCGCGAGTTGTCCGACTGCGTCGACAACGCTGCCCGACAGAGTTATTCGTAGGTTGGAAGTGATTGTTGAATTTATGGTTGTCGTTGTTGATCAAGATGTTGTCGCTAGATGTTATCGCCCGGAAATCGGTCCGGCAACCATGCGCCTGCTTTTCGATGGGCGGAGCGTCGACGAATGGTGACCGACAGTGATGGATAGTTGCGCTATCCGGCCCAGGAGATACGGTTTCCGGTTAGTCGCTGGCAAAAGCGACGGAAGTGGTAGGGCCGTACGGCGCAAGCTGCGGCGTCGGGTACCGGGGTGGCCCGACGGAGTCGAGGGCCGGATACCGGCGGTAAGGATGGCCGCAGCGGCAGGGAAGACTGCCGTGGCGAGGGAGGTGTGCCCACCATGCCGCCCACAACGGGCGAAACAGCGAATACGTGCTCGTCCTACCGAGCTGCGCGAACCGGACGCATGGTGGTGACGAAGATGAGGATTCGGGAGCTGAGCAGTCGGTCCGGCCTATCGGTGCCGACCATCAAATACTACCTACGGGAGGGACTTCTTCAGCCAGGGCGGGCGGGGGCGGCGGGCCGGCAACTGTACTACGACGAACGCCACCTGTCGCGGTTGAGACTGATCCGCATGCTGATCGTCGTCGGGCGGATGAGTCTGGCCTCGGTCCGGGAGGTCCTCCAGGCGATCGACAACCGGGGGCTGCCGCTCGCCGGGCTCTGCGCGGTGGTCAACGAGGCGCTGTTCGCCGAGGACGCCAGCCTGAACCTGGCGCCGGAGCGGCGCGGCGCCGCAGACCGTGTCGACTCCTTCGTGGACGGGCTGGGCTGGCGGGTGGCCGACACGTCTCCTGGCCGACGGACGCTGACGCGGGTGCTCACCGCTCTCGAACGGTTGAGCGGTGACGTCGACGCGGACGTCTTCGTGCCGTACGCCGAGGCCGCAGTGCGCCTGGCGGCTCTGGAGGCCGCGTCCATGCCGCAGACCCTGGACTCGGAGCGTGACGCCGCGACCGTGGTCGCGCGGGCGGTCCTGTTGGAGGCGGCGATGGCGGCGCTGCGCCGAATGGCGCGCGAGCATCTGGTCGGGCAGGCGGGCCGGCGCAGCGCCTGAGCGCCGGTGTGCCGCCGGCCGGTCGCCATGCCTCGCTGGCCGCTGCTGGTGCCGGCGGCGGCTGAGCGCCCGCCGCCGGCAACGGGGCGGCGCGAACCGCCACGGCATTGTGCAAGAAGACTCTGGTCGCTTTCCTCGGCCATGATGTTGTTGGTTCGGGACCACTCCGATAATGCGGGTCGCTGATTGTCGGGCGTACCGCCTCTCGTTTCTCCCCGGAAGGAGAACCGTCCTCCCGTGAAATAGGCGGACGGCCCGCCGACGATCACCGCCCACAACGCGGCCGACACGCGTACCGACTCGGATGGTCGTGACGGAATCTTCGTACGCCGAACGGGCGGCAGCGGTGGTCTCGAACCGTCGCAATTCGGCGCAGCGCGATGTCGTCGTACCGGCGCTGCCTATTCCGAGGAGGAGCCGTTGGCACCGCAACCGGTTGGCGTTCTACGCCGACTAATACCCGCGATCATGGTGCTCGCTCTGTTGGCCGGCTCATATGCCGTCGCCCGCCTGCCGTCAGCGTCGGCGGCAGACCGGGCGAGCCTGGCGTCGCAGTTCGAGTTCACGGAGTTGCCCATCGTGCTGCCGCCCGGGCTGCCCGTGCGCACCGTCCGTGCCGTCAACCCTCAGTACGAACACATCCGGTCATGGGTCTCCTCCGTCGGTGCCGCCGTCGCCATCAACGACCTGGACGGTGGTGGCGTGGCCAACGACATGTGCCTGGTCGACACCCGCAGCGACAGCGTGATCGTCACGCCCGCGCCCGGCAGTGGGAACGTCTACCAGCCCTTCGTCGTCGACCCCGCGCCGCTGCCGGTGCACTCGGCGATGGCGCCGATGGGGTGCGTCCCCGGCGACTTCAACGAGGACGGGTGGACCGACCTCCTTGTCTACTACTGGGGCCGGACCCCGGTCCTGTTCATGCACCGCGGTGGACGGGGCGCGTTGAGCCTGGGCAGCTTCCTGCCGACCGAACTCGTCGGTCAGCGCGGCGCCGGCGACGGCGACTACGACGGGCAACTCTGGAACACCAACGCCGTGTCCGTCGCGGACTTCGACGGGGACGGGCACGTCGACATCGGAATCTTCAACTACTTCCCCGACTCCCGTGTGCTCGACCCGGAGGGGCTGGCGGGCGTTCAGATGAACCACTCGATGTCGCACGCCCGCAACGCGGGCGGCGCCCACATCCTGCGGTGGACCGCCGCCCGCGCCGGGCAGCAGCCGTCGGTCACGTACGAGGAACAGAAGGCCCTGGACCCAGCGGTGGCCACCGGCTGGACGCTGGGTGCGGCCTCGGCCGACCTCGACGGCGATCTCCTGCCCGAGTTGTACCTGGCCAACGACTTCGGTAACGATCGCTTCTTCCACAACCGGTCGGTCCCCGGGCGGATCCGGTTCGAGCTCGTCGAGGGCGAGCGTGATCCGTTCACGCCGAAGTCGCTGGTCCTCGGTCACGACTCGTTCAAGGGCATGTCCATCGAGTTTGGTGACCTGGACGGCAGTGGGCGCTTCGACGCCTTCGTCAGCAACATCACGACGTCCTGGGGGCTTGAGGAGAGCACGTTCGTCTGGCGCAACACGGCCGCCAGCCCGCAGGCTGCCGGGTCGATGATGCGTGACGGCAGAGCCCCGTACGTGAACGTGGCAGCCGAACGCAACCTTGCCTGGTCCGGCTGGGGCTGGGACGCGAAGATGGCGGACTTCGACAACAACGGCGCCGTTGAGGTCGTGCAGACCAACGGGTTCGTCAAGGGCAGCCTGAACCGCTGGGCCTGGCTGCAGGAGTTGGCGATGGCCAACGACCTGATGCTGCGGGATCCGGCGATGTGGCCCAACGCCGGACCGGGTGACGACATCGCCGGCTCGCAGCCCGTCGCCTTCTGGGTGCCCGAGGGCAACGGCCGGTACGTCAACGTCGGCAGCGAGCTCGGCATGACAGACGACACCCCGAGCCGCGGCGTCGCCGTCGCGGACGTCGACGGCAACGGCAGCCAGGACTTCGCCGTCGCACGGCAGTGGGGACCTCCCACCTTTTACCGCAACACCACCGGCGATCTCGGCGACTTCATCGGCCTGCGGCTGTACCGACCCGCCGCCGCCGACGACGCGGTCGGCACTCCCGCCTACGGCGCCCAGGTCCGCGTCCGGACCGCGGATGGCCGGACCCGCCTGGCCCAGCTCGACGGGGGTGGCGGGCACTCCGGGAAACGTAGCTTCGAGATCGTGGTCGGACTCGGCGAGATCGGCGACCAGCCGGTCTCGGTCGAGGTGACGTGGCGAGACCTCGACGGCGTCGTCCACGCTCAGACGCAGGAGATGACCCGCGGCTGGCACAGCCTGATGCTCACGGACCAGGTGCGGGAGGTGAGTGGGCGATGAGCACGCGGTCCATCGACAGGCCCGTCGGCTCGGCGGGCCCGCGACGCACCGGCGGTGACCCGCCGTCGGCGAACCCTCCGACCTCGGCGGCACCCCGGGATCCGCGCTACATCGCACTACGCAACTTCGCGATCTCGATGACCGTCTTCAACATCCTCGGCTACACCGTCCTCGGCTTCGAACAGCCGTGGACCTGGCCCATCTTCGCACTCCTGGTCGGCTACTCGGCGGAGATCTTGATCGAGTGGGTTACCGCTGCCATGCACCGGCGTCGACCGGAGTTCGCCGGTGGCGGGCTGCGGGGGATGTACACGTTCCTGCTGCCGACACACATCACCGCCCTCGCTGCCAACATGCTCCTGTACGCCAACGACCGCTTCTGGCCCATCGCATTCGCGGTCCTCGTCGCGATCGGTCAGAAGGCGCTGCTCCGCGCGCCTATCAACGGGCGGATGCGGCACTTCATGAATCCGTCCAACCTCGGCATCTCGGCGGCACTGCTGGTGTTCCCATGGGTGAACGTCGCCCCGCCGTACCACTTCACGGAGCACGTCCCCGATGCGATCAGCATCGTCATCCCGCTCGTCATCATCACCTCCGGCACGGTCCTCAACGCCCTGCTGACCAAGAAGGTGCCGCTCATCCTCGGATGGGTGGGCGGGTTCGTCATTCAAGCGCTGGTCCGGCATTGGACGCTCGACGTGGCGCTGTGGGGCGCGCTGGTGCCGATGACCGGAGTGGCCTTCGTCCTGTTCACCAACTACATGATCACCGATCCCGGCACCACGCCGACCAAGGGCTGGAACCAGTTCGCCTTCGGTTCCGGCGTCGCTGCGGTCTACGGGATCCTGATCGCCTTCAACGTCGTCTACACGCTGTTCTTCGCGGTCACTATCGTCTGTCTCGTCCGGGGCGTGATGTGGTGGATCATCTGGCTGCGTCGCCCTGGCGGCAGTCGGGCGAGCGCAGCCGGGAGCGTGCCGGTGGGTGCGTCCGGGAGGGCATGACGTGACGCCGGCCGGTCGTCGATCCCGGCCGGCCCGTCGCCTCCGCGGCTCGCGAGCAGACGGCGCCTCACGCCGGCTGCTCGTGGGCTGTCGGCCTGCGAGCTGCCAGTCGGCCTGCGGGACGCTGCCGTTCGGCCGGCGGGCGGCCTGGCGGCCACGCCCGCTCTCCTCGGCGCGAACGATCGGGCGTGGCGGCGCGTCCCTGCCGCCCCGCTACGGCAAGGAGGGCTATAGCGTTTGCCGCTGGCGTGCTGTCTAATGGGACGTTCGGCCCTCATCACAGTCTGTCATCGCGTGACGACCGAAGGCCAGTTGCGCTGAGTGGCGGCTCAGCGGCCCATGCCCGTCGCGTTAACACCGTCCGTCACCGGTTAACAGACTTTTGTGTGCTCCGTCGTCGATTCGAATCTACGGAGCGTCCACGAGGTGCAGCGACTGTCGGTGACGATTCCCGGTCGCGTTGGCCCACGCGTGGCGCATGCGCGGCCCGCGCTCCGGGGCCCAATTTCTCAAGGAATGCTCAACAGGCGTGATTCTGCGCACGGAACCTTTCTTCAAGCGTGCCGTATTGACAGCACTTTTCAAGATGCCGCTCTCTTCCCGTCCCGAGAGGATTACCGCAATCGCAGGTGGAAGACGTGCGGAGATCGAAGAGGGAGTGAACGTGCCAGATGGCGGTCGCAGTTCGACATTCGACACCGTCCCCCGGCCCGCTTCGCCTCGTTCTGGGCGGTCGGGTCGGCAGGTGAGACTGTCCGAAGGGTAACCATCCGCGGGGCTGGGTGGGCGGACCGGATGTTCCGCTCCCGGCGCACCTGCGGTTGACCGTCGAAGAGGTGCAGCCCGTAGCCCTCGGAAACCGGGATCAGTGAATCCCGGACCATTTCTCGGAATGTGTCCGGGCGTGTTTCGCGCCCTTTTGATGATGGCGACATGGTGGCGTCGTCGGCCTGGGAGACGTGATGAACAATCATTTCGTTGATGCTGTCGAGCGTTCCATAATCCTGATGCATGAGAACCTCGGCGAGCAGTTGACGGTGGACGACATGGCGCGTGCCGCCATGTTCAGCAAATTCCACTACACTCGGGTCTTTCAGAGGATCACCGGCATTTCGCCGGGTCGATTCCTGTCGGCCCTGCGGCTCCAGCGTGCGAAGACGTTGCTGCTGTCGACGTCCATGAACGTGGCCGACATCAGCGTGCACGTCGGATACAACAGCGTGGGCACGTTCAGCTCCCGCTTCACCCGCAGCGTCGGCGTTTCACCCATCGAATACCGCCGTTGCGGGGGCGCAGTTCCTCGCCTCGGGGCGACAAAGCCCGAACGCAGCGTCGAAGCCGCCGACGGCGTGGTAGCCGGCGTGGTCTCGCCCTGCTCGCCGGTGGCGCTCGACGCGATCTTCCTCGGCCTCTTCAAGAGCCGGATACCCGAGGGACAGCCGACGAGCTGCGCCATGCTGCCGGGCCCGGGGCGGTTCGTGCTGGACAAGGTTCCCGAGGGCACGTGGTACCTGCTCTGCCAGGGTGTGGGGCCGGGGCGTGGCGCTGGCGGCGAGAATGACGACGTCTCCCAGTTCGGCAGCCACGGCCCCTTCCGGATCGGACCGGAGCAGAAGACCCTGGATGTCGTCGTACGGCTCGGTCCCGCCCGCCTCTGCGACCCGCCGATGCTGCTCGCACTGCCCGACGCCCGCACCATCGCCCCGGTCCGCCGATCCGGATGGGGCGCGGCCCTCGGCCGTGCGGCCTGACGCCCGGGGCGCCCCTGCGGGAAACCGCGCCGTCGAAAGCGGTGCGGGTCCCGGAGCGTTGCCGCCCGCCGCAACACGGGAGATGTGGCCGTCGGCCCGACCGTGCGATCGTGGCGTGACCATGATCGACCCTGCTCGATGATTTTGCGCCGCGGCGGATGATCCGCGGCGGAGCGCACCCCCTGTCGCGGCTCTGCGAGCCGATCGTCCACAAGGAGGCATGAGTTGACCAACGACCAACCTGGGCGTGCCGAGGTGCTCCGCCGAGCATCCGACCTCGTTGCGACCCTGCAGAAGTTCTCGGCGTGGAACGAGGAGAACCGGCGGGTGCACGACGAGGCCGTCGCCGCCCTGACCGACGCCGGCATCTTCCGGCTGCGCACGCCGGCGCGGTACGGCGGCTACGAGTGCGACACCCGTACGCTCGTCGACGTCGCCGCGACGCTCGCCCGGGGGGACGGATCGACCGCCTGGACGGCTTCGGTCTACTGGATTCCGACCTGGATGGCGTCTCATTTCCCGGACCACGTCCAGGATCAGGTCTTCGCCAGTCCCGACGCGCGTATCTGCGGAACGCTCAGCCCCAGTGCGATGGCCGCTCCGACGGAGGGTGGGATCGTCGTCAACGGCAAGTGGGGCTTCATCACCGGCGCCCTGCACAGTCGGTGGCAGGTGATCATCGCGGTGCTTATCGCGCCGGAGGCCGAGCCCATGCCCGTCATCGCGCTGGTCCCCACCACGGACCTGCACATCATCGACGACTGGCACACGTCGGGGCTGAAGGGCACCGGCAGCGTCAGCACGGTCGCCCAGGACGTCTTCGTGCCGCAGGACCGCTTCCTGCCGCTGGGCGCGGTGCTGCAGGGACAGGGCGCGTCACAGGCCAACGCCGCCAGCGGGATCTACCAGGTGCCGCTGCTTCCGGTGGCCTCCGCGTCGTCGGTGGGTGTAGCGCTCGGTCTCGCCAAGGCCGCCATGGACGTGTTCACCCAGCGGCTCGAAGACCGCAAGATCACCTACACCGACTACGCCAGTCAGCGCGAAGCACCCATCACGCACCTCCACCTCGCCGAGGCGGCCATGCTGATCGACGAGGCGGAGTTCCACGCGCACCGGCTCGCCGGAACTGTGGACCGGAAGGCGACCGAGCGGGCGGAGTGGACGATGCCGGAGCGGGTGCTGGCGCGGGCCGACATGGGCGCGGCCGTCCGACGCTCCCAGGAGGCCGTCGAGATCCTGGCCAACGCCAGCGGCGGCTCCTCCATCTACCTCGACAACCCGATGCAGCGCATCCGCCGGGACATCCAGGCGCTGAGCATGCACGCGCTCATGCACCCAGACACCAACGCGGAGCTGTACGGCCGCCTGCTCAGCGGGCTGGGGCCGAACACCCTCTACGTCTGACCAACACGTCCACAACAGCAGGAGGAGACCACCGTGTCCGCAACCAGCCAGAGTTTCCGTGCCAGCCCGGCCGACCACGCCGCGATCGCGGCACTACCGAGCAGGATCGTGGCGGCGTGGGCCGAGCACGACGCCGAGGCCTTCGGGGCGGTCTTCGTCGATGACGGCACCATGGTCCTGCCGGGCCTGTTCCTGACGGGCCGCGACGCCATCGTCGCCTTCATGCGGGAGGCGTTCGCGGGCCCGTACCAGGGCACGCGAGTCACGGGCCAGCCCATCAACGTCCGCTTCCTCAACGGCGAGGTCGCCATCGTGCTCACCGAGGGTGGTGTGCTCGCGCCCGGCGAGACGACCGTCGCGAAGGAACGCGCCATCCGCGCGTCCTGGCTGATGGTGAAGCGCGACGGCGCCTGGCTCCTGGCCGCCTATCAGAACAGCCCCAGCGAAGGCGCCTGACGGCGCTCCAGCCACAGCCACCGCGCATCTCGGTCCAGGCCGGGATCCGCGCGGTGGCTGTCCGCTGCGCACCGGCGTTCGACATCGCCGTGGACCGCCGCGCAGCGGCGTTCGACGGCGGCACGGGCCACCGCGCCGGGCTCCCGGGCCGCCGTCCGGACACGCGAAGAGGGGGCGGCTGCCCGCCCGCCCCCTCGTGCACCTGCCGACACCAGTCATCTACTGCCGTCAGGGCTATCTCTATCGAAGCGGATCAATAGGGCCGGTTCACCTTCCAGAGTGCGGGACCCCGAGCCCGTGCCGGGCGGACGTGCGCCGCGGCCGCGGCGTCGACCTCGACCGAGCGCCGAGACCTCCGGGCACGGGGGGAGGTGTCGGCGCCGCGTCGTGATGGCAGGGTCGCCTCAGGCGCGCTGACGATGCGACGGCCGCGCGGTGGACCAGCCCGAGCCGTCCCACAAGCGCCGCGAGGAGACCTCGGAGGAACTATGGACGCCACGTCACGCAGAGCTGGCTCCGCCGCCTGGCGGGACGCTGACCGGTGCGACGTGACCGGCCCCAGCCGGCGCCGCGCGCAGGCAATCACCGTGCGCCTGGCCTGGCGGACCGGATGTGAGCTTCAGGAGGGCCGGCGGTGACCTCGCCGACGTACGACGTGGAGCGGGTGCGAGCCGACTTCCCGATACTGGGCCGCCAGGTCAACGGGCGCAACCTCGTCTATCTGGATTCGGCCAGCAGTTCCCAGGCGCCCAGGCAGGTGCTCGACGCGCTGCATCGGCACCACCGCGGGCACCACGCCAACGTCGGACGCGCCTCGCACACCCTGGCGGCACAGGCCGGCGCCGCCTACGAGGCCGCCCGGGCGAAGGTGGCCGCATTCGTGGGCGCCCGAACCGAGGAGCTGGTCTTCACCCGGAACGCGACCGAGGCGATCAACCTCGTGGCGCACGCCTTCGTCCCCCGCGACTCCCGACCGCCGGGAGACCCCCGGTTCCGGTTGGGACCCGGTGACGAGGTCGTCGTCACCGAGATGGAGCACCACTCGAACCTCGTGCCGTGGCAGCTGCTGTGCCGGCGCACCGGAGCCACCCTGCGGTGGATCCCCCTGAACGGGGACGGGCACCTGGACCTGTCCTGTCTCGAGACGGTGGTCAACGCGCGGACGAGGCTGGTCTCCTGGGTGCACGTGTCGAACATCCTCGGCACTGTCAACCCTACCCGTGAGATCGTGGACCGGGCTCGTTCGGTCGGCGCGCTGACGCTGCTGGACGGGGCCCAGTCGGTCCCGCACCGCCCCGTCGACGTCGGGGCGCTCGACGTGGACTTCCTCGCCTTCACCGGGCACAAGATGTGCGGGCCGACCGGAATCGGCGCGTTGTGGGGGCGGGGAGAGCTACTCAACGCCGTACCACCGCTGCTCGCCGGCGGCGGCATGGTGGCTGCCGTCGAGCTGACGGAGTCAACCTTCCTGCCGGTCCCGGCGAGGTTCGAGGCGGGCACGCCGCCCATCGTGCAGGCGATCGGGCTCGGCGCGGCGGTCGACTACCTCGGCGCGGTCGGCATGGCAGCCGTACGTCGTCACGAGCGGGACCTCACCGCGTACGCCCTGGGTGTTCTCGACGGGGTGAAGGGCCTGCGAATCCTCGGGCCAGGGAATCCGGCCGACCGTGGGGGAGTCATCTCCTTCGTCCTCGACGGCTTCGAGCCCGCCCAGGTGGGCCGGTACCTGGACCTGCACGGCATCCAGGTGCGCGTCGGCCGGCACTGCGCGGCCCCGGTCTGTCGGCGGTACGGCCTGTCGGGCACGGTCCGTGTGTCGGTTCATCTCTACAACACCCGCGCCGAGATCGACTTCCTGGCGGCCGTCCTGCTAGGCATGGGCAGCCGGCGCTGACCCCCCCGGACCCGCCGGCGGTGCCGCCGTGCCCCGCACAGCGAGAGGTGCCGGCAGCCCGAAACCGTCGTGATGATTGATCCACGATGCGGATCCGGATCCGGTGCAGGCACCGGTCCGGCGGCAGAAGGCTGGGGACGCGATGGGCGAGATGTGCCGGATACCGGGCGGTGCGTTCCGGCAGGGAAGTCCGGACTGGATGATCGACTGGCTCGAGGCGGCCGACCAACCGCTGCCCCGGCTGTGGTTCGCCGACGAGACCCCGCAGGTGACCACCGTCGTCAAGCCGTTCCGCATCGACCGGTTCCCGGTCACCGTCGGCGAATACGCCCGGTTCGTGCGGGACACCGGCTACCGGACCGAGGCGGAGCGGCGGGGCTTCGGCCTGGTCTACACGGAGCAGGGCTGGAACGAGCGCGAAGGAGTCACCTGGTGCGCTCCGGGCGGCCCGGGCACCGGAGGTCCCGACTTCGACGACCATCCCGTCGTCCACGTCTCATGGCGTGACGCGAACGAGTTCGCCCGCTGGTCCGGTCGGCGGCTGCCCACCGAGGCCGAGTGGGAGTTCGCCGCCCGGGGACCCGACTTCCGCATCTGGCCCTGGGGCGACGAGTGGGACGTCGAAGCCGCCAACACCGCGGAACTGCACGCCGGCCAGCTGCACTCGTTGTCGGCGTGGCAGGAGTGGTGGCGGGCCGAGTGCGAACGGATCGGGCCGGTTCCCCGTACGTCCCCGGTCGGGTCCTTCCGTGGCCGTGGCGACAGCCCTTTCGGCTGTGCGGACATGGCCGGCAACGTCTACGAGTGGACCTCGACACTGTCGCGCCTCTACGACGACAGCACCCGGTGCGACCCGACGGTGCGGATGGCGATGGGCAGGTACCGCGTTATCCGCGGCGGCTCGTGGATGAACTTCCGCTACCAGGTCAGGTGCAGCGAGCGGATGCACGGGGACCCCGACGGCTGGTCCAGCTTCGCGCACGGCTTCCGCTGCGCCTCCGACGTCTAGATTCGAGGAGAAACATGGTCAGAATCGTGGTGCCCGCCGTCTGGACCCCGCAGGGCCGGACCGACTTCGAGGGCACGTCCGGCCCGCTGGACGACGTCATCCGGGAATTCGCCGCGCGTCACCCGGAGTTCGGTCGGCGGCTGCTCGACGCGGACGGCGAGCCGCTGCGCTATCTCAACATGTGCGTCGACGACGAGATGATCCCCCGGCACCAGCGGGCCGCCGCCTCGGTCGGGCCCAATGCTGTCGTGACCATCATCGCGCCGATGGCGGGTGGCTGATGACATCCGCGGAAACACCCGAGCCGCCGCGGACGGGCGCGGGCACGGTCCCGCGACGGGTGGTCATGCAGGCGTACGGCGACCCGGCGGTCCTGACCGTCCGCGATACCGACCTTCCCCAGGTGTCGGCGAGTGACGTTCTCGTCCGCGTCGCGGCCGCGGGTGTCAACGTCGTGGACCTGTACCAGCGCAGTGGCGTCTACCCGGTGTCCCTGCCTTTCACCCCCGGATTCGAGGGGAGCGGAACGGTGGTCGCGGTCGGCGCGGGGGCCACCGGTGTCGGGGTCGGGGACAGGGTCGCGTGGATGGGGCAGCCGGGCTCGTACGCGACCCACTGCCTGGTACCGGCGGCACGGCTGGTGCCCGTGCCCGACGGGTTGAGCCTCACCGACGCGGTGGCAGCCCTTATTCACGGCATGACGGCGCACCTGCTGACCACGGACGTGTACGCGCCGTCCGAGGGCGCCGTTTGTCTGGTGCACTCGGCCGCCGGCGGCGTCGGCGGGATGCTGTGCCAGTTCGCCGCACGGCGCGGCGCGACCGTCATAGGTACGGTCTCCCGCGACGACAAGGCGCCGGCGGCGCTCGCCGCCGGCGCCCACCATGTGATCAACTACAGCCGCACGTCGTTTCCCGCCCAGGTCCGCGAGCTCACCGCAGGACGGGGCGTCGACGTGGTGTACGACGCCGTCGGACGGGACACCTTCACCGACGGGCTCGCCTGCCTTCGGCCGGGTGGCACGATCGTGCTCTACGGCCAGGTCAGCGGAGCGGTCGATCCGGTCGACCCGCAGCTGCTCAACTCGTACGGATCGCTGTTCCTCACCAAGGTGTCGCTCAGTCATTACGACCGCACCCCTGAGCAGACGCGCCGCCGCGCCTCGGCGGTGTTCGACGACGTGGTCGCCGGACGGCTGCGCCTGCGGGTACACGCCACCTTCCCGCTCGACGCCGCGGCTGCGGCCCACGACGAGCTGGCGTCCCGTCGTACGCGCGGCAAGATCCTGCTTCTGCCTTGAACTCGGCGTACGGGCAGGCCGGTTCGCCGGCCTGCCCTGACCCGGCCCGGCGTGCGTCGTTCCGTGGCGCCGGGGGGGCACGGTCCTCGTGCACCACGGCCCCCGCTGGACGACGCCGCCCGAACCGACGGGAGAAATCGTGAAGGCTCTGGTGCTGTCCGGCGGCTCGGGTACCCGGCTGCGGCCCATCAGCCACTCGCTGCCCAAACAACTTGTTCCACTGGCGAACCGGCCGTTGCTCGAGCACGTCCTACAGGGGATCCGCGATATCGGGATCACCGAGGTGGGCATGGTGGTCGGCGACCACGGACCGCAGATCAGGCAGGCGCTCGGGAGTGGATCCTGGAACGACGTCGAAATCACCTACCTGACTCAGGAGTCGCCGCAGGGACTCGCGCACGCCGTGCGGGTCGCACGGGGGTATCTCGGTGACGACGACTTCCTGCTCCACCTCGGCGACAACCTGCTTCCCGACGGCCTCGGCGGCGGTGCCGCGGAGTTCCGTCGGGGCGGCGCCGGCGCGCACCTCCTCGTGCAGAAGGTCCCCGACCCGCGGCCGTTCGGAGTGGTCGAACTCGATCGGGACGGCCGGGTCGTCCGTCTCGTGGAGAAGCCCCAGCGGCCCCGCAGCAACCTCGCACTCATCGGGGCCTGCTTCTTCACCCCGGTGGTCCACCTGGCCGTCGACGCCATCCGGCCCAGCCGCCGCGGCGAGCTCGAGCTCACGGACGCGGTGCAGTGGCTCGTGGACCAGGGTGTCGCCGTACGGGCCAGCGAGTACACCGGCTACTGGAAGGACGTGGCCGACAGCGACGACGTCCTGGCGGGCAACCGACGTCTACTGGAGGGTATCGACGCGCACCGCGGTGGCGACGTCGATCCGTGCAGTGCCGTGGGCCCCCGGGTGTCCATCGGAGCGGGTGCGCGGATCATTCGCAGCAATGTCGAAGGTCCGGCGATCATCGGCCCCGGCTCGGTGATCGAGGATAGTCACGTGGGCCCCTACACCTCGGTCGGCCGTGACTGCCTCATCCGGGGCAGCGAGCTGTCAGGGTCCGTCGTCATGGACGGTGCGGAGATCTCGCAGGTGACCCGGCTGACGGACTCGATCATCGGTCGCGGAACCGAGATCGGCCGCGGTGATCGGCACGCCGGCCACCGCATTGTCAGCGGTGACCACGCTCGCATCGAGGTGCCGTGGTGAGCCGTCCGGCAGTCGTGTCGCGACTGCCGGCCGCGTCGCCGTTCCGGGCGGTCGCGTCCCGCCGTGCCGCGCCTGTCGACGGTGCGGCTGATGTCCCGGCGAACATGGCCGCTCTGTCAGCGTGCGTCGAGACGGCCCTTCGCGACCTCCTCGGCGTCGAGCTGGCCGTCGCGGTGCGACCGGCTGCGGACCCCACGGCCGGGGTCGCACACGCAGGGGCGAGCGCGCCCGTGCCCACGGGCGGTCCGCTCCACCGGGGCGCCATGACCACCGTCACGGCGACGGCAGACGGCGTGTCCCTCGAGGTGACTGGCGCCGGCCGGTTGGTTTGTGACGTCGCGGCGGTGCGGACGTCCTCCCCGGCCGAGTGGGACCGGTCGCTGGCCGAGCATGCCGCGCTGGCGCGGGAGGCGGCGGAGCTGGCGGGGGAGAGCCACGACCAGGCCGCCTGCCGTACGGGTGCCGTCCTACGGTGTCTGCGGCGGCTGCACCTGCCGACGTGCGTTCCCCTGACACTCGCTCCGGCGTCGCGGTCGGGTTGGCTGGTCTATGTGTCGGGCACGCTGCGCGTGGCCACGCACGTCGTGCCGGGGCCCCGTGAGCGGCCGGTGGTCCTGGCCGTGCTGACCGACGGCTGGGCCTGACCCGCGGGTACGACGACAGGGCCGTCGGCGTGTGTCGAACGGCCCTGTCGTCGTACCCGCGGGTTTCCGCCTGCGGTAGGTCAGGCTGGTCAGGAGGTCCGTTCGCCGGCGGCGCCGGGCATCGGGCCCGTCAGGCCCTCCTGCCGGTGGTCTCGCCGTCGCGGCCGGGACCACCGGCGCATGACCGGCTGTTCGACGAGCGCGTAGAGGATAGACGCGAGGACCAGGCAGACCAGGTACGTGGAGATCAGGACGAGGATTCCGGTGCCGAGGTCGAACGTCGTGCGGGTGTACATGCCCACTACGCCGTTCTCTCCGCTGAACGACGCGTGGACCATGAACATCACGGTGACGTGGATGACGAAGAAGGCGTACATCCGGTCGCCCAGCCAGACCATCAGCTTGCCGTTGGCCAGCGTCCGGCGGCCCCGCACGTCCGCGACCGCGAAGGCGGGGATCAGCAGGGCCATCGGGATGAGCGGCACGAAGGTGTAGCCGTAGAAGACCGGCACGTCGAGGGTTGCCAGGTAGAAGCCGATGGTCAGGAGCGAGGCCGGCAGCGCCCCCAGACCGATCCACCGGCCAGTCAGGACGATGCGGGCCATGATGATTCCGACCACGAATTCCAGTGCCCGCGTCAGCGGGAAGTAGAAGCCGAACCAGTGCTGTGGCCAGGAGACCTCGGGCGCCACGAGGGATGGCGGCTGGTCGGGCAGGAAGGCGTTGGCGACTACCGGAACCAGCGCCGACAGGGCGGTCACGCCCACGGCCCAGGCCCACAGGCGGTTCGGTCGGATCTTCTTGACCAGGACGTACAGCAGGGGGAACGCCGCGTAGGCCAGCACATCGATGTTGGCCGACCACATGGGACCGTTGAGGTTGTTGAACAGGAAGGATTCGGACGGGAACCAGGCGCTGACCAGTAGCAGCCCGGCCAGGGCCTCCACCGCCTTGATCGGCACCCCGGTGGGGATCCACAGCGCGATGATGATGGCGTACACGACGACGTGGTTCGGGAAGAGTTTGAAGAACCTGCGACGCCAGAACTGCCACGCGCTGTCCTTCGATGACGCCGTCCAGGTCACCACGAAGCCGGTGAGGACGAAGAAGAAGCTCAGGCCGAACATGCCGGCGTTGGCGCCGTAGCGGATGTACTCGACCATTACGGCAGGGTCGGTGAACAGGCCCAGGGCGAGCCCGTGCGTGATGAACACCGACAGGCCGGCGACTGCCCGCAGACCGGTCAGCGACGGCAGGCGGGAACGGGTGCCGGTCCCCGCGGGGGTTTCCGGCCGCGCTCCGGGTTGTGTGATCGTCATGGATGCACCTCCGGGTGCGGGTTGCCCGTCGGCGGTGCCGACAGGATCGGGCGAGGCAACAGGGGATGAGGATGCGAGCGGCGGTGGGCGCCGACCGGGCTGGTCGGCGCCCACCGGCACCGGTGCCGGGCGGGGCTGGCGTGGGGGCGAGGTGCCTCAGGCGGCGGCTTGCGGTTGCGGCCGGGAGCCGCGCAGCACACGGAGGATCATGCTGGGGCGCATCAGCGCCTCGAGCGGATCGACCAGGCCGGCGGACCGCATGAACTGCTCGGTGACGGCGGCGTCGCGGGTGGCGGCGATCTGGACGCGGTACATGTACGCCTGCATCAGCTTGAGCATCGGAGTCCGGTTACCCTCGACGCCGGGGAAGCTCAGGTTGATCCCTTCGGTCATGTCCCAGGCGGGGTCGATGATCCGGCCGACCTCGCGCATGAAGTCGAGCGAGCTGGGTGGGGCCCCGAGGCGCAGCCGGTCCCGCAACGCCAGCGCCTGCAGGGCGGCGAGGCTCTGCGCCTGGGCGAAGACCGGATTCGGGGTGCACACCGCGTCGCCGAGCACGATCAGTCGCTCCGGGAACCGGGGCATCCGGTCGTAGCGGCGCCGCAGCGTGGTCGGGAATCGGAACAGCACCGGGTCGTCGAGCGGCTCGGCTTCGATGATCGCCTCGTGGATCTCCTTCGCCGCCAGCGTCTTGACGAACGCGTTGAAGCCGTCCGGGTCGGTCGGCGGGTGGTCGCCCAGGAGACCGTAGGCGGTCAACTCCACCAGGCCGCTGTCGGTCTTGGTGAAGATGGCGCCGCGGGGCAGGGTCGGGTTCGCCACCGCGATGATCGAGTGGTCGGTGCCGAACGGGTCGGTACGCAGCCGGTAGTGCCGGGTCACGTAGCCCAGACCGATCTTCGTGCCCTCCTCCTCGACGCGCGGGTAGCCCAGGGCTTCCAGCCACACAGGCGTGCGGGAGCCGCGGCCGGTGGCGTCGACGACCAGGTCCGCCTCCAGCGTTTCCTCCGCGCCGCCGTCACGCCGCTGTACCCGGGCCCCGGTCACCCGGGACCGGTCGGGGTTGGTGGAGAGGCCGGTGATGTCATAGCGCTCCATGAAGGTCACGTTTCCGAGGGCCTGCACCCGCTCCCGGACGTGGGCCTCCATGATCGGCCGTCGCGCGCCCACGTTGGTGAGGCCAGCGCGGACCTGCTTGAGGGGCTTGCCGTTGAAGTACCACCGCACCGTGCCGGACAGGTCGGTCTGCGGGCACCCGGCGCTGATCATCTGCGCGGTGATTTCGGGGAAGAGTTCCTCCATGGCGCGGGCGCCGCGGGCCAGCAGGCCGTTGATGTGCCGTGCCTGAGGCGCGCCCCGACGTGCCTCGCGCACGCCGAGGAGTTCGTCCCGGTCGACCACGATTACCTCGCGGTAGCTTTCCGACAGGGCGCTGGTGGCGAAGAGCGACGTGATGCTGCCCCCGAGCACCACGGCACGTTCTCCGACGAATTTGCTCATTGACATTCGTCTCCCTTGTGTAATGAACGATTGCGACACGTCGACAGGAAACCGTTTCGGCGTCCGAGCGGCGTCGAATCGCCATCCGGGCCGGCTCTGTGTGGGATCGTTTCAGTCGGGGCGTTCGGCGAGCATCTTCCTGACTGCCCTTGATGCCCGGTGACCTGCTGCTTGTCGCGCGGCGAGCGACCAGGGTCGAAAATGGTGGACGCGGCACGGAGAAGGGTGCGGGGGCCGACGGAATTCCGCGCTATTTGGCGGTGCCCTGCTGCGGGTCGGAAACTGGGGCGTCCCGTTTCGTTCGCACGGCGGCAGGCGTCGCGTCCGCGTCGGCGATGATGCCCCCCAGCCATGCCGACGCCACATCGAGGGGCCCGGTGTCCAGCCGGCAGGGGCGCCGCTGCGCGTCCTGCCGCCGCCGTACCAGACCCGCCCGCTCGAGCACGCGGAGGTGGCGACTGACTGCAGGCATGCTCATGGCGAATGGGGCGGCCAGCTCCGTGACACTCGCCTCGCCGGACACGAGCCGGGCGATGATCGCCCGCCGGGTCGGATCGGCCAGGGCGGCGAGGATTCGGCTGAGATCGTCTGATGCCACAGATGGTGACCTTCCGTCTCTGGGGCCGGGCGGCCCAGCCGTTGTTGCTGCGCCCGGCCGCGGGGCGGCGGACCGCGCCAGCGGGTCGCGTGGGCGCGGGGTGCCGGGCCTGCCGTTGATCATGAGGAGGCGGCCTCGGCGAGGTACCGTGCGATCCGCTCCGGCCGCCCTGGCCGGGTTCGCATCCGGGCATGGCGGTCGTGCCCGCCCGCCGGAACGGTGGCGTCGATGCCCAGTTTCGCGGTCATACCCCCGACGGCGGACGGGTCGAGGCTGCTGCCGGCGGCGCGGGGAATGACGACGACGTCCCGGTCCGCCTGCACCCGCGTCGCCAGGGCCCATCCCACCTGTTCGTCGTCGTGGATGTCCACGTCGTCGTCGACCACCACCGCGTACTTGACCGCGCTGGCCCCGCCGAGGGTGGCGAGCAGGACGTTCACCGCGGATGCGGCAGCGCCGCCGCGTACGGACACCACGGCGTGCAGTCGGCAGGAGCCGGCCTCCGGCAGCCGGACCGCCACCACGTCGGGGTGCGCCTGGCGCAGCATCCGCAGCAGCGCCGCCTCGCGCGGTACCCCGCCGAGGAGGAAGTGCTCGCGGCCACCGGAGAGGATCGTCTGGAAAACGGCCGCACCGCTGTGCCAGCCGGCGGTCAGCTCGATCACGGGCGCCGGAGCGGTGGGCCCGTACGTGCGGGGGAACTCGCCGAACGGCCCCTCCGGCGCGCGTACGCCGGCACGGAAGCGTCCCGCGAGGACGAATTCGGCGTCGGCCGGCACCGGCAGACCGTTGGTCGGGCAGGCGACGACCGGAAGCGGTGTCGTGCGTAGCGCGCTGGCCACCTCGAGGTCGTCCAGGGCGCGGTCCGCCGCCGGGGCCTGGCTGGCGAGGGCCAGCAGCGGATCGACGCCCACCACGATCGCCACGTCGAGGTCGAGCCCGCGGCGTTCCGTCGCGGTCAGGATCCGGCGCAGGCGTCCCGGCAGGACGAGTGTCCGGAGGGTCCGTTCGCCGACGGCCAGCATGCGGTTGATCGACAGGTTCGTCTTTCCGGTCGCCGGGTCTCTGACGACGAGGATCGCCGAGGTCAGGTAGCGGCCACCGTCGTGTTCGTGCTGCACGGTGAGGGGAAGCCGGGACAGCAGCGCGTCGCCGTCGAAGCGGTGGGCGAGCACCGCCGCGGCGGCGTCGGGCATCGACGCGCAGGGCCGTGGTGCGGTCAGTGCGTCGAGGTAGCGGGTGGTCGTCTCGTGCGGGAGGCAGTCCATCGCCTCGGCGAGGTCGTCACGGCTGCGGACCAGGTTTCCGGCGAGGGGGAACGATGCGCCGGCCACGTCGAGGAAGAGCACCGACCGCCGCCCGTCGAGGCGCTCCAATACGGCCGAGACCTCCTGGTCCGGGTCCACCTGTGACCGTACCCGGCCGAGGCGACCGTTCGCGTCGAGCTTCGTCAGCCATGACCGTAGGTTCTGCGCCGCGGGCCAGCCCGGTGACGTACCGGTCGACGGGGCGGGGATGGTCACGGTCGGCCGCCGGGAGCGCGGACGGTGAAGTGGATGTGCTTGAGCTCGGTGAACTGTTCCAGCCCGACGGTTCCGCGGGTGCGGCCGATGCCCGAGGACTTGAAGCCTCCGCTGGGTGTCTCCGGGTACGAGTGGTTGTACCCGTTGATCCAGACGGTGCCGGCCTCGAGGCGACGGGCGATGCGCCACGCGCGGTCGAGGTCCCTGGTCCACACGCTCATCGCGAGGCCGTACGGTGTGGCGTTGGCCCGCCGCACCGCCTCGGTCTCGTCGTCGAACGGCTCGACGGTCACCACCGGGGCGAACAGTTCCCGCTGGACGACCGGCGAGTCCGGTGTCGCCCCCGTGACGACGGCCGGCCGGACGAAGTGCCCCGCCAGAGCGTCGAGGTGGACGCGCTGGCCGCCGTGCACGCCGTGCCGCGCGGCAGCGTCGGCCAGTGTCGCCGCCATCCGGTCCCCGGCGGCCGGGGACACCAGCGGCCCCATCTCCGTCACCGGGTCGCCTGGGTGACCGACGCGGACGCCGTCGAGACCGGCGGTGACGGCCTGCAGCACGTCCTGGTGGATCGGGCGGGCCACCAGGACGCGGGTGCAGGCCATGCACATCTGCCCGCAGGTCACCACGACCGCCTTGACGACCGCGGCGATCGCCGCCTCCAGATCGGCGTCGGCGCAGATGACGGTGGCCGCCTTCCCGCCGAGTTCGAGCAGGTGACGCTTCATTCCGTCGCCTGCGGTGCGCAGGATCTCCGTACCGACCCGGGTCGAACCGGTGAACGCGACCGCCCGCACCAGGGGGTGCGCGACGCTGGCCCGCCCGACGGCGGGACCGCCGACGACGAGGTGCGCGACGTCGGCGGGAAGCCCGGCCTCCCGGCCGAGCGCCAGCACCCGGCCGGTGACGAGGCTGGTCTGCGGCGCCGGCTTGACCAGCGCGGTGACGCCGGCGGCCAGCGCCGGCGCCAGGTCCCGGATGAGCAGCAGCATCGGCCAGTTCCACGGCACGATGAACGTGGTCACCCCGACCGGTTCCCGGACGACGTGCGCCACCGTGCCGTCGGGCAGCGTGCCGGCGATGCCGCCGAGGTGTCGGGCGAGCCCGGCGTTGTAGGTCAACGCGTCGACGCAGGCACGGATCTCCTGATGGGCCTCGGACCTGGTCTTGCCTGTCTCGGTCACCAGCGCGTCGGCCAGTTCGGCCGCGTGCGCGGCGAGCGCCTCGCCCCACTGGTGGAGCGTGGCGGCCCGGCGTCGTGCGTCGAGCGCCCACGGGCCGCGTAGCGCCCCGTGGGCCTGCGCCGCCGCCTCGTCCAGCTCGGCGCCGGTCGTGACCGCAACCGGCGTCAGCGGCGCGAGGGTCGTCGGATCCACCGGTCGCACGTACGCGTCCGGCTCGGCGGGCGGGATGTCGGGGTTCATGAGAAGACCTGCCCGCCGTCGACGATGACGGTTTGCCCGGTCACGAACGCCGAGGCCGGCGACGCCAGCCAGAGCAGCGGGCCGACGAGGTCGTTGGCCTGCATCGGTCTGGCCAGGGAGCGCGCCCGGGCCGACGCGGTGAGGTACGACTCGGTGTTCAGTGACCTGCTGGCGTCGTTGTCGACCAGGCCGGGGGCGATGGCGTTGACCCTGATGCGCTGTCCGCCGAGTTCCCGGGCCGCGGCACGGGTCAGCCCCTCCACCGCTGCCTTGGAGGCGACGTAGTGGGCGAATCCGACCGCGCCGATCCGCCCCACCACGGAGGACACGTTGACGACGCTGCCGCCGCCGAAATCCGTCATGGTCGGCGCCACGGCTCGGATTCCCAGCCAGGTGCCCCGCACGTTGACCGCGAAGACGTCGTCCCACTCCTCGACGACGAGGTCGGTCAGGGGGCGCTTCTCGCTGATCTTCCGATAGACGGCCGCGTTGTTGACGAGCACGTCCAGGGCGCCGAATTCGGCGACGGTCCGTTCCACCACCAGCCGCCAGTCGGACTCGGAGGCGACATCGGCGGGGGCGAAGACCGCGCGGCCGGGACCGTCGCGCGTCGCGGCCCGGGTCATGGCGAGCGCCTGCCGGGCGGACCGCAGCAGGTCGACGGCCACGACGTTCGCGCCGGTCGCGGTGAACGCCCGCACGTACGCGCTGCCGATCTCGGCGGCCGCGCCGGTCACGATCACCGTGCGGCCGGCGAGGCCGGCGAGGGACGCCGCGCGCATCGGGAGGACACTCATCGTGCTGGCACCTCCGGTCCGTTGGGTATGTGCGGGCCCGACGCGGTGTCGGCGAGGGCGTCGTACCCGCCGTCGGTGAGCTGCCGACGCAGGATCTTGCCGACGGGGGAGCGCGGAATCCGGTCCACGGCGACAACTCGCTTGGGGCGCTTCAGCGACGGCAACCCTGATGAGGTCCGGATGAAGTGCTGGACCTCCCGGACGGCTTTCTCGGGGTCGAGCCCCGCGCGGGGTACGACGAATGCCGTCACCGCCTGTCCCCACCGCTCGTCGGGTAGCCCCACCACGACGTTGTCGCCGATGGCGGGGGAGGCGGCCAGCGCGGCCTCGATGTCGGCGGGGTAGATGTTCTCGCCACCCGAGATGATCATGTCGTCGACGCGACCCTGGTACCACAGGTTGCCCTGCTCGTCGCAGATCGCCAGGTCGCCGGTGTGGTACCACCCGTTGCGGATCGCCGCCTCGTCGGCGTCGCCCCGTGCCCAGTAGCCCGAGAAGGCTTCCGGGGAGTCCATGGACGCGATGACCTGTCCCGGCTCGCCCGGAGCCACCACGTCCTCGGCGCCGGCACCGGCCGCGTTGGCGATGACACGCACGCGGGAGAAAATCCCGGCGCGGCCCGCGCTGCCCGGCCGTGCCGCCACATCGGGCTCGACTGTGAACGTGTAGATCTCGGTGCTGCCGTAGTGGTTGACGAACGTGCGTGGACGGACCGTGCCGGCCAGGTGGCGTGCGAGGTCGGGGGCCATGGGCGCCCCCGCGTACCCGAGCCGCCGCAGTGACGTCAGCTCGTGCATCCGACCGGTGTTGAGCAGCGACCAGTAGATGGTGGGCACCAGGTACAGCGAGGTGACGCCGTCACGCACGATGAGTTCCGACGACTCGTCGGCGTCGAACCGGCGCTGAGGTACCCAGGTGCCGCCGACCAGCAGGCTGGCCAGGAGGGTGCGGACACCCATCGTGTGGAACAGCGGCATCACTCCGAGCGCGACGTCGCCGCTGCGGTGCCCCGACTGCAGCACGTGCGCCACGGTGGCTGCGTGCTCGGCGGCGTGCGTACGGGGAACTCCCTTGGGACGTCCCGTCGTGCCCGAGGTGTAGAGCATCACGCTCAGGTCGCCGGAGTCGACGGCGACGGGTATCGGGCCGTCCGGCTGCGCCCCGACGAGCGGCGCCAACGCGACCTCGCCGGCGGGCGCGTCCCGCGGGTCACCGGCGTACACCCGCCTCGGCGCGTCGGGCAGGGCGACCGGCGCCGCCCGGGACTGACTGGAGGTGGTGGCGTCGGTGACGACCAGCACGGGAGCGCAGTCCTGCAGGCAGTGCCCGATCTCCGCGGGGCCGAACCGCGTCGATAGCGGCACCGCCACCGCCCCCAGCTTCTGCACCGCCAGGTAGAGACCGGCCAGTTCCGTGCCGTTGGCCAGGTGGAGCACGACGCGGTCGGCGCGCCGAACGCCGAGGTCCGCCAGCGTGCGGGCGAGCTGGTTGGTGTACGCGTCCCACTGGCGGAACGTCAGCGGCCGCCGTCCACCCACCGCCCGCTGTTCGGGGTGGCGTGCCGCGCCCCACGCCAACATCCGACCGATGTCCATGCGGTCACCCGAGATTCTCGACGGCCTGGCGGATTCGGCTCAGGCCCTCCTCGAGGACGTCGTCCGGGACGGCGTACGTGATGCGCACGTGCCCCTCGCCCCGGTCGCCGAACGCCGTGCCCGCGACCACTCCCACCGAATACCGGTCGATCAGGTGGTCGGTGAACTGTTGGGCGGTCATTCCGGTGCCACGGATGTCCGGAAAGACGTAGAAGGAGCCGTCCGGGGCCGTGCAGTTGATGCCGGGCATCGCGTCGAGCGCCGCGACCGTCCGGTCGCGCTTGGCCCGCAGGCGGTCGCGGGTGGCGATGACGTGGTCCTGCGGCCCGGTGAGTGCCGCGAGGGCGGCGATCTGGACGAACGCGGGCACGTTGGTCACCGAGTTCTGCTGGAAGATGTCCATGGCGGTGATCAGGTCCCGGTTCGCCACGCACCAGCCGATCCGGAAGCCGGTCATGATGTAGCTCTTGCTGAACGTGTCCACCAGGAGCGTCCGCTCCGCCATGCCCTCGACGGCGGCGATGGTGCGGTGTTCGGCGGGCGGGTAGACCATGTGGCTGAAGATCTCGTCCGAGATCACCATGACGTCGTGCCGCTGACACAGCGCGCTGATCTCCGCCAACCGGTCGACGGTCATCCCGTTGGGTCGCTGCGGGGTGTTGATGATCAGGACCTTGGTGCGGTCGTTCATCAGGCGGGCGAGTTGATCGATGTCGAAGTGGAAGTCCGGTTCGACCAGCGGGGCGTAGACCACCCGCCCGCCGGCATAGGTGATCCAGAACTCGTCCGGCGGATAGCCGGGGTTGGGGAAGATGACCTCGTCGCCGTTGTCGACCAGCGTGAGCAGGCTCTGCGTCAGCGCGTGCTTGGCACCCATGGTGACCAGGACCTCCTCGCGGGCGGTCGGGCGTCCCCGACGCGTCGCCTCCTCCGCGATCGCGTCCCGCAGCTCCGGTAGGCCCGGACCGGGCACGTAGCGCACGTGCCCGTCGTGCACCGCCTTGGCGCAGGCCTCGAGGATGTGTGGTGCCGGGCGGAACTCCTCGCCCTGGAAGTCGCCCTTTTCCAGGTGGATGACCCGGTTCCCGGTTTCCCGTTCGAGCTGCTCGGCCCGGCGCATCGACGCCCATTGCTTCGGCAGGACGAAATGGCTCGTCCGGCTCGAGAGGGGGCTTCTCGCGGTCCGCGCAGGGATGTTCGGCGTGGTCACCGGTAATCACACTCCTCGTGTTCGACAGGGGGAGGGCGCCCATCGGGTGAGGCCGATGACGCCGCGGCTCACGATTCCAACTGCCGCCGCACGTCGGCATCTCTGTGCGTGCTCTCGTCGTCGCTCGCTGTCGCGGTGCCGTTTCGGCGGCCGGGACGTGTCGGGGCCCGACGCCGGCGGACCGCGATCGTTCCCGCGCCCCGCTGAAGTCCCAGGTGACCGGCCTGCGCCGCATTTCAGGAGATGCGCAGGCCGCCGGCCTGGTGCCACGGTCATGGTCGGCATCGACGGGTTCGTTGCTGTCGGAGCGTCGTTCCGGGGCATGTGACGAGTGACCGCCGGGCCGTGCTCCGGGTGAGCTGATCGGCGCCACTGACGAGGAGAGGGACAAGTGCAGCCATTCCAGATCAACATCCGGCAGACCGAACTCGACGACCTGCGTCGTCGCCTGGCACAGACCCGATGGTCGCCGGACCTCCCGGAGACGGGCTGGGCGCGCGGCGTGCCGCTGGCATACCTCAAGGAACTGGTCGCCCACTGGCTGACCAGCTACGACTGGCGTCAGGCCGAATCGCGGCTCAACCGCCTGCCGCAGTTCACCACGTCCATCGACGGCACCACCGTGCACTTCATGCACGTACGCTCGCCCGAGCCGGACGCACTGCCGTTGATCATGACCCACGGGTGGCCCGGGTCGGTGGCGGAGTTCCTTGACGTGGTGGGCCCGCTGACCAATCCCGCCGCGTACGGCGGCGACCGGTCCGACGCGTTCCACCTGGTCATTCCATCGATTCCCGGCTTCGGCTTCTCCGGCCCGCTGCCCGCGGCCGGGTGGACCATCGACCGCATCGCGGCGGCGTGGGTTGAGCTCATGCGTCGCCTCGGCTACGAGCGCTACGGCGCCCAGGGCGGGGACTTCGGTTCACCGATCTCCCTCGCGGTGGGTCGACTCGACCCCGAGCACGTCGTCGGCGTGCACAGCAACATGCTCACCGTGTTCCCCTCCGGTGATCCGGCAGAACTGGAAGGCCTCAGCGAGCAGGACATGGCCCGGCTGGGCCGGCTGGCGCGCTTCGACGCCGACGGCTCCGGATACCGGAAGCTGCTCTCGACCCGTCCGCAGACGGTCTCCTACGCCCTGAACGACTCGCCGGCCGGCCAACTGGCCTGGATCGTCGAGCGGTTCAAGGAGTGGACCGACGCCGAGCTGCCCGACGACGTGATCGACCGTGACCTGCTGCTGACCAACGTGATGATCTACTGGCTGACCAACACGGCAGGATCGTCGGCCCAGTTGTACTGCGAGATCACCGAGCAGCAGCGCAAGGCGACCGAGGACCCGAACGGGGACATGCTGGCCGGCTACCGCGAGCAGCCGCTGACGGTTCCGCTCGGCGTGGCCGTGTTCCCGGAGGACTGCATCGTCCCGATCCGTCGCTTCGCCGACCGGGACTTCTCCAGCATCACGCACTGGACCGAGTTCGACCGAGGCGGGCACTTCCCGGCGATGGAGGTGCCGGAGCTGCTGGTCGGCGACGTCCGGACCTTCTTCCGGTCGCTGCGGACCGCATCCTGACCGGCGGTGTGCTGCTACCGGTCGCCCCGCACGGAGCGACGTCATCCGTCCGACCGCACGTACACGTCCACGTCCGAGACGCGATACCGATCGATGGAGGGACCGCAAGGTGACGACAGTTGACATGGGACCCCGGGCGGGCCGCCGGGAATGGCTCGCGCTCGCCGTGCTGTGCCTACCCACCCTGCTCACCACGGTGGACATCAGCGTCCTGATCCTCGCCCTGCCCCGGCTCGCCACCGATCTCGGGGCCAACAGCACCCAGCAGTTGTGGGTGACCGACATCTACGGATTCATGATCGCCGGCTTCCTGGTCCTCATGGGCACCCTCGGCGACCGGACCGGTCACCGCAACGTGCTGCTCGGTGGCGCCGCAGGCTTCATGGTCGCATCACTGCTCGCGGCCTACTCGACCTCGATCGAGATGCTCCTGGTCTCCCGCGCCCTGCTCGGGATCGCGGCGGCGACGGTGATGCCCTCCGTGCTCGCCCTGATCAGTCAGCTCTTTCCGAATCCGATGCAGATGGGCGCCGCGATGGGCATCTGGGGCACCTCCATCATGCTCGGCGTGATCCTCGGCCCGGTGGTCGGTGGCATCCTGCTCGACTCGTTCTGGTGGGGCTCGATCTTCCTGATGGGCGTTCCCGTCATGGCGCTGCTGCTGATAGTCGGACCAGGGCTGCTGCCGGGCGCCCGCAACCCGCACCCCGGGCGGCTCGATCCGCTCAGCGCGGTGCTCTCGCTCACCGCGCTCCTGCCGGTCGTCTACGGGCTCAAGGAGATCGCACGGGCCGGTTGGCAGCCGACGCCCATCGGCGCCGTCATCGTCGGGCTCGCCTTCGCGCTGATGTTCGTCGCCCGCCAGCGGCATCTCACCCACCCGATGCTGGACCTCGGGCTCTTCCGCAACCCGGTCGTGAGCACGATCGTGCTGCTCGGCCTCGCGTTCGGCTTCATCACCGCGGGGGCCGGCCTCGTGTCGACCCTCTACATGCAGCTGGTGGAGGGAATGTCTCCACTCAAGGTCGCCCTCTGGATGCTGATTCCGGCCGGCGCGATGATCGTCGGCGGCAACATCGGACCGGCCGTCGCCCGTACCGTGCGGCCGGCCTACGTCCTCGCGGCCGGAATGGTCCTCGCGGCGGTCGGCGCGCTGGTCATCACCCAGGTCAGCGTCTCCGGCGGCCTGGCGACCCTGATCGTCGGCCTGGTCATCATGTACGTGGGCGGCAGCCCGAGCGCCACGCTGGCCAATGCCGTGCTGATGGGCGCGACACCACCGGAGAAGGCGGGAGCCGCCGGCTCGTTGTCCTCCACCGGCGGGGAACTCGGGGTGGCGCTCGGCGTCGCGATCCTCGGCAGCGTCGCCGGCGCCGTCTACGGCTCCGCGGTCGAGGTGCCGTCGGCCGTGCCGCCCGAGGCCGCCACGGCGGCGGGGGAGAGCATCGTCGGCGCCGCGGCCGTCGCGGACACCCTGCCGCAACCTGTCGCGGCGGAGCTGCTCGACTCCGCCCGGGAGGCGTTCACGCAGGCGCTGCACGGCGCCAGCCTGATCAACCTCGTCCTCTTCCTCGCGGTCGCGGCGCTCCTCGTCGTCCGGCTCCGGGCCGTGCCGCCCACCGGCGCGGGGCATCCCGGCATGCCCCCGGAGGCCGGACAGACCGTTCAGTGAACCCGTCGCGCCGACCGTCGATGGTCCGCGCAGCGCCCGACCGCAACCGGGCGTCCCTGGTCCCTCATCTCCCAAGAAGGAAGGCGTCATGCCCCGTCGAAAAATCCGCACCGTCGCCGTGGCGGCGGCCGCGCTGGCTGCGCTCGTACTCGTCGTCGCCCTCACCCCGAATCCCGTCTCGGCCCGCGGCCCGCGGGTGGCGGTCTGTGTAGCACCGACCGTGAAGAGTGGCATCGAGTTCAACGCCACGGTGCCGAAGAAGGCCGCCGACATCCTCGTCCGCCGCACCGCCTCGTACCTCGGGGTCTGCGCCTCCTACGGGCAGTCCACGAGAATGGGCGACGGCACGATCCGCGCGTTCTCGCAGTCCCGCAACGGCGTGCCGCACACCATCGGCCTGGTCATGGGCGTGAACGCGCTCGACGGTCTGCCGAGCCACCCGCCGACGGCGGGCCTGTGGTGCTACGACGTCAACGGCGACGGCGTGACCGACCAGCACACGGAGTGCACGGGCGGATACGAGTATCCGCTGCGGCTCAGCGATGAGTTCCGCGCGCGGGTGGACACACCGTTCCAGTACGTCCTGATGAACTGGAACCCGGCCGGCCATCTGCCCGAGCACATCTACGACCGCCCTCACTTCGACGTGCACTTCTACATGAACTCCAACGAGGAGCGTTTGGCCATTCGCCCGGGGCCGTGCGGGATGCTCGTCAACTGCGACGACTGGGAGGTGGGTCGCCAGCCTGTCCCCGGGAAGTACATGCCTGCCGACTACAGCGACTTCGGGGCCGTCGAGCCGGGCATGGGCAACCACCTGATCGACCTGACCGGGCCTGAGCTGAACGGCCAGCCCTTCACGCACACCTTCATCTACGGCTCCTACGCGGGACGCCTGACGTTCTACGAGCCCATGGTCACCCAGGACTGGTACCAGAAACTCGCTTCGGGCGCCGTGTCGGACGGCTGCTTCCCGATCAAGCAGCCGCAGGCGTGGCAGACGGCCGGCTGGTACCCGACCAGGTACTGCCTGCGCCACCGCGAGAACAGGTCCGAGATCGTCACCACGCTGGAGGGTTTCGTCCAGCGGGCGGCGGGTTAGCCGTTCGCCCACCGGGTGGTGGTGCGGCGGCGGTCGCACCACCATCCGCTCGGAAGTCCGGGCCAAGCTTGTCACCGTGAACCCACGCCTGACTTCGGTATGCTCGCCAGGGGTATCGATCTCGGTGCGGAGGCGAAATGGGCAAGGTCGACAACACCGTCAACAAGACTGACGAGGTTGACGCGTTCATGGACAAACTCGACCACCCCTTCAAGGTGGAGGTCGAGATGCTCCGCGAGAGCATCAAGGCCATCAATCCGAAGATCACCGAGCAAGTCAAGTGGAAGGCGCCGTCGTTCTCCTACAAGGGTGAGTACCTGGCGACGTTCAACCTGTGGGCCAAGGAGCACGTCCACTTGGTGTTCCACAACCCGCTGGTGGTGGACATCGACAGCAAGCTGCTGGAGGGCAATTACACGGACGGTCGCCGAATGGCCTACTTCCAGGACATGAAGGACGCGCGAGCCAAGAAGACCGAGCTGAAGCGCGTCATCAAGGAACTCATCAAGTCGATCGACAAGTGATGATCGTCCTCATCCACACCTCCAAGGTCATGCGGTCGGCGCCCCGCGGCGACGCCACACTGACCGAGCCGGCACTGCGCGGCAGGGCCGAGGAACTGGCGGCCTACCTTCAGACCCTGTCGGTGGAGCAGTTGGCGGCCGTCATGGAAATCTCGCCAGCGCTGGCCGAGAAGACCCACGCGCTCCTCGCGAGCTGGGGCGTCGAGCCGGAGCGGCAGTCTCCGGCAATCGACAGCTTCGCGGGCGACATCTACAGCGGGCTGCGCGCGTGTGACTTCTCGGCGGCCGACCGCGCGTATGCACACGACCGACTGCGGATCCTTTCGGGCCTGTACGGGATCCTGCGTCCTCACGACGCGGTTCAGCCGTACCGACTCGAGATGGGCTATCGGCTGCCCGACCCGCCCTACTCCAACCTGTACGAATTCTGGGGCGACTCCATCGCCCGGCGCCTGCCGTCTAGGGGCACCATCGTCAATCTCGCCGCAGTGGAGTACAACAAGACCGTCACGACGTTCCTCGACTCGGACCGGTTCATCAGTCCCCGCTTCATGACAGTGCAGCCGAAGACGGGAGAGCCCCGTTTCGTGGTGGTGCATGCCAAGATCGCGCGAGGCGCCTTTGCTCGATGGCTTCTGACAGCCCGCGTCGAGAATCCGGATGACCTTCTCGATTTCGCCGAGATCGGCTACCGGTACGACCCCGCGCTGAGCAAGCCTCGCCAGCCAGCGTTCGTGTGCGAGGAATTCGAAGGAAAGGGTCTCAGCGTCCGCCTGAACGGTCTGGGCTGACGAGCCGTCGCACCCGCCCCGACCAGAGCACATTAGAAGTTACCCTCCGTCACGGTTTTGTCTAGGGTCGCCTCAACACCTCTCGGTGTCGCGGTAGGAGGACTCATGGCAATCGCTGCGGACAAGGCTGTTCCCGGCTCACGTGCACCACTCAACGGCAGGTTCCACCGCACGGCGCTCACCCTGTACATGGCGGTGGTCGTCGCGCACTGGGCGGAGCACCTGGTGCAGGCGTACCAGATCTGGGTGCTCGGCTGGCCGCGGCCGGAGGCGCGTGGCGTGCTGGGGATGCCATTTCCCTGGCTGGTCAGTTCCGAGTGGATGCACTACGGCTACGCCATCGTGATGCTGATCGGCCTGTTCCTGTTGCGGTCCGGGTTCACCGGCCGCTCCCGGGCCTGGTGGATGGTGGCCCTGGCCCTGCAGTTCTGGCACCACATCGAGCACGCGCTGCTGCTCGTGCAGGCCCACAGCGCCTTCCGGCTGCCGGGCGCGGCCGAGCCGACCAGCCTGCTCCAGCTGATCGTGCCCCGGGTGGAGCTGCATCTGTTCTACAACTCGGTGGTCTTCCTCCCGATGCTGATCGCCATGTACCTGCACCTGCGCCCGAACCCGGTGGAGCGGGCCGCCATGCGGTGCTCCTGCGCCGGCAAGGCCGGCGTGATGTCCTGGCGGCAGCCCGTCGCTGCCAGCGACTGACGACGGCACGGGACGGATCTACGCCGGCGCCGCCCTCACCGTGGCGGCGCTGGTCGCCCTCCTCAGCTCCATCGCCTGGGACAGCCCCGCGATCTTCGCTGATTCCCCGTCGAGATGATCTCTCTCGCCCGCGCCCGCCGAGGCGTCCTGCTTCCCACCGCGTCGCACCGTCCGTTCGCGGGCCCTGCCGCATCGGAGCGGACTCATGTCGATGCACGACGCCGGCATCGCACGCGGGGAGATGCTACGGCAGCCGTCGGTGACAACCCTGGCGGTAGCCCCGTAAACGACGCTCAGGCCGGTTTCAACCCTTCGAGAACCCCGGCCGGTCCTCGGCCGACCGACCGCCATCGAAAGGTGCCTCCAGGCTGACGTCGCACCGCGGCAGGCCGATCGGTCCCGGTTTCCCATCAGGAAGGTAAACATCGATGAGCCATATCGGAGCCCGTGCCGTCGTGCTCGGCGGAAGCATGGGCGGCATCCTAGCGGCCAGGGTCCTGGCCGAATCCTACGCGGACGTCGTCGTCGTGGAGCGCGACAAGGTGCTGGGCATCAGCACGCCTCGCAAAGGTGCGCCCCACACGGTCCACGCGCACGGCCTGCACGCACGGGGACACCTCATCCTCGAGGAACTGTTCCCCGGGATCACCGACGAACTGCGCGCCAGCGGGGTGCCCACCGGCGATCTGGGGGAGATGCGGTGGTTCTTTAACGGCCGGAAGATACAGCCCGCCCACACCGGGCTCATCTCGGTGACCGCCCCCCGTCCAGTCCTCGAGAACCACGTCCGCAACCGGGTCGCGGCCCTGCCGAACGTCACCTTCATACAGGAGTGTGACGTGCTCGGCCCTGTCGCCACCGACGATCGGGAGCAGATCGTCGGGGTACGGGTGCAGCGGCGGACCGGAAACGCCGACGTCGAGGTGCTGGATGCCGATCTGGTTGTCGACGCAACCGGCCGAGGCTCCCGTACGCCCGCCTGGCTCGAGGATCTGGGATACCAGCGGCCGGAGGAGGAACGGGTCAAGGTCGGGCTCGCATACACGACCCGGCACTACCGCACCCGTCCCGAGATGTTCGACGGCGTGCAGTCGATCAACCCGGTCGCTTCCCCGGGCCACCCGCGAGGGGCCTTCTTCGGCCAGGTCGGCCGGGACGTCTGCATTCTCTCGCTGACCGGAGTGCTCGGGGACTACCCGCCCACCGACCCCGGGGCGTTCCTCGAATTCGTTCGTTCCCTGCCGGTGCCCGACGTCTATCACGCGGTTCGCGACGCCGAGGCGCTCGATGACCCTGTCTCCTTCCGCTTCCCCGCCAGTGTCCGACGGCGGTACGAGCGACTGCTGCGCCTCCCCGACCGGTACCTGGTCATCGGCGACGCCTTCTGCAGCTTCAACCCCGTCTACGGCCAAGGCATGAGCGTCGCCGCGATCGAGGCGATGACGCTGCGGCAGCATCTGCGTGAGGGGCATGCGCCCACACCGCAGCGCTTCTTCGCTGATCTGTCCAGGGTCATCGACACCCCGTGGGACATCTCCGCGGGCGGTGACCTCGACTTCCCGGGCGTGGAGGGCAAGCGCACCCTCAAGGTGCGGATCGGTAACGGCTACATGGCCCGCCTTCAATACGCCGCCACCCAGGACCCAGAAGTGACGAAGGGGTTCATGCGTGTGGCGGGTCTGATCGATCCCCCTCAGGCGCTCATGCGGCCCGCGATGATGCGCCGGGTGCTACGGCATGCGGTCCTCCGCCCCGCACCGGGCCGGTCATGGTCTGACGAGTCCGTGATCGGAGCCGTAACCAGCTAGGCAGGCTCACGCTCGGGCGATCCGCTTCCATAATCGGTGGCCCCCGGTCGGACTGTCTCCACGCTCCGACCGGGGCGCGGTCTACGGCCAAAGCCCCTGCCGCTGGTGCGCCCGACGGCGGCAGCACGCTCTTGAAGACGGCCGTACCGACTGCAAGGGCGTGCGGGCTCGGCCGTGCAAACCGGGGAAGGCGTTTTTACCAACGCGAGCAAATGATCGGCCTGCAACGTTCGACACCACGTCGACGGCAGCGGGTAGCCGGGATGATCGAGACAAAGAAGCCGAAGGAGTACAACGCCGCCGTCGCACTGCTGTCCGACCTGAAGGCGCTGGCCGAACGGGACGGCGACATGGAGGCGTTCCATCGGCGCGTGCGGCAGCTGCGGGAACGGCATGCCCGTAAGCCAAGCCTGCTGGATCGCCTCGACCGGGCCGGGCTCGGCTGACTGGCACAGTTTCCATCAACCGCCGCTGCTTTCGGCCATGGTGAAGCCGAGTTGGATGTAGGAGCGGGATCGTTTGCGCCGCATGGCAGCGAGCATGCCGACGTGTTCGCCGACGCGGACGCCGCGCGAGTTCGTCCCGTTGCCGGTTGCGGTAACCAGCGTCAAGCGCCAGGTCGGCCAGCACGCCGTCGAGGCGTTTGTTGGCCGCAGGCAGACGTCTCCGGCATCGACAATGCGCCCGCCACGATCGACGGCCTGCCGTCGATCGTGGCGCGGAATCGCCGCGGACCACACCGTGATGCCCTGCCCCAGCGAGGACATCACCGCGATGCGGTACACGCCGCGTCGCGGCAGCATCCCCGGCCACGGAGCGCTGCTGTCCACCACCGGGCCCGCACCGAGCTCGAGTTTCAGCCACGCGGCTCGTGGCGCCACCACACTCCGAAAGGAGCATCATGAACAGCCGACGACAGCTGGCGCTGGTCACCGGCGGATCCGCCGGCATCGGCTACGCCCTGGCAGAGCAGGCCGCCCGGCACGGCTTACCTCGTCATTACCGGCGCCCAGCGGGTCGCGATGGTTTGCAGGAAACGCCATCCCCGCGTCGGGACCGTCCGCCGTCGCCGCGCCTGTCAACCTACATTGACAAGGAGGGCATGTCAATCTTGGTTGACATAGCCTTCCTTTGCCTAACAATTCGACTCGGTGTCAGGTGGAGTCGGTCGCCTGGTTCTGTGGGGGCACCAAGGTCACCGGCATGACTGTTTCCACTCCTGACCTGTCCCGCTTCCGCCGGGCCGGGGCGATCGCGGCAGCCGCGCTGGCCGCGGCGGCGCTCGGTGTCGTTCCGGGGGCCCGCGCCGAGGCCGCCACCGGCACCCTCCCGCTCGGCGACGCCGACCTGACAGAGGTACGCACCAGCCGTACCCTGGCCGAGGGCGTCACCCTCACCCGGATCGAGCGGGGCAGCGAGCCGGCACTGGCCGACCAGATCAACACCACCACGCGCGGTCCGTGGGTGGTCAACGTGCTCACCATCGAGCCGAGCCAGGCCCGGGGGCATCTGCGGGCGACGTACGGCCCGGACCTGGGCCAGGTCGAGAAGACCAGCGACCTGGTCCGCGCCTCCGGCGCCCTGGCCGGGGTCAACGCGTCCTTCTTCACCTTCACCGCCAGCCGGCTCCACCCCGGCGACCCGGTCGGGCTGGGACTGTTCGGCGGGCAGCTGCTCAGCGAACCCACCCGCGACGCGGCCGAGGTCAACTTCGTCGTCGACGCCAACAGCAACCGGGCCCTGACCGGAAAGCTGACCTGGTCGGGCAGCGTACGAAACCGGCAGACCGAGGCCAGCCTGCCGCTGGAGTTCATCAACCACCCGCCGGTCGTGCCGGCCGGATGCGCCACCCTCACCGACCAGACGCAGTGCACCCTCCCCGGCGACGTCGCCGAGTTCAGCCCCGAGTTCGCCGCGGCCACCCCGTCGGGTGCCGGCGTGGAGGTCGTGCTCGACCGGCTCGGCTGCGTGGTGCGTACCTCGACCACCCGGGGCACCACACTGACCGCCGGGCAGACCTCGCTACAGGCCACCGGGCGGGACACCGTGGCCCTGCTGGACGTGGTTGAGCAGGGGTGCGTGAGCACCACCTCGACCCTGACCGACCAGGACGGTGAGGAACTTCCCGTGCGGCCCGGGCTGTTCGGGGTGAACGGGCGCTACCCGTTGACGGCGGACGGCCAGATCGTCGTACCGGCCGGCTCCGGCAGCTTCTTCGCCCGCAATCCGCGTACCATCGCCGGCACCACGCGGGACGGGAAGATCGTGCTCGCGACGATCGACGGCCGCCAGACCACCAGCGTCGGCACCACCATGGACGAGACGGCCGCCGTCGCCCAGGCGCTCGGCATGTTCGACGCGGTCAACCTCGACGGCGGTGGATCCACCGCGATGGCCGTCGAGGGTGCCCTGGTCAACCGGCCGAGCGGTTCGACCGAGCGGGCGGTCGGTGACGCGCTCGTCTACGTGGACGGCCCGTACCGCAGCGGAAGCTGACGCCGCCACGGACGGGAGTAACCGCGGGGTGCGGCCGGATCCGTGCGACGGTGCCGGCCGCACCCTCAGGAGGCCGTCCAGGTCTGCGCCTCGACCAGGTTGCCTTCGGGGTCGCGCAGGTAGGTTGAGCGCACGCCCCACCCAGGACGGTCGCCGGCGCGACCAGCGCCGGTCGGGACTGGCCAGAGGCGTCCGGTATCCACGATGACAAGGGCTCAACAGATTTTTTATCCGGCAATCTCTCCGTAAGAGTTCGCTCGGTTGTCGTGATCTTGCTGGTCACCTGCGGCCGGAACATTCATCGCGTCTGCGCCCGATCTCCGAGCGAATGAGAGTCTGTTGTGTCTGCCCTGTGCCGTGCCCTACGCCATGCCTGGTGCTCCGGGGGCGTACTCGCACTGGTGCTGATGGGGGTGCTGGTCCCGGACGCGGCCTCGGCGCATCCCTTCGGTGCCCCACAGCAGATCAAGGTCGCGGGCGAGGGCGATCACGGTGTGCGGGTCCGCTGGCTCGTCGGCGGAACCGATGACCTGACCCTGCTCGGCATCGCCCTCGGCGTGCTTCCGCAGGACCGGGTGATGCTGGACGGTGCGGTGAGCTACGAGGCCTCCGACGCTGAGGCGATCGCTGAGGCTCCCGAGTTCACCCGGTACCTGACCGAGCGCATCACCGTGACCCAGGACGGGCGGCCCTGCGAGGGCGAGGCCAGCGTGGCCGACGACCTGACCGCCGGCGGCGCCGAGGTGCTGTTCACCTGCCCCGAACCCGTGAGCACAGTGACCGTGACGTCCCGGATGCTCACCGACCTGCACGAGGCCTACCGGACGCTCGCCAGAGGCCCCGAGGGGCAGAAGGCGGTGTACGACGCCACGCACGAGTCGGCGGACTGGACCATCAGCGCCGGCACGGGCACCGGTTCCCGCCCCGGGTCCACCCGGACCCTGGCCGCAGTGTCCTCGGGCCGGAACGCGCTGCAACTCTCGATCGTCGGGGGCGCCCTGCTGGCCGCCGTCGCAGCCGGAATCTTCTGGCACCGCCGGCGCGGACGAAAGGCCTGAACCATGCACGTCGCCACCAGCCTCGGCGCCGCAGCGGCACCCCTCGGCGCCAGCCCCACGGCCATCCTCGATATCGACCTCTTCGGAGCCGCTGAACTCGGCGATCGACTGATCGGGACGGTGCAGTCGCCGGGGTTCGTGCCGGTGGCCCTGGTGATCGCCTTCGTGGCCGGGGCGGCGCACGGACTCGCACCCGGCCACGGCAAGAGTCTCGCGGCGGCGTACCTGATCGGCTCCCGGGGCCGGATCCGCGATGCCGCCTGGCTGGGCTTCTCGGTGGCCGCGATGCACACCGTCTCGGTGCTGGCCATCGCGGTCGCCTGGACCTTCTTCTCCCTCTCCGACCTGGTCAGCCTCGATCGACTGACCACCGGACTGCAGCTGGCGGCGGGCCTGACCGTCCTCGCCGTCGGGCTCTGGCTGCTGCGCCGCCACCTGCGTCGGCGCGGTCATGCCCACAGCCACACCCACAGCCACGACCACGGACATGGCCACACCAGCCCGTCCCGCCCGGGTCTGTTCCTCCTCGGCATGTCCGGCGGCCTGACGCCATCGCCGGCGGCCTTCCTCGTGCTGGTGACCGGCATCTTCGCCGGGCGGGTCGGGTTCGCTCTCGTTCTCGTGGTCTGCTTCGGCCTCGGGCTCGCCGCGGTGCTCTTCACCGTCGGCCTCATGGCTCTCACCGGCCGCGCCCTCGTGGGACGCGCCGCCGCGTCCCACGCCCTCCTGCAGCTGGCCACACGGGTAGCCCCGGTGCTGGCCGCCTGCGGGATCACCCTCATCGGCGTCGGCATCACCGCCTCCGCCGTAGCCGGCCTACCCGGCACCTGACCTACTCCACCGGATTTCCAATCAGCTACTCACCCGACACCACGGAAACCCAAAGAAGGAGATGTCGTGACGACACGACTCCATCCGTTCGCCCGGAGGTGGCGCCGCCTGAGCGCGGCCGCCCTCGGGCTCGCGATGGCCGGCGGCGCCCTGATGTTGCCCGCCCAGGCCGCTCTGAGCTCAGGCAACACCGCGGCTGCCACGGCTCCGGCTGCCGACGTGCTCGACGTCGCCTTCACCGGCGGCGCCACCACCGATCGGGCCCAGGGCCTCACCCCCACCACCTGGGGCGCTCCCAGCTACGCCACCGACGCGGCGTTCGGTCACGACCTCCTCAAGGTGGACGGGGTCGACGACGCGGTCTCCTTCGACTTCACCGACCAGTGGAGCAGGTTCTCCACCGGCTTCGCCATCGAGTGCGTCTTCCGGGTCGACACCACCATGCCGGTGAGCGGCGAGAAGGACCTCTGCTCCGACAAGGAGGGCGGCGGCTTCTCGGTCTACGTCAACGGCGGCAACCTCGGCACGATGGCCCACATCGGCGGCGGCTACAAGTCGGTGCTGACCCCGATCAGCGGCAACCGCTGGTACCACGCCGTCTCGGTCTGGGACGGCCAGACCCTGAGCCTCTACCTCAACGGCCAGCTGGCCGGCTCGACCGCAGCCACCGGTGCGCTCACCCCGCCGACGTCCACCGCGCGCCGATTCGTGATCGGCGCCGACGCGGCGCCCTCCGGCATCGGGCAGGTCGCCCCGCCGGCCTCCTTCGCGGGCAGCAAGCTCTGGAGCCGGGCGCTGACCGCCGCCCAGGCGGCCGAGCTGGCGTCGGCCTACGACCTCAAGGGGCCGGTCCCGACCGCCGACATCCTCGACGTGGACTTCGACGACGGCACGCCGAAGGACGACGCCCAGAACCTCGCCGTCACCACCGTCGGCGAGCCGGTGATCGCCCAGGACACCGCGGTGAAGGCGTCAGTCGCGACCTTCGACGGCGCCAACGACGCCTACGCCTACGCGATGGGCGACACGCAGTGGGAGAAGATCCGCAACCAGGTCTCGATCGAGTGCACCTTCAAGGACAACGGCACCCTGCCCAACTCCGGTGAGCACTCGGTCTGCTCCGAGAAGGAGGTGGGTGGCTACTCGATCGTCGTCTACGGCGACAAGCTGACCTTCGCCGTACACGCGGGTGGCGCCTACCGCAACGCCCAGGTCCAGATCTCCTCCGGCCGCTGGTATCACGCCGTCGGCGCGTGGGATGGTGCCACCGCCCGCCTGTACGTCGACGGCGAGCTGGCCGCGTCCGTCGCTGCGCCGGCACCGCTCGGCCTGCCCGGCGGCGCCGCCCGCAACTCCTTCTACGTCGGCGCCGACGCGGTCAACCAGTTCTGGGCGCCGGCGACGGTGCGCAACGCCCGCATCTACTCCCGGGCCCTCACCTTCGACGAGGTGAAGGCGCTCAACATCGCCGCCCTCGGCGACGTCCGGAACGCGGGCGTCGCGATCACCTCGACCCGTCCCGGGGAGGGCGACCACCTGAGCCGTCCGACCGAGCTCCAGGTGAGTGTGACCAACCAGGGCAACGCGACCGGCTGGCGCTACCTGCTCGACGGCGAGCCCGTCCAGGTCGGCCAGGAGATCGGCGCCGGCATGAAGTCCGGCAACCACACCCTGGCGATCTCGGCGACCGACGTGTTCGGCAAGTCCGTCAGCAAGACGGTCACGTTCACCTCCGACGCCATCCCGACGACGGGCGGCACCGACGTCGGCCAGGGCAGCGGCCGGGTGACCCTCTCGGCGATCGCCACCAACCCCAACGGGGGCGAGGTGACCACCACCTTCAAGCAGGCCACCCCGAGCCTGCCAGTGGGCGGCTTCCAGGGCGTCATCCCGGTGATGCCGTCCGCGCTGGACTTCTCCTACACCGAGGGCGGCCAGATCGGCGCAAGCCCGCGTCCCGACGGCAAGATGGCGAACAGCCCGTCCACGGGCAACATCCCGATCCAACGGTTCGACGTCCAGGTGCCGGTGTCGGCCGAGCGCCGCCAGATCCTGTGGAACGGTGTGGTCGACCCCGAGCGCGCGGTCTCGCTGCACGCGTGGAACAGCACCACCCAGGCGTGGACCGAGCTCGCCACCGCCCGTGGCCAGGCCGAGGGTGAGACCACGCTGAAGGCCGTCGTCCGGCCGGAGCTGGTCGACAGCGGCGTGGTCCACGTCCTGGTCACCGGCCAGGACCCGTTCGCCGACGACCTGGCGCCGCGCGACGCCACCGCTGGCGACCCGGCCAACCGGGACCACTTCGAGGACCCGTCGAAGTACGACTTCTCGCTGGCCCACTTCACCGACACGCAGTACCTCGCCGAGGGCGCGGTCGGTGGCACGTACGACGACTTCGACGGCATCGACGAACCGACCGACAAGATGGCCATGGAGGAGCAGGCGCTCTGGGCGAAGTCCTACCAGGACACCACCCAGTGGCTGGCCGACAACGCCGCCAAGCGGAAGATCGCCTACACCGCGCACACCGGTGACATCACCGAGAACTACTACACCAACCCGCTGGCCACCGATGCCAACGGCAACCTGCTCCGCCCCGGCCTGAACGAGCAGGTGACCAAGGAGTTCCAGTTCACCGCCGAGGCCCAGCGCAACCTGGATGCGGCCGGACTGGTCAACCAGATCGTCGCGGGCAACCACGACAACCAGGGCGGTGCCGAGACCGGCCCGAACTCCCGGTTCAACCAGTACTACGGCCCGGAGCGCTACTACGAGGGATCCAAGCTGTGGCCGGCCGAGTACAAGGCGTCGTACCACGCCTGGGACGAGACCACCGACGCCTCCGGCGCCGTGGTCACCCGCGGTAAGGACAACCACAACAACTACGTCCTCTTCTCCGCGGGCGGCCTGGACTTCGTGGCGGTGGGCCTCTCCTACGGCGTCACCCAGGCCGAGGCCGACTGGGCCAGCTCGATCTTCCAGCGCTACCACGACCGCAACGGCATCCTGCTGACGCACGCCTACATCGCCCCGTCGGGTGCGCCGGACGGCCGTGGCGCCAACTTCTCCACCGACGGCTCCCGGGCCTTCTCGAGCATCGTCCGATCCAACCCGAACGTGTTCCTGGTCCTCGCCGGTCACGAGCACGGCGTCGGCACGAACCTCAAGACCGGGGTCGGCGTCACCATCGAGCACAACGTGGTCGAGTTGCTCGCGGACTACCAGTTCTACAAGATGACCGCGGGCGAGCTGTGGCCGGAGAAGGTCGACGCCAATGGCAACCTCGACCTCAACGGCGACGGCATCGTCGACCACAAGAAGGGCGACCTGCTGCAGTTCGGCGCCAGCTTCCTGCGGCTGCTGCAGATCGACGTCGACCGGGCCCAGATGAGCATCGACACCTACTCGCCGATGTTCGACAACTTCGGTGCCACCGAGTACGACGACCGCAAGCGCTACAACGGCGCCGAGGACAACATGGTGCTGCCGATCGACCTGTCGTCGCGGAAGACCAGCTTCAGCACCGACGGTCTCGTTCTGGTCACGCCGACCGACACCGTGATCGGTGAGGCGACGGCCAAGTCGGGCTGGCCGGCCACCGTGCAGTGGAGCGGCCTGACCGAGGGCGAGCTCTACGCCTGGACCACCACCAGCCGCACCGGCGACGGCGACCAGGTGGGCTCGGTTGACCAGTTCGGGGGCATCTTCGTCGCCACTGCGGCCGGCACGGACGTCACCGCGCCGGTGCTGACCGTCCCGGCCTCGACCTCGGTCGAGCAGGGTCAGGCCTTCGATCCGCTGGCCGGGGTCACCGCAGTGGACAACACCGACGGCGACGTCACCGACCGGATCCAGGTGGTCGGCACCGTCGACACCACCACCCCGGGCAGCTACGCGCTTTCCTACCTGGTCTCCGACACCAACGGCAACCAGGCGGTCGCCAGCCGGGTGGTCACCGTCACCGCGGCCCCGACCGTGGAACTCACGCCGACCTCGGTCCGGGCCAACGACGTGACGGCCACCTGGGGCCGGACCCTGAAACTGACCGCAGCGGTTACGCCGACCACGGCGACCGGTCCGGTGCAGTTCATGGTCGGTGAGGATGTGCTCTGCGAGGCCCCGGTCAAGAAGGGCGTCGCCTCCTGCACCGTCCGCATGCTGCCCAACCCCGGCGCCCACCAGGTGCGGGCGGTCTACGGCGGCGACAAGACCCACGCGGCGTCGTACGACGACTTCACCCTGACGGTGGTCGAGCGCACCCGCTGATCGAGGGGGTCAACGGGGGAAGCCCGGAGCGGGGCCGGTCCCATCGGGCCGGCCCCGCTCTCGTCCCTGGCGCCGGGCGCGGCCCGAGCGCCTGCCTGACGACGGCGCCGGCTGCGGCGCCCGCTCACAGCAGCGTCGGACGCCTTGCGACTCGCGGTCTTCATAGCAGTGACTGACACCTTTGTCTGGGATCGACGCGTTCATCCGGCTGTGGTGACTGGCCGTGCCTTGATGACGAGGGCGTCGCTGCGTAGTTCGTCGGCGTCCAGTGGTAGTCCGGCCCGGAACGCGGCTGCGGCGAGGAGGTTGAGCGGGGGTGCGGGGCTGCAGTGGGCGTCTGAGTGGAGGTCGTTGTCGAGCCAGGCATCCGGGCAGTCGAGGTTTTATGGGGACGACAGCTGCATGTCTGGGGCTACCGTGACCCTGAGGGCAGGCGCGATCCGCGCCGCGAACCAGGGGGCTGCCGATGACGGGCGCTGTGGGCTCCGAGGTGGAGGTGCTGGTGGTCGGCGCGGGGCCGACCGGTCTCACCATGGCCGGGCAGTTCGCCCGGTACGGCGTGCGAGTGCGCCTGGTGGACCGCGCCCTCGACCGGGTGCACGAGTCGCGGGCGTTGGCCGTCCAGCCCCGTACGTTGGAGGTCCTCGCCGGTCTCGGGGTGACCGAAGAGATGGTGGCGGCCGGCAACCGGGCGGTCCGGTTGACTCTGCACGCGGGGCGGTGGCAGCGGTCGGTGCCGTTGTTCGACCTGGGCCTGTCCGACACGGCGTACCCGTACCTGCTGTTCCTGTCGCAGGCGGAGACCGAACGGCTGCTCGGCGAGCGCCTCGTGGCGGTCGGGGTGACCGTCGAACGCGGCGTCGAGCTGGTCGGCCTGGAGCGCACCGACCGGGCGGCGATCGCGACGCTGCGCGACCGCGATGGCCGGGTGCAGCACGTGTCTGCCCGGTACGTGGTGGGCTGCGACGGCGCGCACAGCGCGGTGCGGCAGTTCGCCGGGATCGGCTTCGAGGGCGGCGCCTACCCGCAGACCTTCGTGCTGGCCGACCTGGAGATCGACGGCGTGCAACCGGGCGCGGCGCACGCCTTCCTCGCCGGGCGGGGGATGCTGTTCCTCTTCCCCCTCGGCCGCCCGGCCACCTGGCGGCTGTTGGCCATGCGCCCGGCCGACGATCCCACCCCGCCCGGCGCGCCGGTCCACCTCGCCGGGGTGCAGGCGCTGGCCGACGCGTACGCGGACGGGGCGCTGCGGCTGCACGACCCGGTGTGGGCGACGAACTTCCGGCTGCACCACCGGGCCGCCACCGCCTACCGGGCCGGACCGGTGTTCCTGGCTGGCGACGCCGCGCACATCCACAGCCCGGCCGGCGCGCAGGGCATGAACACCGGCATCCAGGACGCGGTGAACCTTGGCTGGAAACTCGCCCGGGCCCTGCACGCCGACGCCGACCCGGCTCTGCTGGACAGCTACCAGGCGGAACGGGCCCCGGTCGGCCGGATGGTGTTGCGGTTCAGCGACCGGGCCTTCACCGTTGCCACCTCCACCAACCCGCTGGTCCGCTTCTCGCGCACCCGGATTGCTCCCGCCCTGCTGCCGGCGGTTCTCGCGCCCCGGTTCGTGCGGGCCACCGCGTTCCGCACCGTCGCCCAGCTCGCCATCCGCTACCGACGCAGCCCACTGTCCACGGAAGGCCCACACGCGCCGCGGACCGGTCCACGGGCCGGCGACCGGCTGCCGGATGTCCCACCGGCCGACGGCGGCTCGCTGCACCGGCTCACCGCCGCGCCCGGCTGGCACCTGCTGCTCTGCGGCCCACCGCAGGGATGGCCCGCCCGCGAGATCGCCGACCTGACCCGACGCCGTCGTGGCCAGCTCACCGCACACCAGCTGGCCGGCCTGGACGGTGTGGCGCCGCGAGCCGGTGCGGAGGTGCTGCGCCGGCTCGGGGTCGGTCCGGATGCCCACGCCAGCTACCTGATCCGGCCCGACGGGCACATCGGCTACCGCGCGGGCGGCACCGACCTGACCGGCCTGCGTGCCTACCTGGTCCGCTGGCTCGGCGCATACTGCCTGTGATTCCGGAGCCATAGGGCTGTCGGGGACCTGGGTTAGAGGAATATCGGTACGGCGGTTGTCGCGACGGGACAGCGCTCGTTCGATCGCTGAGCTGGACGAGCGGTGGTTGCGGGTTCGCGGTGCCGCTGGCAGCGGGTGGGCAGGGCTGGCGCGGGGAGCTGGTTGCGGGTGCACCGGGACGGCCCGCCGGCTACTGCGGCGTGGTTGCGGTTCCAGGTCGTCAGCGCCTGCTGTCCCGCAGTCGTTCGAGTAGGTCGGCCGGATCGTCGCTGTCCAGTGGCCAGGATTCGGTCAGCGTCGAGTGCGGCGAGCAGCCGGTCGAGGACCCGGCGTAGCTGCGGCGGGTATTTGGGTTAGTGCAGCGGGTCAAGGACAACACGTTGACGGCGGCCTGGACGATGGTGGTGTCTCGGCACATCGTGCGGCGACCGGCTCATGAAACCGCCTTGTGGCCGCTCGGGATTGCCGCTGTTGTGCTTATCCGGTAGGTGTGGGCGGTAACTGTCGGCAGGTGTACGTCGATGCCCTGGGGGTGCGTAGTGGAGATCGAGTTGGCGGACGCGGTGGCGGTGGTGCGTGAGGAGTTGCTGGAGGCTGCTCGTCGCGGCGCTGACCACGAGGTCGGTTTTGTGGTGGGGCCGATCGAGATGGAGTTTGCGGTGGAGTTACGCGCCGATGTGAAGGCCAAGGCCGGATTTAAGGCGTGGGTGCTGGCGTCGGCGGAGGTGCAGGCCGGGGTGACGCGGGGCTCCATCCATCGGGTGAAGGTGACGCTGACGCCGAAGCAGCCCGACGGTACGGATCTGCTGATCGCCGACGCGCCGGGGTCAAGGCCGGCCGGGCCGGGTGACGTTTCCGAGCGTATCGGCCGGTGACCGCGCCGAGCGGGTGGTAAACGGACAGTGCAGCCAGATCGGGTGGTGCGGGTGGAGTCGCCGGCCGGGCGTGGGTCGGGGTATGTGATCGCGCCGCGGTTGGTACTCACCTCGGCGCACGCCACGTCGGCGGTGCAGACGGCGGTGACGCTGTTCAGGGTCGGTGCGGCGGCCACGGCCACTGGGCGGGTGGTGTGGCGGGGCAGTCCGGGCGGCCGTGACGACGCGGCGTTGGTATTGGTAGAGGATCCGGCGTGGCAGCCGCCGGCAGGGGGCGTCCCGCGGTGGGGGCGCCTGGTCACGAACCGGCCGGGCATCGCCTGCCAGACGTGGGGGTTCCCGGCGTGGGTGCAGCGGCCCGAGCGTGCCGCGGATACCTGGCAGCCGTCAGGCACGGTGAACCCGGGAAACCGGTACATCGGCGACCGCTATGTCATGGCCGTCACCGGTTATCCGCCCGCCACGGCCAACCAGACCTCGCCGTGGGCGGGTCTGTCCGGCGCGGGCTTGTTCTGCGGCGATTTGCTGACCGGGGTGGTCGCCGTCGACCCGGTCGGCGGGCGCCACGGCTACTTGGAGGCGGTGCCGGCATACGTGCTGCAGCACGACCCGGAGTTTCGGCGGGTGCTGGCCGAGTACGGCGGTGGCAGCATGCTGCTGGATCCGGTGGAGATGCGGGAGCTCACCGAGGATGAGCCGCCGGTGGGCCGCTCGGTGGCCGGGCTGCTGCGCGCGCGGCAGCAGGTCGTCGGGTTCCGTGGCAGGGAACACCTGCTGCAGGAGTTGCAGGCATGGGGCCAAGGTCTGGGATTCGCGGCGTGGCTGCTGCACGGGCCGGCCGGGCAGGGTAAGACCCGGCTGGCGCAGGAGCTGGCCGGCCGGTTCGGCGAGCAGCGTTGGGCGTGGTTATGGCTGCGCGGCCATGTTCCGGCCGACGCGCTGGCGGTGCTGGCCGACGCAGCGGTGCCGCTGCTGGTGATCGTGGACTATGCGGAAACCCGCGCCGAGCAAGTCGTAGCGGCGCTCCACGCCTGCGCCCGCCACAGCGGGGCCACGCCGGTGCGGATGCTGCTGTTGGCCCGCACTGCCGGGGACTGGTGGCAGCAACTACAGGCGACCGACCCGCACACCGAAGCGCTGCTCGACGGCGCGCCCGCCGTGCCCTTGCCTCCGTTGGAGCCTGATTCGGGCGGCCGGGTCGACGCCTACCGACAAGCCCTCACTCACTTGTCTCGAGCCTTGGCCGGCATGCCCGCGAACGGCGGCTTTCACTGGGAGCTGATCGCCGACCGGCTAGCCGCGGCGGCGTCCGACCCCGGGCCGGTGTCGGCTCTGGCGGTGCAGATGAAAGCGCTGGCCGATTTGCTCGATGCCGCCGTTCCCGCACCCGCGACGGCGGGCGAGTTTCACCCGGTGACGGTGGAGGATCGACTGCTGCGTCATGAACGCCGCTACTGGCGCGACTCCGCCGTGGCCCGCGGGCTGTGGCCCGCCCTCACCGAATCGGCGCTGCTCGACGCCATGGCCGCCGCGATGATGCTCGGGGCCGACAACCGCGACGCTGCGGACACGCTGCTGCGTGGCCTACCCGCGCTGGCCGATCAATCCCGGGATCGGCGCAACGCGGTACGGGCCTGGATTACCCACCTGTACCCGGCCGCCGACGCCCGCCCGTGGGGCGCTCTGCAACCCGACCGGCTCGCCGAGCGGTTCGTCGGCACCCGCCTCGCCGACACGCCTGAGCTGGTCGATCCGCTGGTGGCGACGGCGACTGCGGGCCAGGTAGAGCAACTACTCACCGTCTACGCTCGCGCTGCACATCACGCTGGCGGGGGTCGTTTGGGTCCGCAGCTGACGGCGCTGTGCGTACGCCACCGCGACCAGCTCGCCGTGCCGGCCATCGAAATCGCCACGCAGGTCGAGGCGCCCAGTCCACTCATCGCCGCGCTGCAGTGCCTCACCGCCGCACCGGAAACTCCACTTGGCCTCTTGAACACCATGGCCGACCGTGCCCCGCAGAGCAGTCACAATCTCGCCGAGTGGGCCGCTGAGCTGTCCCAACGCCTCACCGATGAACACCGCCGACTCACCGCGCACGACCCGGACACGTTCCTGCCCGACCTGGCCACCGCGTTGAACAACCTCTCGGTCCGGTTGGCAGACGTGGGCCGCTACGAGGACGGGCTGGCCGCTATCGAGGAAGCCGTCGAGGTCTACCGAGAGTTGGCCCAAGCACGCCCGGACACGTTCCTGCCCGACCTGGCCATGTCGATGAACAACCTCTCGCTCCGGTTGAGGGACCTGAGCCGCTACGAGGAAGGGCTGGCAGCCATCGATGGGTCCGTCAAGGTCTACCTGGAGTTGGCCCGAGCACGCCCGCGCACATTCCTGCCCAACCTGGCCAGCGCGATGATCAATCTCTCGGTCCAGTTGGGAGACGTGGGCCGCTACGAGGACGGGCTGGCCGCTATCGAGGTAGCCGTCGAGGCCTGGCGGGAGTTGGCCCAAACACGCCCGGACGCGTTCCTGCCCGACCTGGCCAGCACGTTGCACAACCTCTCGATCCAGTTGGGAGACCTGGGTCGGCGGGAGGACGGGCTGGCAGCCAGCGAGGAAGCCGTCGAGGTCTTCCGAAAGTTGGCCCAAGCACGCCCGGACGCGTTCCTGCCCGACCTGGCCAGCGCGTTGAACAACCTCTCGGTCCGGTTGGGAGACGTGGGCCGCTACGAGGACGGGCTGGCCGCTATCGAGGAAGCCGTCGAGGTCTTCCGAAAGTTGGCCCAAGCACGCCCGGAGGCGCTCCTGCCCAACCTGGCCAACGCGATGAACAACCTCTCGGTCCGGTTGAGAGACGTGGGCCGCTACGAGGAAGGGCTGGCAGCCAGCGAGGAAGCCGTCGAGGTCTACCGAAAGTTGACCCAAGCACGCCCGGACACGTTCCTGCCCAACCTGGCCAGCGCGATGAACAACCTCTCGGTCCAGTTGGGAGACCTGGGTCGGCGGGAGGACGGGCTGGCAGCCAGCGAGGAAACCGTCGAGGTCTGCCGAAAGTTGGCCCAAGCACGCCCGGACACGTTCCTGCCCAACCTGGCCAGCGCGTTGCACAACCTCTCGAACCGGTTGGCTGGTCTGGGCCGCTACGAGGACGGGCTGGCAGCCAGCGAGGAAGCCGTCGAGGTCTTCCGAAAGTTGACCCGAGCACGCCCGGACACGTTCCTGCCCAACCTGGCCAGCGCGTTGCACAACCTCTCGATCGGGTTGGCTGGTCTGGGCCGCTACGAGGACGGGCTGGCAGCCAGCGAGGAAGCCGTCACCATTCGCCGGGGGTTGGCCGCCAAGTGGCCCGATGCCCACAAAGGCGAGCTTGAAAAGTCGGTGAAAATTCGGGACGGGCTGAAGGGCCTCGGTGGCGAGCCCGATCCGCTGCCTGAGGCATGATGGCGGTCCGTTATCGCTCCCAATGGCCTGACGCGATCAGGCCACCGTACCTTCCGGGGGCCCTAGCCCGTGTTTCATAAGGCTCGGAGCCACTGGTTGATGATGGCGATGGTGACGGTGGCTTCGAAGCGGACGGCGAGTTTGTCGTAGCGGGTGGCCATGGCCCGGTGCTGCTTGAGCTGGTTGATGCCGCACTCCACGGCATGCCGCAATCGGTAGTCGGCCGGGTCGAAGGCGGGCGGCCGTCCGCCTTTGGATCCCTTGGCCTTGCGGTGGGCGTCCTGGTCGGCCTTGCTCGGGATGCAGACCCGGATCTTTCGGCGGCGGGCATACCCACGGTTGCCGCGGCTGGTGTACGCCTTGTCGGCCAGGACCAGGTCGGGACGAGTGCGGGGCCGGCCGCCGCCGACCCGGTACACCTTGATCCGTTCCAGGACGGTGATGAACTGCGGGCTGTCTGCGCGCTGCCCACCGGTGATCACCACGGCGAGGGTCTTGCGGCCCTGCTCACAGGCCAGGTGCGTCTTGGTGGTGAATCCGCCCCTCGATCGGCCCAGCCCGTGATCGTCGGGCTCGGTAGCAACGCCACCCGGCGGTTCCTTCTGCAGGTGACCGTCCCGGCGGGCGCCCGCGGCGTGCTGGTGGGCGCGGCTGATCGTGGAGTCGACACTCACCGTCCAGACGATTCTCCCGGCGGCGTCCGCCCCGGCCTGCAACCCTGCCAG
>NZ_JBIDDG010000025.1:0-101417 GCF_043205005.1 Micromonospora sp. NPDC047620 | reverse complement strand
CGGGGGGGGGGGGGGGGGGGGGGCGCGCGGGCCCGGGCCCCCCCGCGACCCCGTGTTTCCCCCCCACCCACAAACCTTCGGGGGGGGGGGGGGGGGGGGGGCCCCCCCCCCCCCCCCCGCGCCGGCACTATCCGAGCAGCGGAGTGGCGGCCTTCGCCGCGTCCTCGAGCGCCTGGTCCACGGACTTCTTGCCGAGCAGGGCGGCCTGGATCTCCGGGGAGAGGACGCCCTGCACGTCGCGGGCCTTCTCGTGCAGCGGGCCGACCGTGCTGGTGGCCACGTGCTTCTCCTGCTCCCCGAGGACGGGGTCACTGGCGTACAGCGGACCGCTGGACTTCCTGGGGGAGAAGAGGCTGGCACCGATGTCGTACTTCTTGGTGTTCTCGGCGTTGGTGGCGAAGGCCAGCCACTTGCCGGCCGCCTCCTTGTCCTTGGAGGTCTTCAGCATCGACAGCGAGCCGACGGTGCCGTAGCCGATCTGCTTGGTCTCGGTGAAGTGCGGGACGACCTGGATGTTCTCCTTGCCCCAGAACTTCTCGATCTCGGCGACCGGCGTGTACCAGCTGCAGCCGACCTTGTTCTGCGCGACGCGGGTCTGCTCGATCGGCGGGACGGCGGTGAGCATGGACTTGTCGACGTAGCCGCCGTCGACGAGCTGCTTGAGGAAGTTCAGCGCCTTCTTGCCGGCGTCGCTGTTGAAGGCGACCGACTTGCCGTCCGGGCTGAACACGTCGCCGCCGGCCTGCCAGAGCAGCGGGTAGAAGGTCTGGTTCAGGGTCTGCTTGGCGTCACCGGCGTACGAGATGATGTCGTAGCCCTTGGCCTTGAACTTCGGGGCCAGGGTGAGCAGGTCGTTCCAGCTCGTCGGGTAGTTCGTCTCGCCGACGGCCGCGAAGACCTTCTTGTTGCAGATCGGGGTGGAGGCGCTGGTGAGGATCGGGGCGCCCATCATCTTGCCGTCGATGGTCACCGACTGCACCACGTTCGCGTGCAGGTCGCTCTTGGTCGCCTCGTCGAGGTACTTGTCGACGGGCTCGATGTTGCGGGCGTACTTGGGCAGCTGGTCGGGGATCAGGTAGACGACGTCCGGCCCCTTGTTGCCCGCGATCGCGGTGGCGAGCGCCTGGTCGCGGTTGGCCCAGGGGAAGATCTCGACCTTGACGTTGATATCGGGGTTGGTCGCCTGGAACGCCTTGATGGTCTCGTCCCAGTGCGCGCGGTGCTTCGCCTCGTCGAAGATCGCCGGATATGTCCACATTGTCACGGTCGCCTTGCCGGAGTCACCGGAGCCGGAACCGCCACAGCCCGTAGCCGCGAGCGCGGCGACGGTCGCCACCGCCACGGCCGACAGGCTCTTCCGAACACGCATCTCGCATCCTTCCGGGGGAGTCAGGTTCGCAGTACATTAACTTACGGTCCGGGCCGATACTAGAGCCCGTATGCACCGAGGTCACATCGTTACTGTTCGGGTGAATACCTGGATAGATCGATCCAGAACCGTAATAGCGAAGGACTCCGATGACCGTCACCCTCGCCGTCGTCGGCGCCGGCAACCGCGGCAGCACGTACGCCGGATACGCACTGCGCCACCCCGAGCGGGCCCGCGTCGTCGCGGTCGCCGATCCGCGGCCCGCCCACCGCACCGCGCTCGCCGACGCCCACGGCGTCGCGGCGTCCGCGTCGTTCGAATCATGGCAGGACCTCGCCGCGCAACCCCGACTGGCCGACGCCGTCGTCCTCGCCACCCCGGACCGGGAGCACGCCGAACCGGCCGTCCGCCTCGCCGACCTCGGCTACCACATCCTGCTGGAAAAGCCGATCGCGCCCGGCGAGGCCGAGTGCGAGGCCGTCGCCGCGGCGGCCGAGCGGACCGGCGCGCTGCTCGCCGTCTGCCACGTGCTGCGCTACACCCGCTACACCGACGCGGTGAAGCGGTACGTCGACAGCGGGGCGCTGGGCCGGATCATCGGCGTGGAGCACCTGGAGCCGGTCGGCTGGTGGCACTTCGCGCACTCCTACGTCCGCGGCAACTGGCGCCGCGCCGAGGACTCCTCCAGCAGCCTGCTCGCCAAGTGCTGCCACGACCTGGACTGGCTGCGCTACGTCGTCGACGACACCCCGACGCGGGTCAGCAGCGTCGGCGCGCTGCACCACTTCCACCCCGGCAACCGGCCGCGCGGCGCCGCCGACCGCTGCCTCGACTGCCGGGTCGAGTCGACCTGCCCGTACTCGGCCGCCCGCTTCTACCGCGCCTGTCTCGCGGACCCCGACCGGCACCAGTGGCCGCTGGCGGTGGTGACCCGCGACCTGACCGAGGAGGGAGTGGACGCCGCGCTCCGCGACGGACCGTACGGCCGGTGCGTCTACGGCGGCGGGAACGACGTCGCCGACCACCAGAGCGTGACCGTCTCGTTCGCCGGCGGCGCGACCGCCACCCTCACCATGAGCGCCTTCACCCCCGGCGGCCACCGGCGCACCCGGATCATGGGCACCCACGGCTACCTGGAGGGTGACGGCGAACAGGTCGCCGTCACCGACTTCGTCACCGGCGAGACCGTCACCACCGATACCCGGGGCGGCGGGGCGGACGCCGGCTCCGGCCACGGCGGTGGCGACATGGCGCTGATGGCGGCCTTCGTGGAGGCGGTGGCCACCGGCGACCGGTCCCGGATGCGCTCGGGGCCGCAGGAGTCCCTGGACAGCCACCGGATGGCGTTCGCCGCCGAACGCAGCCGGCTCGCCGGAGGCGCCCCGGTGGCACTCGCGCCCGCCGGCTGACCCCGGGGCGCCGCACGCCGCCGGCGCCTCCCCTACGCCCTGCGCACGCCACGCTCCGGCGGCAGCGCCAGCATGCGCGCTGTCGCCGGGCTCGGCGGGATGCCCAACTCCTGCCGCAGCACCCGTTGGCAGGTGGCGTACGCCCGCCGCGCCTCGCTGACGTTGCCCTCGGCCAGATGGATCCGGATCACCGACCGGTGGGCGCTCTCCCGCAGGGCGTCATGGCGGAGCACCGCGAACGCCACCTCCAGCGCCAGACCGAAGTGCCCTTCGGCCGCGAGGTGGTCGGCGAAGGCCTCCTGGACGTGCAGGCACAGTTGCCGCATCCGCTCACGCTCGTCGACGAGCCACTCGTCGTCCCAGTCGTGGAGGAGTTCCACGTCGCTGTCCGGCAGGCAGGTCATCGCCTCGGGCCCTGGCCGTCCCCCTGGGTCAGCCGTCGGGCCACCCGCACCAGGTCACGGGCGTCCACGGTGACCGTGGCGCCGAGGTCCAGGGACGGCCCGACACCCGCCACGAGACCGGGAACGGCCCGGTTGGCGCGCCACATGGCGGTCCGCAGGCTCGCCAGCGCCCGGTCCTCCTCGTTGTCGGGCCAGAGCTGTCCCGCCAGCCGGCTGCGGCCCGCCCGCCCGCGCAGGGCGAGCAACGCCACCAGCCGTTGCACCCCGAGGGGCAGCGCGACATCCTCGCCCCCGACGACCAGGCGGAAGCAGCCGAACAGGGTGACCGAGACCGGTGACGGCGGAACAGCCCCGGCGCTCCGCGGTGCGCCCGGCCCGCCGACAGCGCGATCGACCAGGCGGTGCGGCATGCGCCAACTCCTCAACTCGGATGTTTCCGTCCAAACCGGAGACAACGCACTTTATCTCCGGAAAACGCCTCCCGTCAGCGCTTACCGCGAACCTCGACCGGGCCGCACGGCGGCGCCACGCACCACGGTCGGCACCCGGCCCCACCCCCAGGTGTGACGCGGACGTGACGAGCGGTTGATGAGCCGGGCCCATGCTGACGCCCATGACCAGCTTCCCGGGGAGTCCGCGCACCTGCACGGTGCCGTCGTCGCGGTCGACCTCGGTGCGCCGGCAGCCCGGCCCATCGTCTTCCAGTACAACCCTGACCAGGTCACGCGGACGGTCCGCCCGCGCGGCGGCCCCGACTCGCCCTCCGCCGGCCCGGCCGACCCGCACCGTCTCTCCGGCACCCCGGTGGAGACCATCTCGCTGACCCTCGAGGTCGACGCGGCGGACCAGCTCGCCAACGGCGACGAGGTCGCCGCGGCGATGGGGTCATGCCGCACCTCGCCGCGCTGGAGCTGCTGCTCTATCCCCCAGCAGCCGGATGATCGAGAACGCGGCGCTGCTGCTCACGGGCGCGATCGAGATCCTGCCGGCGCAGGGCCCGCTGACACTGCTGGTCTGGGGCCCCGGCCGGGCCCTCCCGGTGCGGATCGAGGGCATCAGCATCGTCGAGCAGGCGTTCGACCCCGAACTGTTCCCCACGAGAGCCTCCGTCGACCTGTCCGCCCGGGTGCTCTCGTACGCGCTCAAGGCGCGCTCGGCGGCGGAACTCGGCTACCGGAAGGCGCTCGGCGAGGCCGCCGGTCGGCTGATGGGCTCCGGCGGCGCCGTCGACCCGTGGCCCCTGGTCAAGGTCATGTACTACGCCGCCCGCAGAGGCGTACAGACGGTCGCCGAGCTGCGCAGGGACGCCCGGCTGATCGAACTCATGGGCGACGTGTCGAAGATGACCCGCGCCAGCCGCACCGAGATCACCACGGCGTTCCGCCGGGTGCGGCGGATCATCAGCACAGGTGAGCGACGCCGGATGGACGAGGCGACGATCATGCGGTACGTCGACCAGTTCGCCGCCGAGCGGCCCGACGAGGAGGCGTTCGCGGCGCTGCTGAAGGACATGAGGGCGTGGCGACCGCCCACCCAGGAGCAGGTCCTGGCCGAGACCAGGCTCACGGCCGCCAGCGAGCAGCTCGCCTCGCTGCGGCGGACGAGAGCAGAGCTGGAGGCCGAACGGACCGCCCTGCGCCAGGAGCCGGCGGGCAGCCGGGACACGGCGCGGATCCGGGAGATCGACCAGGAACTCGTGGAGCACGACGGCCTCGACCTGCGGACCGGCCGACCGACCGGCGAGGGCCTGATCCGGCGGGCCGAGGAGGCGCTCGGCAAGGCCGAGCGACTGGCCGAACAGGCCCGGCTGGACCCGACCACCCGCATGCGGCAGGTCTTCGGCGCGTCGAAGGAACGCGCCGACCTCCTGGCGAAGGTGAAGACCGACCAGGTCGGCCCCCTGCGGACGCCGCCCCAGGGACTCGAGGTGGACCACGTCGTCTCGCTGAACCGGATGTCGCAGATGGCGGGCTTCGACAAGCTCAGGGCCACCGAACGCGCCGCCCTGGCCGTACGCAGGGACAACCTCGTCGTCATGGACGCGTCCGCGAACAGCTCCAAGGGTGAGCGCAGCTGGGCGGGTGGCGGCAGTCGTCGACCTTCTACGGCCCCGACGTCGTCGCCACCTGGACGGCCCGGGACGCGACGTTGACCAGGACCATCCAGGACTGGATCCAGGCGACCGTCCGCAGTCGCTGAGGAGGCGGCCGACCCACCGCCGGATCGGAGACCAGCGGCGACACCGCCCGAGCCCGCACCACCGCAGACACCCCGACAGCCCCGCGGCCGGAAACTCTTGCCTCCCCCGCTTCGTAAGCCTAGGCTTACCGTTCGTGGACACTTACGGTTGGGGCGCTCTCGGTCTCCTCGGCGATCCCACCCGCCGCGCGATCTTCGAGCTCCTGGCCCGACGCCCGCGCTCGGTGGGCGAGCTTGCCCAGCAGTTGCCGATCAGCCGCCCGGCGGTGTCCCAACACCTGCGGGTGCTCAAGGACGGCGGCCTGGTCGTCGACCATGCGGCCGGCACCCGTCGCATCTACCACCTCAACCCGGACGGGCTGGCGGCCATGCGGGCGTACCTGGACCGGGTCTGGGACGAGACGCTCACCGCCTTCCAGAAGGCCGCCGAGGCGGCCCCCGCCGATCCCGAATCCGAACAGGAGCAGTGATGGACAGCCCATCCACAATCCCCGCGATCCGCCGGACGATCACCGTCGACGCCCCCGTCGAGCACGCCTTCCGTGTCTTCACCGAGTCCATCACCAGTTGGTGGCCCGCCGAGTACCACATCGGGCGAGCCGAGTTCGCCGAGACGGTTCTGCAACCGGGCGAGGGCGGGCGGTGGTACGAGCGCGGCACCGACGGCAGCGAGTGCGACTGGGGCCGTGTGCTCGCCTGGGAGCCCCCGCACCGACTGCTCCTGACCTGGCAGATCAGCGGCGAGTGGCAGCACGACCCGGACGCCGCACGCGCCAGCGAGATCGAGGTGCGGTTCATCGCCGCCGGGCCCGACCAAACCGTCGTCGAGCTCGAACACCGCCACCTCGACCGGCTCGCCGGCGGCAGGGCGATGCACGACGCGGTCGGCGGTGACGGCGGCTGGACCGGCGTCCTCCAGCGGTTCGCCAAAATGGCGGCGGGCGGAGCCGGGCAGCCCCCGGCCACCTCCTGACCGACGCGGACCCGATCCGGGATGCCGAGCCGGCCGTTTGCCGCGCCGGCACCCGGGTAGACGCTGCTACCCGTCGGAGAGGGAGGCCCGGAAGGTGGACAACAGCGAGTTCATCGACTCGGTGGCCAAACGCCTGCGCACGTCGCCCGAGCAGGCCACCGCCATCACGCGCGCCACGCTCACGACCCTGGCGGAGCGGATCGACGGGGGCGAGGCGCGGGACCTCTCCGCCCGGCTTCCCAACGAGCTGCGGGCCTACGCGTTCGCGCCCCGGGACAAGGCACAGCGCTTCGGTATCGACGCGTTCGTCCAACAGGTCAGCGGACGGGCCGAGGTCGACGGGACGACGGCGAAGGCCGGCATGCGGGCGGTTTTCGACACGCTGCGCGAGGCCATCCCGCCCGGCGACTACGACGACGTCATCACCCACCTCCCCGCCGAGTTCTGGGAACTCACCGACTCGGCGGGACGGTACGACGGCGGGCGCAGCCGATAGTGGGCGCACCGGGTCGACCAGCCGGCGCTGGCCGCTGCGTGCTCCGCGCGAGCCGCGCTGCGACGAACTGACGCGGTCCCGGTCAGCCGGTCAGCTTGGCCGTCAGCTCGCGGACCACGTCGACGAGCAGGTCGATGTCGCCCTCGGTGGTGCGCCAGTTGACGATCGCCGGCCGCAACGCCACCCGCCCGTCGTACAGGGTGGTGCCGGCGTAGACCCGGCCGTCCGCCAGCAGCGCGGCGCCCAGCCGCCGGTTGAGGTCGTCGAGGGCCTCCCCGGGCATGCCGGGCGGGTTGGCGCGGAAACAGACGATGTTCAGCGGCACGTCGGCGAGCCGCTGAAGCTCCGGCGCCTCGTCGACCAGCCCGGCCAGCCGCTGCGCCAGGTCGAGGTGCCGCTCGACCATCGCCCGGTGCCCGTCCCGGCCGTACGCGGCCAGGGTCGCCCAGATCGGCAGCGACCGGGCCCGGCGCGACGACTCCGGCCCGAGCAGCGCGTAGTCCGTCCCACTGGGCGGTGACGGCAGCGCGCTGTGCTCCCCCGGCAGGTACGCCGCGCCGGGCATGCCGAACGCCGCCGGCAGCCGCGCCGGGTCCTTCAGGAACGCGAACCCGCTCTCGTAGGGCACGTTGAGCCACTTGTGGCCGTCGCCGGCGATCGAGTCGGCCCGCTCGATCCCGTCCACCAGGTGACGGGTGCGCGGAGACAGGGCGGCGAAGATGCCGAACGCGCCGTCGACGTGCAGCCAGGCGCCATGCCGCTCGGCGATGTCGGCCAGCTCCGCCACCGGGTCGAAGTCACCGGCGTTCACCTCACCCGCGCTGGCGATCAGCACCGCCGGGGCGTCGATCTCGGCGAGCCGGCGCTCCAGCTCGGCGAGGTCGACCCGGCCCACGCCGTCGCGGGCGAGGACCTCGACCGAGTCCCGCCCGTGCCCGAGCAGTTGCAGGGCCTTGCGATCGCTGGCGTGCACGTACCCGCCGGAGAGCACCGGCATCCGCGGCAGCCCGGCCAGCCCCCGCGCCGCCACGTCCACCCCGTGCCGTTCGGCCCACCAGTGGGTGGCGGCGGCGAGCCCGGTGACGTTGCCGAAGGTGGCGCTGGCGACCAGCGCACCGCCGAACCGCTCCGGCAGGCCGAACAGCTCCCGCAGCCAGGTCAGCGCGATCGTCTCCGTCTCGGCGGCGAGCGGGGACGAGGCGCGGAACGCGGCGTTCTGGTCCAGCAACGCGGCGGTCCAGTCGCCGGCCAGCGCCGCCGGGGTCACCCCGCCGATGATGAAGTGGAAGAACCGTGGCCCGGCCGAGTGCGTGGCGGCGGCCGTACCGACCCGCAGCAGCCGGCGCACCGCGGCGGCGGCGCCCTCGCCCCGCTCCGGCAGCTCGCCGTCGCCGGCCGGCCGCCACAGCTCGCGCAGCAGCGGCTCGGTGCCGGGGTCGTGCACCAGCCGGTCCGGCAGGGACGACAGGTAGGGGCCGGCGGCTTCGTACACCTGGCGCAGCACAACGTCGGCGTCGCCGTCGCGCAGTGGATCGGTCACGGCGGTGGCCTCCTTGGTGGTCGTCGCCGGGCCGGTCGGCGGCCGGCACGGGCCGCGCACCTCGGGTGGCCCCACCCTGCCACCCGACGCCGGCGGCCGCGCCGACCAATTCCGGTGCGGTGGCCCGTCCCGACGCCGACCCGGCCGCTGCTGAGCCACCTGAACCAGTACCGGCGCAACGCCGACCGGGCGACCGGCTGACCGCCGAAGGACTTCGTCAGCCCCTGTACCGTCTCACCTCGACGCCCACGGTTGCCTCCGTGACTGCCTACTGGGGACCTCGCCGCGACCGGCCCGACCGCAGCAACTACCTTCCGACGGGCGTCGGGCACGGAACGTGCGCTAGGCAAACGGGGCCGGGCTCGATAGCGTGCCCGTAATCCGCTGGTAATGAAGGTGTTCCGCGACGCGATGACGACAACGATCGAGCCCGAGCTCGTCCGCCGGGCCGCCGAGGGCGACCGGGCAGCCGTCGCGACGCTGCTCAGCGACGTCCGTCCCGGGTTGGTGCGTTACTGCCGCGCGCGGCTGGGCCGGATCGGCGGCGCGTACGTGACCGCCGACGACGTCGCCCAGGAGATCTGCCTCGCGGTGCTGCGGGCGCTGCCCCGCTACCGGGAGCAGGGCACGTCCTTCGCGGCGTTCGTCTACGCCATCGCGGGGCACAAGGTGGCCGACGCGCAGCGCGCGGCCGTACGGGCCGCCTCCGTCACGGTGACCGACACGCCTCTCGACCGGCCTGCCGCGGAGCCCGGGCCGGAGCAGCAGGCCGTGGCCACCGACCTCGCCCGCCGACTGTCAGTGCTGCTCGACCGCCTGCCCGACGTGCAGCGGGAGATCGTCGTCCTCCGGGTGGCGGTGGGTCTCTCCGCCGAGGAGGTCGGCACCGTCGTCGGCATGTCCGCCGCCGCCGTCCGGGTGACCCAGTCGAGGGCCCTTGCCCGCCTTCGTACCCTGGCAGGCGACACACTCGACGAGGTGGCGGCATGAGCGAGCAGACCCGCGACGGCGGCGAGGAGCTGGACCTGGCGACGATCGCCCGGGACGACGAGCTGCTCGACGCGCTCGGCCGCGGCGGGCCAGGACCGGCGGGCGACGACCTCGCCGTGATGCTGGCCGCCTGGCGGGACGAGCTCGCCGACGGCGACCACGCGCTCAGGCCCGCCGGGGAACCCGTGCCGATGAGGAAGGCCCGGCCGGCGCCGCTCGGCCGGGGGGTGCTGCGTCTCGCCGCCGCCGTCGTCGCGGTCGCTGCCATCTCCACCGGGCTCGGAGTGGGCAGCAGGCACGCCGGGCCGAACAGCCCCCTGTGGTCCCTGACCAGGGTGCTCTATCCGGAACAGGCGGACGTACGACTCGTCGAACACACCATCCAGCGCGCCCGCACCGCCGCCACCGCAGGTCGGGTGGACGAGGCCCGGGCACTGCTCGCGGAGGCGCGGACGGAGCTCACCGCGATCGACGACCCGGCCGCCGCCCGCCGACTGGCCGCGGAACTCGACTCCCTGCAACACTCGCTGCTCGGTCCGGTGGCGACGCCCGGCGCACCGTCGACGGGCGCCTCGCCCCCGGCGCCCTCGGACGGCGGGGGGCCGGCGACGCCCGCCAGGCCCGCCCCGTCGCAGCCCGGGAAACCCACGCCCGACGCATCCCCCACCCCCGGCCTCGTCGTCCCGTTGCCGGGGTCGCCCACGCTGCGGCCGGACCCGGGTCCGCCCACGCGCCCGCCCCTGCGCGAGCTGCCCCTCCCCAACGGCCGCATCCTGGGCTAGGCGCCGGGCCGAGCGGCGGCCCGCGCCGGCTGCCTCGACGTCGGGCAGCGACCGGGATGGGGGCTCCGGTCACCGCGCGCATGTTGACGTCGGCCTCCCGAAACAGCAAGGGCAGGGGCCTGATTCTCGCTATGTGATTCGTCATACCGGAACGCTGTTACGAATCGCGGCGCCGTGCCGACAACAACATGGGAGCGCCCTCGTCCGACGGCGGCCCTCGATCACTGCGCACTACCGAGGATGGGGTGACCCCGTTGTTGCCTGACCCGCACCCTGACCACGCCGCCCGGCTGCCCGGCCTGTTCCGGGCGGTGATCGGCGCGATCGACGAGGCAGACTGGGACTTCAGCGTGTCGTCCGAGGGCCCGTTCCGGGTGGGGGACGTGCAGCGGGAGGTGGTCCAGGTGTCGGCGTGGAGCCACACCGGTGATCGACTGTGGGCGGTCTTCGTCGCCGACGCGCCGCCCGGCCGGCCGCGTCCGCCGTTCGCGCCGCTGCACGCGCTGGTGGGGCAGGGGGTGGGGGCCGCCACCGCCACCATGGCCGACGCACTGGCATTCGTACGCGGGCATCCCCACTCCGGACACCCCGAGCCCGCGCCCGATCGGCCGCGCCGGCCGCAGGGCCCCGACGGACGGTCCTGCTCGGCGGCCAGGCCCACGCGGCGGCGCTCCTCACCCGGTCCACGGACCGGGGGCAGCACCTGCACGAGGTGATCGACACCGCCGCCGAGACGCCGCACGGCCTGCCGTTGTAACGCCAGGGGCCGCCGACCGCGCTCACCTATTGACGAGCTGGTCAGATCTTGATCGACTCCGGTCGGGGAGGAACGATCCGAGGCAGCACGGAGACACCACGGACAGGCCGCACGCCCGTGTGGGGCACCGGTGGCGCAGGTCGGGCGACCGGAGGGACACATGCAGGGTGAGCTGCAGCGCATCGTCGACGCTCTCGCCGCCCACGTCGGGCGTCCGGCGTTGATCGAGGACCGGCGTCAGCGCCTGGTCGCCTACAGCGAACACACCGGGTTGATGGACGACGTCCGCAAGGCGTCGATCCTGCGCCGGCAGACCACGCCCGAGGTGATGGCCTGGTTCCGTGACGTCGGCATCCTGGAGGCCCGGGAGCCGGTGCGCACGCCGCCGTCGGCGGAACTCGACCTCCTGCCCCGGGTCTGCGTGCCGATCCGGCACCAGGACCTGCTGCTGGGCTTCGTGTGGTTCATCGACCCGGACGGCACCATGACCGGCGCGGACATCGAGGCCACCGGGCTGGTGAGCGAGCTGTCGCTGGCGCTCTACCGGGAGAACCTGCTCGGGGAGCTGGCCTCCCGACGCGAGACGGAGGCGGCGCGCACGCTGCTGTCGGACAGCGAGACGACCCGTGACCGGTCGGTGCGGGCGCTGCGGGAGGCGGGGCTCATCGTCGGGGACGCGCCGGCGACCGCCCTCGTCGCGCAGCTCGTCACGCCCGGCGGTCAGGCGCCCGACGAGACGGCCCGCTTCGCGCTGGAGCAGGCGCTGGTCAGCACCCGGCGCTGGATCGGCACCCGGGAGGCGCTGCACGTGGTACGCGACGACCACGGCGTGCTGCTGCTCTGCGGCGACCGGGGGGCCGGCCGCCCCTCCCCCGAGGTCGCCGCCAAACTCCTGGACGACAACCTCCAGCAGGCGATCCGTGGGCTCGCCTCGGTCGAGCGCACCGTCGTCGGCGTCGGGCAGGCGCGCTCGGGCCTGGCCGACGCCGTCGGGTCGTACGCGGAGGCGCTGCAGTCCGCCCGGGTGGGCGTCCGGCTGCCCGCCCTGGGCCGCGTGGTCTCCTGGTCCGGCCTGGGCATCTACCGGGTGCTGTCGCGGCTGGACGACCGGCACCTCGACATCGCCGACGTGCACCCGGGGCTGGAGCGGCTGCTGCGCGAGCAGGCGAACCCGGTGCTGTTGGACACCCTGGAACGCTATCTGGACCTGGCCGGCAACGCCCACGCCACCGCGGAGCAACTGCGGCTGCACCGCACCACCCTCTACTACCGGCTGCAGCGGATCGAGGAACTCGCCGAGACCGACCTGAAGGACGGCAACGAGCGACTCTGTCTGCACCTGGCGCTGAAGCTGGGCCGACTCACCGGCCACTACCGGCCGGAGGGCTGAGCCGCGCTGAGGCCGGGCGGAGAGCTGAGGCCGCGCTGAGACCGGCCGGAGAGCTGAGGCCGCGCTGAGACCGGCCGGAAGGCTGAGGCCGAGGCGGCGAGCGGCCCGCCGGGACGCGGACCGGTGGCGACGGGCGGGACGGGACGCCCGGCGCACCGCGCGTCCCGTCCCCGGGCCTCCTACAGGCCGGCCCGCACCGCCGCCGGCCGGCCGCCGACGACGGGCAACTCGATCCGGCTGCGGTCGAAGTGCACGGTGATGTCGGCCCGGTTCTGCTTCGCCCGGCTGCTGTAACCCGAGTACGAGCCGAGCAGGACCACGCCGATCTGGTGACCGGTGTCGAAGACGTAGTCCTCGGGGAGCAGCCGCACGTCGACGGCATTCCTGGCACCGGGCACCAGCGGTGTCGACACGGTCGGCGAGGTCAGGTTGAGGCCATCGAGGATGCCCTTGGTGACCAGTTCCTGCGGGTTGCTGGCCACGGTCTTCTCCGTCTGCCGGTAGCAGGCCTCCTCCGCGTGCCCGCCCCAGGTGGCCTCGCCGCCCCAGCAGTCCTCCCCGGCAAGCGTGCGGATGCCGTCGCCGGAGGTGCTGAACCTCGGCCGCGTCCCGTAGTCGACGAGCAGGCCGGCGAAGCTGGTGTCCGTGCCGTCGACCGACGCGTTGATCTTCACCACGGGCGAGCCGGAGACGTGCAGCGGCGCCCGCAGCGGCCCGGACAGGAACACCAGCCGGTTATCCGTGTTCGCCAGCGGGTCCGACGGGTGCCGGATGGCGTTGGTCTGGCTCATCGAGGGCGTGTCCTGGAACGTCGCCGAGGCGTTGCCGGGGTGCGGGCGCACCGACAGCCCTCCGGTTGCCCCGTCCACGCCGGGCTGCAGGAACACCTGGGTCGGGCTGGCGCCCGGCAGCGGCCAGGTGGGGTGGGACTCCCAGACGTCCGGTGCGCGCTCGACGTCGACCGCGGGTTCGGCCATGATGCCGTTGTCGATGCCGTACAGCCAGTAGTCGAACCACCGGTGCAGCGTGTCCACCCACCTGGCGCGGCGGAAGTCGAACGGGTCGACGTGGCCGGTGCCGGTCAGCCAGAGCTTGCGGGGGACGTCGTGCGCCGCCAGGGCGTTCCACCAGGTGCTGAAGTGGTCCGGCCGGACATTGTTGTCGTTGAGGCCGTGCACGACGAAGACGCTGGCGCGCACCTGGCCGGCGTGCGGGACGTAGTCCCGCTCGGCCCAGAAGTCGTTGTAGTCGCCCGTGACGTCGTCGACGCCGTCCCCGAGCCGGTCCCGCACAGGCGCGCAGTGCGCCCTGCGGTCGGGATCGGTGACGGTGTTGGCGAGGCTGCCCGAGTAGTTGTTGGCCCGGGTGACGAGGCCGTTGCTGCGCGAGTAGTCGTACCAGCTGGAGATGGCCGAGATCGGCACGATGGTGGCCAGCCCGTCCACCCCGCTGGCCGCGGCCGCGTTGGCCAGCGTGCCGTCGTACGACTTGCCGATCATGCCGGTCCGGCCGTTGTGCCAGTCGGCGACGACGGCGCGGCCGGCGGCGTCCCGGCCGGGGCGGCGGCCGTTGAGCCAGTCGATCGCCGTCGGCGCGCTGACGTTGTCGGCGCGACCGCCGGTGACCGGGCAACCGGTCGAGTTGTTGGTGCCGATCATGTCCAGCAGCACCACCGCGTACCCGCGCGGGACGAAGTAGTTGTCGTAGTACAGCGGCCAGCGGTCGTTGAGGCCGTCGCCGTCGAGGTCGGCCTTGCACTCACCCTCGTTGCCCCGGCACACCGTGGAGTAGTAGGGGCTCGCGTCCATCACCACCGGCACACGCAGCCCGCCGTCGCCGGCCCGGGGCCGGATGATGTCCATCGCGACGACGTCGCGCACGCCGTCGGCGTCGGTGTCGACGTCGGAGGTGACGAAGACCCGCTCGCGGATCGCGTCGCCGTAGCCGAACACCGGCTGGGTGACCCCGCCCTCGACGACCGGCCCGAGGCTCTCCGCGGCGGGCCGCGCTGTCGCGGTGGCCGCCGGCAGGCCGACGGCCACGGTCGCCACGACCACCACCGCCGCCCGCCACCAGGTTCTCGTGGTTCGCATCGCGCTCCTCCCGTTCCGGCACCCGCCGTCGGTCCGCCGCACCCCGTCGGGAGGACCAGGAGGTCGGCGGGCCAACAGATTGATCGAAGCGTACGAATGGGCACGCGGCCGGTCATCGGACACGTGTGGCAGGTGCGCGTCCCCGGCTCCTACGTCTGTCGCAGGCACCCCGGCCCCCGCCGCCCACCGTCGGCGTACGACAGGCGTAGGAGGCGGCGGCACGCGATTCCAACAGGTGCCCGATGACCGGACGGCGCGCCGGCCATAGGTTCGGCGACGTGCGGTTGTCGGGTCGCGCCACGATCCCGCGGATCATCGGGCGTTTCGTGGTACCGGCCCTGTTCGCGGCGCTGTTCGCCGCCCCGCTGTGGTTCATGGTGGTCGGCTCGCTGCGGCCCGCCGGCCTGCCCCCGCCGCGTACCCTCGAACTCCTCCCGCCCGAGCCGACGGTGGCCGCCTACGCCCGGCTGCCCGAGCTGATCCCGCTGTTCCGCTACCTGGCGAACTCGGCGCTGGTCGTCGCGCTCGCCGTGCCGTTGACCGTCGCCGTGGCGTCGCTGACCGGTTTCGGGCTGCGGCTGCTCGCGCCGACCGCCCGGCGGCGGGTGCTCCTCGGCCTGCTGGCGGTGCTGCTCGTCCCGGCCACCGCCGTGTGGGCGACCCGCTTCGAGTTGTTCCGCCTGGCCGGCGTGGTCGACACGTACGTCCCGCTGCTGGCACCGGCGGTGCTGGCCGGCAGCCCGTTCCTGGTGCTGCTCTACGCCTGGAGCTTCGGCGGGGTGCCGGAGACCCAACTCCAAGCGGCCCGCCTGGAGGGTGCCGGGTGGTTGACGGTCTGGCGCCGCGTCGCGATGCCCCAGGTGCGCCCGGCGACCCTCGCGGTGGCCGTGCTGGCCTTCACGTTCCACTGGGCCAACTTCATCGACCCGCTGTTGTACCTGCACAGCGGCGACCGGTACACCTACCCGCTCGGCCTGCAGTTCCTGCGGCTGTTGAACCCCACGGACTGGCCGCTGCTGATGGCGGGCTGCGTGGTCGCCACCGTCCCGTGCGTACTGGTGTTCCTGCTGGCCCAGCGGATCCTGCTGGACGACGACCCCCTGGCCGCGCTCAGATCTGGAGGACGCAGTTGACGATCACCCGGGCACGACGGTGGACCGCCCTGGTCATGGCCGCCCTGCTGGCCGGCTACGCAGCCGGCTGCGGCGGCGGTGACCGCCCCGACGAGGCGTCGGGCATCACCGTCGTGCTGTTCGGCGACGCCGAGGAGGTCGCCGGCTACCGCCGCATGGTGGCCGCGTTCGAGGAGGCCCACCGCGACGTCGACGTCAACCTCTCCCCGGTCGCCGGCCAGGACGAGCTGATGGCCCGGCTGACCACCTCGTTCGCCGGCGGCAGGCCGCCGGACGTGTTCCTGCTCAACTACCGCCGCTACGGGCAGTTCGCCGCGCAGGGAGCGATCGAGCCGGCGCAGTCCTACCTGGAGCGCAGCACCGTACTGAAGGAGAGCGACTTCAGCCCGCAGGCGCTGGACGCCTTCCGCTTCGACGGCAAGGCCCTGACCTGCCTGCCGCAGAACCTCTCCTCGCTGGTCGTCTACTACAACGCCGACCTGTTCGCCGCCGCCGGCGTACCGCTGCCGAAGGCCGGCTGGACCTGGGACGACTTCCTGGGCGCCGCCCGCGCGCTGACCCGCGACGGCCGCTACGGGGTGGGCGTGGAGCCGTCCGTGCCCCGGCTCGCGCCGTTCGTCTGGTCCAACCGGGGCGAACTCGTCGACGACCCGACCCGCCCCACCACCCTGACCCTCACCCGGGACCCGGCCACCCGCAGGGCCGTCGACTGGTTCCTCGACCTGCAACTCACGCACCACGTCGTACCGCCCGACGCCGAGGAGCAGAGCGAGTCGAGCGAGGCCCGGTTCCTGCGCGGCACCCTGGGCATGTACCTCAACAGCCGGGTGGCCGTGCCGACGCTGCGTACCATCGACGGCTTCACCTGGGACGTGGCGCCGCTGCCGGTCGCGCCGGGCGGCGTGCCCGCGTCGATCCTGCACAGCGACGCCTACTGCATGGGCGCCGGCCTGCCCGACCACGACGACGCCTGGCGGTTCATCGAGTTCGCGATGGGCCCGGCCGGCCAGCGGATCCTCGCCGAGTCCGGCCGCACCGTCCCGTCCCGGCTCGACGTCGCCAACTCCCCGGCGTTCCTCGACCCGGCCGAGCCGCCGAAGTCGTCGCGGGTCTACCTCGACGCCGCGCCGCACCTGCGCGCCACCCCACGCACCGCCACCTGGTCCCGGGTGGAACGCGAGGCGGACACCCTGCTGGCGGAGGTCTTCTACGGCCGGGTCGGGCGCGAGGAGGGGCTGCGCCGGCTGGAGGAGCAGAGCCGGCCGTTGTTCGCCCTGCCGGCGGGAGCGGGCGGGTGACCGGACGCGGGGCCATCCGGCTGGAGTCGCTGACCAAGTCGTACGGGCGGACGACCGCCGTCGACGGGATCGACCTGGACGTGCGGGCCGGCGAGATGATCACCCTGGTCGGGCCGTCGGGCTCCGGGAAGTCCACCGTCCTGCGGCTGATCGCCGGGCTGGACCGGCCGGACCGCGGCCGGGTCGTGGTCGACGGCCGGGACGTCGCCCTGGTGCCGCCGCACCGGCGGGCCGTGGCGATGGTCTTCCAGGACTACGCCCTCTACCCGCACCTCACCGCGCTGGGCAACCTGACGTTCGGGCTGCGGGTGCGCCGGGTCCCCCGCGCCGAGGCCGACCGGCGGGCCCGCGCCGCGGCCGAGCGGCTGGGGATCGCCGACCTGCTCGACCGGCACCCCGACGAGATGTCCGGCGGGCAGCGCCAGCGGGTCGCCCTGGCCCGCGCCCTGCTGCGCGAGCCCAGCGTCTACCTGCTCGACGAGCCGCTGTCCAGCCTGGACGCGCCGCTGCGGTTCGCCACCCGGGCCGACCTGCTCGCCCTGCACCGTGACCTCGGCACGACGACCGTCCACGTCACGCACGACCAGGCCGAGGCGATGACCCTCGGCGACCGGGTGGTCGTCCTCGACGGCGGCCGGGTCCGGCAGGTCGGGCCGCCGCAGCAGGTCTACGACGAGCCCGTCGACACCTTCGTGGCCGGCTTCCTCGGCTGCCCGCCGATGAACCTGGTGCCCGGCGGCGGCGCGCTGGGCGGCCGGCCGGGCGTGACCCTCGGCGTACGGCCGGAGGACCTGGCGCTCGACGCCGAGGGCCCGGTCGAAGCGACCGTCGAGGCGGTGGAGGCGCTCGGCAGCGAGGCCGTCCTGCTGACCCGGTGCCCCGACGGCACGCGCCTCGTCGTGCGGACCGGCCCGCGGCCGGGCGTACGGCCGGGCGACCCGGTGCGGCTGCGCCCCGACCCGGGCCGTGTCCACCGCTTCGACACCGCCACGGGGCGGCGCCGGTGAAGGCGGTCCGGGCCGGCCGGCAGCTCACCGCCTGGGCGTTCCTCGCCCCGTACGCCGTGGCGGTCGCGCTGCTGGTCGCCCTGCCCGCGCTGCTCAACGTCGGGTACGCGTTCACCGACCACACCGGGCTGACCCGGGACCCGCAGTTCGTGGGCCTGGCCAACGTACGCCGGATGCTGGCCGACGGTTTCCTGCTCGACAGCGTGCGGGCGTCCCTGACGCACGTGGCGCTGGCCGTGCCGGTCCGGCTGCTCGCCGCGGTGGGGCTCGGGCTGCTGCTCGCCGCGCCCCGGCCGGGCGGGCGGTGGTTCCGGGTCGCGGTCTACCTGCCGACGGTCGTCCCCGACGTCGCACTGGCCGTGCTGTTCCTGTGGGTGCTCAACCCGCTCTACGGCCCGCTCAACCAGGTGCTCGGGCTGTTCGGCCATCCCGGCTTCACCTGGCTGTCGGACCCGACCACCGCCCGGGTGGCGGTGGTGCTGATGCTGGCGTTCCCGATCGGCGAGGGCTTCGTCGTCGTCCTCGCCGCCCGCCGGATGCTCGACGGCCGGCTGTACGAGGCGGCGGCGCTGGAGGGCTGCGGCCCGTTCGGGCAGTTGCGCCGGCTCACGCTGCCGCTGCTGGCTCCCGTGCTGGTGCTGCTGGCCGTCCGCGACACGATCCTCACCCTCCAGGTGAACTTCGTCCCGGCGTACGTGCTCACCGACGGCCGACCCGCCAACGCCACGCTCTACCTGCCCGTCTACATCTTCGACCAGGCCTTCGAGTTCTCCGGCTTCGCGTACGGCGCGCTCATCTCGACGGTGCTCATGGCGGTCACGGCCGTCGTCATCACCGCCCTGTTGCTGATGGTGCGACGCTGGCGGGTGCTGCGGTGAGGTGGCATCCTGCTGCGGTGAGACTCCGGGTGTTCGCGGTCGCCGCCACGATCCCGCTGCTCGTCGCCTGCGGCGGGACGGACGCCCCGCAGGCGACCGGGCGGGGCCCCGGGATGCTGGCTAACCTGCCCGACTGCGACCGGGTGCCGCTGGACACCGAGCCGGAGGTCGACGCCCGGGTCGCCGGCCTGGTGCTGCCCGACGGCGCGCGCGTCACCTCGGTGGTGGAGCAGGGGGCTCTGACGACGGTCGAGGCCACCGTCCGGATGACCCCGCTGGACGTACGCGCCCACTACGAGGGCCGCACCGACATCGAGCTGCTGCGCGTCGAGGACGAGGTCTTCGAGGCCGAGGTGCTGACCCGGGCGCAGCAGCGGCGGATGTACCTGCGGGCCGGCGCGCTCTGCGCCGACGGCACCACGCTGACCGCGGTGGTGGGGCCGGACTCGGAGGACGCGGGGCTGCCGGAGTTCCAGAGCGGATAGTGGCGGCGCTCGACAGGTGTCCTAACCCGACGACCGGAATCCCAACAGTTGCCGGGTGACGCCGGTCACTGCGCTGTCTAGCGTGCGACAGACGACTGGTTCCCGGTCGCACCCGCACACGGACGGGAGATCCGCATGAGTCCCACCCTCGTCCGAGGTAGACGCGCCCTGCCGGTGGCAGCAGCCCTGGTGCTGCTGACGGCGGCCGCGTTGACGACCTCGACACCGTCGGCCCGCGGCGAGGAGTCGCTGGCCACCAGCAGCCCCACCGGGCCGATGGAGCTGCCCGCCGAGTGGATGACCGCCCAGCGGCTCAGCGACGGCAGCACCGACCTGTCCGCCGCCAAGTACGCGAAGGCCCGCGGCGAGGCGAACCAGCTCGCCGCCCGCACCCGCAGCGTCTACCGCGACCTCGCCGGGGAGCAGTGGCGCTTCTTCGGCCCGAGCAACATCGGCGGCCGGGTGGTCGACATCGCCGTCGATCCGCAGGTCGCCGACCAGATCTTCATCGCCGCCGCCTCCGGCGGCGTCTGGCGCTCCGCCGATGCGGGCGCCACCTTCGAGGCCGCCTGGCCCGACGGCGGGACGCAGAGCATGGGCGCGGTCGCGATGACCACCGACGGGGTGCTCTTCGCCGGCACGGGCGAGGCGCAGCCGGGCGGCGGCTCGATCACCTTCGGCGGCGACGGCGTCTACCGGTCGCGGGACCGGGGCCGGACGTGGCAGCGCGTCGGCCTGGAGAACAGCCACGCCATCGCCCGGTTCGCCATCGACCCGGGCAACCAGGACCGGATCTTCGCCGCGGCCGCCGGCAACCTGTTCGTGCCCGGCGGCGAGCGGGGCGTCTACCTCTCCGAGGACGGCGGCGACACCTGGCGGCAGGCCCTCGCCCCGCCGAACGCCACCACCGGCGCCACCGAGGTCGTCGTCGACCCCGAAAACCCGAACCGGGTGTACGCGGCGATGTGGGACCACCTGCGCGAGCCGCACCAGCGCACCTACGGCGGGCCCGGCTCCAGCCTGTGGCGCTCCGACGACGGTGGACGGACGTGGGAGCGGATGGCCAACGGGCTGCCCACCGACGCCGACCAGGGTCGCTGGGGTCTCGCCCTCGCCCCGAGCGACCCGGACCGGCTGTACGCGTACGTCGGCACCGCCCTCGGCCCGTTCCGCGCCTTCTACCGCTCCGACGACGGCGGCGACACCTGGACGCAGACCCCGGTCAACGCCAACCAGGCGTCCCAGTCCACCTTCAGCTGGTGGTTCGGCAAGCTGTTCGTCGACCCGACCGACTCCGACCACGTGTTCCTCACCGGGGTGAACCTGCGCCGCTCGACCGACGGCGGGCAGAGCTTCGGCAACGTCGGCGGCATGCACGCCGACCAGCACGTGCTGCGCTGGGATCCCAAGGTGCCGGGCCGGGCCTACCTCGGTAACGACGGCGGCTTCTACCGCTCCGACGACAACGGGGTGAGCGGCTGGGTCAAGTCCACGTACGAGCCGTACACCCAGTTCTACACGGTGGACGTCGCACAGACCGACCCGGCGCTGAAGGTCGGCGGCGCCCAGGACAACGGCTGCAACCGCGGCTACAACGGCGTGGGCGGCCCGTGGAACGCCATCGGCTGCGGCGACGGCCTCCAGGTGATCATCCACCCGGAGAACCCGAACATCGTCTTCGGCTGCAGCCAGTACGGCTCCTGCTACCGCTCGGAGAACGCCGGCGCCGCGCCGCGCCAGTCCATCGGCCCCGGCCAGACGACCTCGGACCGGCGCAACTGGCTCACCCCGCTGCAGTTCGACCCGAACGACCCGGACGTCATGTACTACGCGGGCAACGTCGTCAACCGGTCGACGGACAACGGCCGCACCTGGACGGCGATCAGCCCGGACCTCACCGGCGGCGGGCCGAACGACCCGTCGGGCTACCCGTGGGGCACGATCACCACGATCGCGGCGGCCCCCACCGACGGCGACAAGCTCTACGTCGGCACGGACGACGGCAGGCTGTGGTGGACCGACGACCTCGGGGGCACCTGGACCCAGGTCGACCCCGCGCAACTGCCCGGCACGTGGGTGACCCGGGTGGCGGCGCACCCCACGGACGCGAACATCGCGTACGCCACGTTCTCCGCGTTCCGCTCCGGTAGCGACCGCGCGCACGTGATGATGACGCGCGACGGCGGCCGCACCTGGACGGACATCGGCGGGGGGCTGCCCGACGCGCCGGTCAACTCGGTGGTGCCGACCGCCGACGGCCTGTTGCTGGTCGGCACCGACGTCGGGGTGTTCGTGTCGGCGTGGAACGGGGGCGAGTGGGCCTCCCTCGGTGGGGAACTGCCGGCGGCGGCCGTGATGTACCTGCGCTACCACGAGCCGACCCGGCAGCTCACCGCGGCGACGTTCGGGCGGGGCGTCTACGACCTCACCGTGCCCCGGTGCCCGGCGGCGTCGACCGGGCTGCCGCTGCCCGAGCCCGGCGTCGGCGTGGTCGGTGTGCTCGCCTCGTGCCGCGCGGCGTAACCCGCTGACCAGGGGCGGGGGTGGCGGGCGGCAGCCCGTCCACCCCCGCCCCTGCCCGTCACGGGGGCGGGTGGCGCGGACCGGGCGACCGAGGTCGTGGCGCTGCTGGCCGCCGCTACCGGGCCTGGTCCGCCTCGGGCACGGCCAGGTGCAGCAGAGCCGGCGACCGACCGGTCGACAGGTAGCCCCGCCCGGGTGGATCGGTGAAGTACTGGTCCGGTTCGAGAGCCACGTTGTGCGCGAGCGCCGTCGCACGGTTCTCGGGGGTGAGCAGCAGGCGGGTGCCCATGTTCATGACCGTGTTGATCAGCCGGGCGAGCGGGCTGGGAAAGCCGGTGAGCACGGGCGCGGCGTCTCCGGTCAGGACGAGGGCGCGACCGCCGCGGGCAGCCGGCTGGGCGATCTCCTCCAGCAGGGTGGGCGCGCTGGCGAACCCCTGCTCGGTCGGGAGCACCGAGACCTGGTCGGCGTCGTCGACGATCACGGCGAAGGGGGTGTCGGCGAAGGCCGCGGCGGCGGCCCGCAGGTCGGTGTCCGCGATGGCCGTTCCGGTGAGCACCCGTACCCGCGGATCGTCCGGAACCAGTCGCGGTAGCGGCGACCGGGACGACGCGACCGCGAGCACGCCGACACCCCGTCGGCGAAGGCCGTGGGCAACGGTGGCGGCGGCGGTGGTGCGACCGGCCCCCGGCGGCCCAGAGACCATGAGCAGGTGGGGCCCGGCCTCGAAGAGGTCGACGCCGACGGTGGTGTTGTCGGCCCCGCCGACACCGAGGGGAATCCAGGTGGCGCTCGGGGGCGCGTCGGGCTGGGCCAGTTCGTCGAGGGTGATCCGGGTGGGCAGCGCGGGGAACCGTCGGGGAAGCCGGGCGGGGTCGGCGTCCCGGGCGGCAGCGCCGGCTTCGGCCACGAGATGCGCGGCGGATGCCGTGGGCTGACAGACCTGGATGTGACGGCCGCTGCCGGCGTCGACGGCGCGCCCGGGCAGCGGGGGTGGACTGGCCATCGCGGAGCTCAGCTGCGCGCGCCGGGTGTCCTCCTTCGGGAACGGCAGGAGCAGCCGCCGGTTGTACAGGCTCGGCAGCTTGTGGTTGAGCATGTCCTGGCCGCCGAGGGGGATGACGTGCACACCGAGGGGGGCGCCCGCGGTGACGACGCCACGGAGCGTGGCGAGCAGCGGGGTCTCCACGAAGTCGGGGTCGCCGTGGTCCTCGAAGTGCTCCCAGCCGTCGACGACGACCACGACGTGGGGACGTGGGCTGTCGCCCGGGCCAGGGCGGTGGGCCGCGCGCCGCCTGGTCTCCTGGTCGAGCCAGGTGATGAGGCGGCGGATCCGGTCGGCATCCGCCGGGGTGAACACTCCGCCGCAGTGCGGCAGGTCGGCGTAGTCGGCGAGCCCGCCGGGTCTGCGCTCGATGAGGTAGAGGTGCGCCCGGTCGGGTGCGAATCGGGTGACGAGGCTCGTGACCAGGGTTCGGGCGAACGTCGTACGGCCCGACTGCGGACCACCGGCGACCATCAGCCGGTCGGCGGCGGCGAGGTCGAGGAACTCCGCCGGCTGCGCCTGTAGCCCGGGTTCGTCCGCCAGGCCGAGCGGTACGGCGGTGGCCGGCGCGGCGGCGGTCTGCCGGCGGGGCAGGTCGTCGAGGGTCAGGGTCGCGGGCAGCGGGGGCAGCAGCGGCCGGAACGGAGCGGACAGCCCCGCTGTGCGGGCGGCCTCCTCGACGGCGGCGATCGCCAGGTCCTGGTCGGTCGCGGCGTCCCCGGGGCGGGTGCTCTCGACGGTGCGCGGCACGCCCAGGTCGGCTGGTTCGAGGGCACGGACGGAGGCCGCGACGACGCCGGAGCGCGGTGGGTCGCCGAGGTAGCCGGACTGGAACTCCTGCGGCACCCGGGTCTCGGCGGTGGTGCAGAAGATCATCGCGCGTCCACGGAGCGCACCGGGGATCGCGGCGGCGTCCGGCACGCCGAGCACCTCCGTGCTGTCGGCGGCCTCGTTCTGGCGCAGGCTGATCCGCAGCGAGACGTTGTTCTTCAGTTCCGGCGAGAGCTTGCCCTGCAACGACTGGGTGGCCAGCACGAGGTGCATGCCCAGGGACCGTCCCTTGGCGGCGACGTTCACCAGTTCCCGGACGAAGTCCGGAGCGGCGTCGAGCACCCGCGCGAACTCGTCGAAGATCATGACGAGCCGGGGCAACGGCGGCAGTTGCGCCTGCGCGCGACGTTTCTCCCAGTACCGGTCGATCTCCCCCTCGTAGCGGGCCAGCAGGGACTCGCGCCGGCTCACCTCCGCGCGTATCGACGCCAGCACCCGCGCCGCGGCCGCGTCGTCGAAGACGTCGGCGACGCTCTCCCCGGTGGAACGGATGAGCCCGACCACGTGGGGACAGCGCTCGAAGGGCAGGAAGGCGCTGCCGCCCTTGAAGTCCACCAGCACCATGTTGAGTTCGTCCGGCCGGTTGGCCAGCAGCAGGGCCGTGACCAGGGTCTGCAGCAGGACGCTCTTGCCGGCGCCGGTGGCGCCACCGAGGATCGTGTGCGGGCCCTGCTCAGCCAGGTCGACGTGCACCGGCCCGCCGGCGTCCGCACCGAGCACCACCCGGGTGCGTGGCCCTCGACCGTCACCCCAGAGCGCGAGCACGTCGTCGCCCGTCGGCACGCCCAGGCCCAGCAGGTCGAGCAGGCGGACCCGGCCCGGGACGGCGTGCTGCGCGGCGGCGAGGGTGGCCCGGTCCCGCATCGGCGCCAACGAGCGGGCCAGCCGATCGGCTGTCACCTCGTCGAGGGCGTCCGGGCGGCCGGTGACGGGCGGGTCGTCCGGACTGCGGGTGAGTTCCACCGAGCGTTCGCCCACCTCGCACAGGCCCCGGCACTCGTTCATGCTGTGCCGGTCGGCGCAGATCACGTACACGCCGACCGCCGGCCCGTCGCGCAGGACCACGTCCATGCCGGGCAGCTCCCGCAGGGCGAGAGCGCCGTCCAGGACGACGACGACCTCCGTGCCGGCCTGACCGCCGGGCGCGCCGACCCGGTCGGCGCGTCGGGCGGCGACGAGACGGCGCAGCTCCCGCACCCGGGCGGCACGCGTCTGCGCGGTGTTGCCGATCCAGCACGGCACGGCCTCCCCCGCCCCGGCGTCGACGTGCGGCAACCACCGCGTCCAGCCCAGCCCGTCGGAGTCCCGTGCGGTGATCACGACCAGGCGCAGGTCGTCGGGACCGCGCAGGGTGGCCAGTTGGATCAGCAGCCACCGCAGCATGTCGGCCACGGGCTGGTCGGCCCCGACGACGCCGAGCACACCGGTGGCCCGCAGGTCGACGGTCACCGGCACGGCCGGCACCGTCGGGGGCTCGAAGCCGGGCCAGGGCTCCCCGCGTACCGTCACGGAGGCCGGCTGGTCGGCGGTGCCGACGCGCAGGGTCAGGCCGTACGGCGAGTCCGATCGCCGCGTCCACAGGTCGGAACGCTCCCCCGTGGCCGTCTCGACGATCCGGGTCGGCCCGGGGGCGAGCAGGTGACGGATCTTCTGCTCCTCCCGCACCTGGGACGTGATCTTGTCCTGGACGGCCTGCTTCGCGTCGGTGAAGGCCTTCTCCCGCTCCTGGCCCTGTTTCTCCTCCGACGAGCTCATCACCAGGTACCCGATGACGGCCGCGGCGGCGCCCAGCCACAGCATCGGTTGCTGCGTGACGAGCGCCGCCACCACGGCCACCCCCGCGCCGAGCAGGGCCATCGTGGCGGAACCCCGCACCGCGGGCTGGTGGACCGGCAGGGTCACCTCGACACTCGGCACGACCGGGGCCGGGTCGAAGGCCCGGTCGAAGTCCAGTCGCCCGTCCGGGGCGCGCACCACCCGCAGGGCGCCAGCCCTGGCGGGGCTCCACCGCAGCTCGTCGGCTCCGACCCGCAGCACGGCGCGCGGGGTCAGCCTCGTCCGCCCGGTGATCCGCACGCCGTCGACGAAGGTGCCGTTGCTGGACCCGCTGTCGGCGACCTCGGCGCTGCCGTCGGCGTGGACGACCACCTCGGCGTGGCCGCGCCGGGACACGTCGGAATCGCGCAGCGACACGGAGGCCCGGGAGCTCCGGGCGAGCGAGTGCCGGCCCGGGGGCAGCGCCACGGCGAGGCCGGCGTCCGGGCCGCCCACCACCTCCAGCACGCCGCCGGCACCGGAGCCGACCGGGCGACCGGCGGGACCGGGCCCGCCCACGCTGATGACCGCACCGGGCACCAGTGGACTGTCGGCCACCGTCGAGCGGGCGTCCAGCCGGACCGCCCCGACGAAGCACGGCCGGCCGTCGACGGGCACCGGCAGCGCCGACAGCAGGGAACCCACGTTCGTGCCCGGCTCCGCGATCACCTCGACGTCCCGGCAGAGCCCCGTTCCGGCGTCCCGGACCGTCACCCGGAGGATCATCGTCACCGCTCCGCCCCGAACGTCCACAGCCGGAGCCCGTCGTCGCTGCCGCACGCGAGGGTCTTGCCGTCCGGGCTCAGCGCCAGCGAATCGCAGTCGGGACCGCTGAACCGGAAGAGGTTGGTCCCCAGGACCTGCACCGTGCGGCCGGTCGTCGTCCGCCACACCCGGATGTCGTCCCAGGTGCCCGTGGCGAACAGGTCCCCGGGGCCAAAGGCGGTGGCGGTGACGCTGTAGGTGTTGCCGCGCAGGGTGGTCAGGATCCGGTCGGAGCCCGCGTCCCGGATGAGGACGGAGTTGTCGGGCCGGACGGTCGCCATGGGGTCGAAGGTGCCGGCAGGGCGGACGCTGGCGCCGGTGGTGATCTGCCAGAAGCGCCGGACGCCCCTCTCCTCGTCGACGCCGAGCAGGAGCCGGCTGTCCGCGCTGAACCGGATGACGCCGACGTCGATGCCCTCGGCATCGACCGGGACCGGCCTGCCCAGGTTGGCCAGCCGCCACAGTGCGACGCTCCCGACGGAGTCGGCGACGGCGAACGCGGTGCCGTCGGGGCTGAAAAGCGCCGAGACGATCCGGAACTCGCTGTCGCCGACGGCGAGGGTGGCCGTGTTGCGCTGGGTGCTGACGTCCCACAGCTTGACGGCCCCACCGTCGTCGCCGCTGAGCAGCAACTTCCCGTCCGGGCTGAAGGTCAATGACGTGACCCGGTCGGCGTGGCCGGACAGGATGGCGACGGCATGCCCGGTGGCCACGTTCCACACGGTGATCGTGCCCTCGGCGGCGCTGCCGAGCAGCGTGCCGTCCGGCCCGTACGCCACCACCGACGTCGCGTCCTCGGTGAGGGTGACCAGGTCCGCGGTCTGGTCCCGGTAGTAGTAGGTCCCGCCGATCAGGCCCAGGACGAGCAGGATCCACAGGACCAGGCCACCCCGGCGCGGGCCGACGTGACGGTTGGTCGCCGCGGCCCCGCCGGCGGCGCCGCCCGTCTCGTCCGCGACGGTGACGTGGTCCGGGACGGCGGCCTCGACCGCCTCCGCCACCGCCTCGGGGTCGGCGACGACGTCACCCACGACCCAGATCGGACCGTCGTTGACACGCGGCCGCAGGTAGCCCTTGAACGGCGGCACGGAGAGCCGGGCGGCCGCGGCTTTGGTGGCGAAGCCGACGGTGATCGTCGTGCGATCCACGGACCCTGCCGCGGCGGGAGCCACGATCAGCTCCCTCACGTCACCCCAGCGCAGGACGACTTCGGATCGCCCCTGCGCCGTCGGGGCCGCTGTGCCCTGAAGTACCAGCGCCGCCTCGGTGATCTTCAGCCGGCCCTGCCACGGGAAGTGCACACTGCTCGCCCCGACGGCCCACATGGCCGCCACCGTCGGGATGACGGTGATCAGCGGCATGCTCAGCGTTTCGTGCAGCAGGATCCAGCCCGCCCACCCGGACAGCGCCAGCAGGACCACGAGAGCCAGCAGGTTGGCGCGGCGGATCGACCGCGGCGGCGACACCTGGAAGCCGGCGTCCGGGTCGGGCGGCGCGAGCCGGACCGGCCCGCGTGGCTGGGGCCCGGGGGCGGCCGTCCCGTGCAGGGTGGTGGGCTGTTGCTCCCAGTCGGCGGCCCCGGCCAGGGGCTCGCTGGTTCCGCTGCCGGCCGGCGGGCCGGACGCGGCGTCAGCGCCGGCATCGGCGCCGGCGAGCAGCGCGCGGGCCTGTTCCAGCGTCATCCGTCGGTCCGGGTCCCGGGCGAGCAGTCCGGCGACCACGGTGGCCAGCGGCGGATCACAGCGTACGGCCGGCAGGTCGTCGTGGAGGACCGCGCGGATCGTCGCCGCGGTGGAGGCGCGGTCGAACGGAGCCTGGCCGTTGACCGCCTGCACCAGAGTCACGCCGACCGACCACAGGTCCGTCGCGGGGGTCGGCTCGGCACCGTGGAACAGCTCCGGCGCGAGGTAGCCGGTGGAGCCCATCATACCGTTGCGGGTCAGCCGACTGTCCTCGTCGGCCTGGGCGATGCCGAAGTCGACGAGCTTCACGTCGTCGCCGTCCAGCACCATGATGTTGCCGGGCTTGATGTCCCGGTGTACGACACCGGACGAGTGCGCCGCCGCCAGCGCGTCGAGGATCCGCACGGCCATCGTGGTCACCCGGGCCGGCGGCAGCGCCCCGGCATGCTCCAGGACGTCGGCGAGACTCGGCGCCTCCACCAGCTCCGACACGATGTAGACCGCCTCGTCGTCGGCGTTGGCGGGCACCACGTCGTGAACGGCGGCCACGGCCGGGTGACTGATCCGCCCCGCCGTCCGCGCCTCGCGCAGTGCCCGCTGCCCGAACAGCGCGCGCTCCTCGGCCGGCAGGGCCGGGTCGGCACGTATCTCCTTGACCGCGACCGCCCGGCCGATCAGCTCGTCGGTCGCGCGCCAGACCACTCCCATCCCCCCGCGGCCGAGCACCTCGGCGAGCCGGTACCGCCCCGCCACCAGCCGCTGAGACGACCGGGAATCCTGCACGCCCACTCCTTGCCGACAGCCCGTAGAGTCACTGTGGACAGTACCGGGACGGCCCTGGCGGCAACGCCCCCAGCACGGCCGGGGCACCGGCGTCACCAGCCGATCCGGCGCCATCGGGCGGTGCCGGGTGACAGCCGGTCGGCGACGGATGTCAGGAGGCGGCAGGACCGATGGCGGAGCGCTTCAGCCTGGATCCGGAGGGGATGCGTCAGCTGTCCAGGGGCCTGGACGCCGTCCGGTCCGAGGCGGCGGCCACCTGGCAACGACCCGACGCCCCGGGGTTCGCCGGATCCAACACGGTGGCGGAGTCGTTGCAGCGATTCGCCGATGCCGCGGCACGGTCCCACCACGACCTGGACGAGTCGCTGCGGCGCCTGGCGCGGTGGCTCGACCGGGTCGCCGACGGGCAGTTCTCGCTCGACGAGATGCTGAACCGCCACGCGATTCCCGGCCACACCAGCAGAAGGAGCGACACATGACGGATGTAAATGTCGGCTACGACGGGCTGCAGCGGGCGGCGTCGCAGCTCAGGTCCGGGCAGGTGGAGATGACCCAGCGACTCCAGGCGCTCAAGTCCATGATCGACCAGCTCGTGGGCAGCGAGTTCCGGACGCAGCTCGCCTCCGGGCGGTTCCAGGACTCGTACCAGCAGTGGTCCACCGGCGCGCAGAACATGATCGACGGCCTGGAGGGCATGTCGACGTTCCTCAACGAGGTGGTCCGGGAGTACCAGGACCTGGACAGCCGCCTCGCCGGCGGGCTCGGCTGATCGCCGCGGATGGAGAACTGGCTGGTCGTCGACCAGCGGACCGATCCGACGCCCGGGTCACCGGAACAGGTTCGTGCGCTGGTCGATCGACTGCGGCAGCAGGCCGACCAGTCCCGCAAGGCCGGCCAGCGGCTCCGTGGGGTGGCCGCCGACCGGGCCCGCCTCCGTCTGTGGGGTGACTACACCGACGTCCTCGACGTCATGCTCGCCGACCTTCCCGACGACGCCGCCGCCCTGACCACGGCCTACGACGCCTGCGCGGCCGCCCTGTCCGGCTACGCCCAGGAGTTGGATCAGGTCCAGACGGCGTCCCGGCTCGCCCTGCGGCAGGGCATCCGGGCGCACGAGCGCTACCGAGCGCTGTTGCAGCGGTTCTGTCAGGTGGTGCCCGTGTCCTTCCAGGGTGGCGACATCTGGCGCGGGCTCGACGCGGCGTCGGCGGCGCACCTGAGCCAGGGCCTCCGGGAGCCCGAACGGCAGTGGGCCGTGGCGCTCGGCCGCGAAGCGGGCATGTGTGAGTTCGAACGGCAGACGGCCTGCCGGGCGGTGGCGGAGGCCGCCCACCGCCACCGGGACGCCGCGAACCGCTGCGCCCAGGCCGTCCTCGCCGCCGCGCCCCGCCTTTCCGCCCACCGGTCGCGGCCGATCGGCTCCGTCGGCACCAAACAGCCGAGCCCGGGCGACCAGCGGACACTCGACGAGCTCAGGACGGCGCTCGACGGCGATGTGGAAGCGTTGGCGGCCTTCGACGTCGTGGTCGGCTGGATCGGGAAGGACGCCGTGGGCCCACTCGGCAAGGGCCACGCCGCCGGCAGGCTCAGGGAGCGGGCCCTCCAACTGGCCGGCAAGTTCAAGGACAAGGCCGGGCCGACCGACGAGCAGCGCAGGGACGTCGACATCTGGCTCAAGAACCTGGAGACGGTACGGGCGAAGATGTCGGAACTCGCGAGGAAGTTCCCGAACGCCAACATCGAGAGCCTGAAGAAAGACTTCAACAACGTGCACCAGGACATCACGGCGATGGCGAAGGACGGCAGCAAGTACAACCCGCAGCGCGGCCGCCGCGTCCTGACGATGGAATGGGAGATCGACGTGGCGCTCGCCCATCCCGACGTCCGGGGCATGGGCGTCTACGTCAAGGGACGGGACGGCACCAAGCGCGAAATCGACGTGGTCGGATTCCGCGACGGCCGATTCGAGTGGATCGACGCCAAGCGCGAGTACCTGCGCGACATGAACAACATCGAGGAGCACTGGAACCAGTTGTCGGAGCAGATGGCGGCAGCCCACGACCCCGACGCGTCCTGGCCGACCCGCTTCGACGACCCGCGGATCATCCTCCACCTTCGGAACGGGATCACCCGGGAGGCGGCGGAGGAGCTCGAGAACCGGGTGGGGCCGGGAGGACGACAGGTGACGGTCCTCGGGCCACGGGTCGACGGAGACGGGCGGTGACCGAGTGGCGGGACGCCGCCGCCTTCTTCCTGACCAGCGTCCCCGAGGATGACGAACGATGGCTCCGGAGCCTGTCGAGGACCATCGGCCTCCGGTCCGACGGCCTCAGGTTCGACGACAACTCGAGGGTCCTGCCGTGCGAATGGGCCGGCCTGGAGTCGCGGGCACAACTGCTCGGTGGTTCGAGGGGCAGCATCCTCGTGGTCAGCTACTTCAGCCGGGAGTTCCGGGACCTCGCGCGGCAGCCGGACCGGTGGCGCGGATTCTGCCGGTTGTTCGGCAGGGCTTGCCTTGCCCTCTCCCCCACGGTCGCGGTCGCTCTCGGCACCATCTCCGACGACATACCGTCCGACATCCGAGCCATCGAGGCGCCGGTCGCCGAGCAGGACGGCGCCTGGCTCCGAAGCCGGCCGTACGCCCTGTCGTACCTGTGCCCGGAACTCGACCGGGCGGCGCTGGAGGAGTCCCCCGCGTCGTCGTTCCCCAGCGTCGTGCTCGCCGACGGCGGACGCGTCACCTGGGACTGGGAGTACGACGACTTTCCCGAGTAGGCGGGAGCGGCGCCCCGACCCCGGGCCGGTCGGCGGCTCCGAGGCGCTCCGTCCGCCACCCGTCCCCGCGCCACGGCGGCCCCCACCGTCTCCGGCGGGGGCCGCTGCGTCGACGCTCGGCGGGGCCGGTCAGCACCAGCCGTTGACCGCGCCGTTCACGCCGGTCCACAGGTAGGCGTCGGAGACCCAGGTGCCGTCGCTGAGCCGGTTCCACAGCGACGTGGTGCCGTACCGGCCGGTGTGGCTGGTGCCGTTGGCGGAGCAGGAGATGGTGACCGTCGCGCCGTCACCCACCGAGCCGAGCACGGCGTAGCCGGTGCCGGGGCCGGACCGCTTGGTCAGCGAGCCTCCGCCGTTGGCGTCGACGACCGCCTGGTTGAAGCCCAGCGCGCCGTAGTTGTAGATCGCGCTACCGGCGCCCCGCCAGGTCGAGCCGTGCCGCGCACCGCCCTGGTAGGCCGAGGCGCCGTTTTCGAACACCCACTTGCCGAGGCCGTGGCCGGCGATGGGCACGTAGGCGCTGTTCTGCCGCAGCCCGAAGTGGACGTGCCGGCCGTACGCGGCCCCGCCGCAGGTGACGTCGGTGCCCGTGTAGCCCAGGTAGGCGCCCTGGCCGACCGCCGTGCCGTTGGCCGAGATGTTGCTCCACAGGTGGTAGTAGTCGGTGGAGTAGCCGCGGTCGTGGATCACCCGGATCCACCCCCGGCACATCGTGTACGCCGTGCCGGCCCGGGCCGCGCGGACCACCTGGTCGCCGCCCGCGAGGTCGATCGAGCTGTACGGCGTCTCGTAGCCGCCCCAGCCGTGCGGGCCGCTGGTCAGCGTCCAGGTCTGGCCGACCGCGAACGGCAGGGCCATGCCGGTCCGGTAGTCGCCGCCCGCGTACATCGTGCCCGGGGTGCGGGTGAAGACGTCCTTCTCCTGCTTGCCGACCAGGGGCGACTCGGCGGCCAACTCGCCGAACTCCGCCTCGCCGTCGAAGCTCACCTGCCACCCGCCGGCCTCGGCGCGGGCAATGAAGATCGCGCCGGTCGGGTGGACGTCCTCCTCGTGGCCGGTGAGGGCGACGGCGGTGCCGAAGGCCCAGCGGCCGCTCTTTCGGGTGACGGTGACCCGGGTGTCGGGCCCCTCGGCGTGCGCCTCGCCGGCGACCCGGGCCTGCCCGAGCAGCTTAACGGTCACGGCCTGCTCGACGCTCGCCCGGGCCGGGTCCGGCGTGGGCGTGGCGGCGTGCGCAGCGGTGCCCGCGACCAGGAGTTCCGTCGCCAGGAGGGCCGTGGCGATGCCGGCCCATCGTCTGATGTGCACCATTGACGACCTCTTTCAAATCGAAGGACATCGCTAAGTGGTGCTGACGATAGACAGAATCAAGAATATTGTCTACATGTTGACACGCTGGCAATGAAGGTATGTTTCGGCCCGCCCGCCAAGGCCGCCGGCCGCGTCGGCGAGGCGCGGCCGGCGGACGCCCGAGTACCCGGGCAGGGCAGCCGGCGGGTGGTCAGGCGATGCGGCGGATGCGGCGGACCCGAAGGTGGCAGACTACGCCCGGCGCCGCGTGGCGGACCCGGACGGTTGGCGGGCGGGCATGCGCGAACTGGCCCGCCGGCACCGCTCCTGACCCCGCCTGTCGCCCTGTCGGCGGACGCGGTTCAAACCAGGCCGGCGACGGCGCCTATCGCGGTGATGGCGACCGCCACCTGCTCGGAAAGAGGACCGTCGACCGGCCACGAGCCGTCCGGGCGCTGGGTGGCGGTGAGCCGCCGGACCACGGCGCGGAACACGGGATGGTCCGGGGGCAGCAACGCCGTCCGCAGTGCGCATCCGGCGCGGGCGACGTCGGCCGGCGGCGCGTCGAGCAGCCGCCGCGCCAGGATGTCCAGCCCCTGGTCCGCCTCCTCGCGCAGCCCCACCGCCCACAGCAGGGCGGCGGCGAGCCAGGTGGTGGTGAGGCACGACGGCCAGGCGCCTGAGGCTTCGACGGCGTCACGCACCGCCCGGGCGGCCCGCCCGGCCGCCTCGGGCCGGTCCAGGACCGCCAGGCACCAGCCGACGTAGGCGGGCAGGTAGAGCGGGTCCTGCGACGGCAGGTGCCCGGTGTCCACGGCGGAGCGCACCGTGCCGTCCGGCGCGACCAGCGCGGCGAGCCAGTCGGCGCAACGGTCCACCCGGGAGCTGTACTGCAGGTCCAACTCGATGATCCGGACGAGCCGTTCGCACGTCGCCGCCACGGAGGGGGCGCCGGCCGACCAGGGTGCCGGGAAACCGCCCTCGGGAGACTGGTCGGCGAACAACGCGTCCGCCACGTCCAGCGGCGTCGGCCACACCCCGGTCAGCACCGTCGCCAGTCGGTGCCCGTCGGACTCGTCACCGTGCGCGATCACCCATTCGACCGCCGCATCCTTGTCGATCATGAGCCGAACCTAGCAAGCACCGGGACGAGGGGCCGAGCTGAGGCGCGCCTTCGGCGATCCGCGCGGACGGTCAGCCGGGCCGGCGCAGCGGCCCGGGGTGCGCGGCACGCAGCCCGACCGCGGCGCCGGCCAGGCCGGCCGGCTACGCGGCGACCTCACCCGTGCAGGTACGCGAGGACCGCCAGCACCCGGCGGTTGTCGTCGTCCGACGGCGGCAGCCCCAGCTTGCTGAAGATGTTGTTGATGTGTTTGCTGACCGCCTTCTCGGTGACGAACAGCCGCCCGGCGATCGCCGCGTTCGACCGGCCCTCGGCCATCAGGCCCAGCACCTCCCGCTCCCGCGCGGTGAGTTCCCGCAGCGGCTGTGCGGTCGCGTTGCGGGCGAGGAGCTGGGAGACGACCTCCGGGTCCATCACCATGCCACCGCCGGCCACCCGGCGCACCGCGTCGACGAACTGGTCGACATTGGACACGCGGTCCTTGAGCAGGTAGCCCACTCCCCCGCCACGGTCGGAGAGCAGCTCGCGGGCGTACAACTGTTCGACGTGCTGGGAGAGCACGAGGATCGGCAGGCCCGGCAGCCGGGTCCGGGCCTGCAACGCCGCCTGGAGCCCCTCGTCGGTGAAGGTCGGCGGCAGGCGCACGTCGACGACCGCGACGTCCGGGTGGTGCCGGACCAGCGCCGGCAGCACGGACGGCCCGTCGGCGACGGCCTCGACCACCTGGCAGCCGAACGCGTCGAGGATGCGCGTCAGCCCGTCCCGGAGGAGGGCGAGATCCTCCGCGATGACAACTCGCACGGCAGCTCCATGGTCACGACAGTCGGTCCGCCGGGCGGACTCGTCACGGTCATCGTGCCATCGAAGGCTGCCAGACGGCGTTGCACGCCCGACAGGCCGGTCCCGGAGTCCGGCGTCGCGCCGCCCCGGCCGTCGTCGCCGACCACCATGGTCAACCGACCGTCGCGGTACGCCAGCCGGATCCACGCCCGCGCCGCGCCGCTGTGCTTGGTGACGTTGGCCAGCGCCTCGGCCACCGCGAAGTAGGCCGCCGACTCGACCGCGGCCGGCGGGCTGCCGGGCAGCACGACGTCGAGCTCCACGGGCAGCGGCACGGCCAGCGCGAGCGCCCGCACGGCGCCGTCGAGCCCGCGTTCGGCCAGCACCGGCGGGTAGATGCCGCGGACCAGGTCGCGCAGCTCGACCAGGGCACGACCGCTGGTCTCCTGCGCCTCGGTGAGCAGCCGCTGCGCCGCGGCCGGGTCGTCGGCCATCAGCTTCTCGGCCAGGCCGATGCTCATGCGCAGCGCGACGAGCCGGGCCTGCGCCCCGTCGTGCAGGTCGCGTTCGATCCGGCGCAGCTCCGCGGCCTGGGTGTCGACCGTGTCGGCCCGGGTGGCGGAGAGCTGCCGGACCCGCAGCGCCAACTCCTGCGCCCGGGTCGGGGCCAGGAAGAACCCGGCGAAGCGGAAGTGCAGCCACACCAGCCACGGCGCGACCACCAGGCCGGCGAACAGGAACAACCATCCCTGGGGTACGGACAGCACCGCCTGCACGAGGTTGTCCATCGGCCAGAACACGCCGTAGCCGTACCAGTCGACGGTGAGGAACAGGACCACGGGCAGCAGCAGGACGCCCTCCAGCCCGTACACCGGCAGGACGAACGCCAGCAGACACGCCCCGCCCGTCACCATGCCCGGCACCAGCCAGGCGAAGTCCCGCCAGGTCGCCGGGTCACCGACCACCCAGCGGAACCGCCGCCAGGTGCCGAGCCGGGCGCCCTCGGGCGCCGGCGGGTACGGCGAGGCGATCGGCATGCCGTGCCACCCGGCCACCCGGCGTTGCAGCCCGGTCGACCATCGCACCAGCACGGTGACCGCGGGGAACAGCGCGAACCCGATGCCGAAGACCGGGATGAGCGCGAGCGAGACCACCGACAGCACGAACAGCGCCACGTTGGTGGTCAGGCTGAGCAGGGCCACGGCCAGGCCCTGCACGGCGGCGAGCGCGCCGGGCCGGACCGACTGCCTGACGAACGCGCGTACGGAGCTGTCCACGGCGCCCATTCTCCGGCACCGGTCGCACCGGAATCGGTGGTGCTAGCACCACCCACGTTCGGGACCTGACACCCCTGCCCACGCCCCCCTCCGGCCGAAGGATCGAGGTGTGACCACAACCAGGCAGGAGAGACCCGACATGTCCCGGCGGCAACGACTGGCCGGCCTACCGTCCGGCCGGCGCACCAAGTACGCGATGCTCGTTTTCTGGCTCGTCCTCGTCGCGGTGGCCGGACCGCTGGCGATCAAGCTGACCGAGGTGCAGAACAACGACACCCTCGGGGCGCTGCCCGCCTCCGTGGAGACCAGCCGCGCGGTGCAGCGGGCGGAGGCGGCGTTCCCCGACTCCCAGGCGCCCCTCGCGGTCGCCGTCTACGTGCGCGAGAGCGGGCTCACCGAGGCCGACCGCGCGAAGGTCGACGGCGACCGGGCCGCGTACGCCGCGTACGCCGACGGCGGCCAGGTGTCGCCCCCGGTGCCGAGCGAGGACGGCAAGGCGGTGCTGGTGTCCTTCCCGGTCGCCGGCGACGACGAGCAGCGGGCCGACGCGGTGGCCGACATCAGGGACCGGCTGGCCGCCGGCGCCCCCGACGGGCTGCGCACCGCGCTCACCGGCGAGGCCGGCGCCACCGAGGACGTCTTCGACGCGTTCGCCGGGATGGACACCGCCCTGCTGCTGGCGACCGCGGGCACCGTCGCGCTGCTGCTGCTCCTCACGTACCGCAGCCCGGTCCTGTGGCTGATCCCGCTCCTCACGGTCGCGCTGGCCAACCAGCTCGCCAGCGCGGTCGTCTACCTGCTGGCCGAGTACGGCGGCCTGGCGGTCGACTTCCAGAGCCAGAGCATCCTCACCGTGCTGGTCTTCGGCGTCGGCGTGGACTATGCCCTGCTGCTCATCGCCCGGTACCGGGAGGAGCTGCGCCGGCACGCCGACCGGCACGCGGCGATGGCCGTGGCGCTGCGGAGGTCGATCGGCGCGATCTGCGCCTCGGCGGCGACCGTCGCGGTCGGCCTGCTGTGCCTGCTCGCCGCACAACTGCCGGCCACCCGGGGCCTGGGACCGGTCGGCGCGGTCGGCATCGCCGCGGCGTTCCTCGCCATGACCACGCTCCTGCCGGCGGTGCTGGTCATCTTCGGGCGCTGGCTGTTCTGGCCGTTCGTGCCCCGTCACGCCCCCGACGCGGTCGTCGACGACGAGGCGTCCGGGCACGGGCTGTGGCGCCGGGTCGCCGGCGTCGTCGGTCGCCGCCCGCGCGTGGTGTGGCTGGGCACGGCGGCGGCGCTGGTCGCCCTCAGCTTCGGCATCGGCAATCTCAGCATCGGCATGCCGGGTGACCAGTCGTTCACCACCGAGGTCGGCTCGATCACGGGCCAGCGGATGATCGCCGCGCACTACCCGAGCGGCACCGTGGCGCCCGCCGAGATCCTGGCCACCGCCGGCACGGCCGACCAGGTGGTGGCCGCCGCCCGTGCGGTGCCCGGGGTGGCCGAGGTCGGCGAGCCGCAGCGCTCCCCCGACGGCCGGTGGGTACGCGTCGCGGCCGTCCTCGCGGACACGCCGGACAGCGACGCCGCGCTGGACACCGTCGACCGGCTCCGCACCGCCGTGCGCGCGGTGCCCGACGCGCAGGCGCTGGTCGGCGGGGACACCGCGTACCTGCTCGACGAGGAACGCACCGTCGGCCGCGACAACCGGGTCGTCGGCCCGCTGATCCTGGCGGTGGTGTTCGCCGTCCTGGTGCTGCTGCTGCGGGCCCTGGTCGCGCCGCTGCTGTTGCTGGCGAGCGTGGTGCTGTCCTACGTCGCCGCGATGGGCGCGGCCGGGCTGATCCTCGACGCCATGGGCTACACGAAGCTGTTCGTCGGGATCCCGCTGCAGACGTTCCTGTTCCTGGTCGCCCTCGGCGTGGACTACACGATCTTCCTGGCCACCCGGGCCAGGGAGGAGACGGCGCGGCTCGGGCACCGCCGGGGCGTGCTGCACGCGCTGACGGTCACCGGCGGCGTCATCACCAGCGCGGGCGTGGTGCTGGCGGCCACCTTCGGCGCGCTCAGCGTGCTGCCGCTGGTGCCGTCGGTGCAGTCGGCCGTCATCGTCGGCGTCGGCGTGCTGCTGGACACGTTCCTCGTGCGCAGCCTGCTCGTGCCGGCCCTGGCGCTGGAGATCGGCCGCCGCACCTGGTGGCCGGGCGTGTTGTCGCGGCGGGGGTCACCGCCGGTCCGGACGCAGCCGGTCGAGCCGGCTGCGGCGGGGGCGTAACGCCGGCCGCCCCGCCGCCGGGCGGGCGCCGGCCGTACCCAGAGCGGTACGGCCGGCGCCCGCCGGTCAGCTGCCGCGCCGGTCGTGGGGCACGGTGACGGTCACCGCGCAGCCGACCGGGCGGCCGATCTCGTCGTGGCCCGCGTACGTCAGGGTGTAGACGCGGTCTCCGCCGGCGCCGTCGCGTTCCGCCCGCAGCCGGCCGCTGGTGTCCGGGGTGCCGAGGGCGAAGCCGCTGACGTCCGCGACGTCGCCGCCGGTCACCGCCGTCAGGGTGAGCGCGTTCGGGCCGAGGACGCCGTCGCGCAGGTCCGCCGTGACGGTGACGTCCACCAGTTCGTGGTTCGGCGGCCACAGCACCGGCCGGTCCACCACGCAGTTCACCTCCCGGGCAGGCACCGGCTGGTCCAGGGTGGCGACGGCGTGGCCGATCGTCGCGGTGAGCCGCCCGCCGGCCTCGTAGTACATGTGCGCCGTGCGGCCGTCGAAGTAGAAGGTCGGCGCGGCCGACCGCCCCAGGTCCGGCGCGGTGTTCATCGAGTCGTGCACGACGCCGAGGTGGACCTCCCGGTCGAAGTTCTCGCCGACGTCCACGGCGTGCATGTTGCCGTCGGCGGCGTGGAAGATCACCAGGTTGCGGCCGTTCCAGCGCAGGAAGAACGGCCCCGAGGCGTTCGGGCCCTCGATGCCCTGCGGGGTCACGATCGGGTCGGGCTGGGTCGTCCAGGTCCGCGCGTCCGGGGAGACGGCCCAGCGGATGCGCCGGGACACCGGCCCGGTCGGCCCCGGCAGCGCGGCGGTGGGATTGTCCATGAAGAGCATCAGGTACCGGCTGCCCAGCCGCGGCACCGCCTGCTCGAACACGCGGGCGTAGGAGGTCTCCCCGCCGGTGCTGTGGTCCCGGCTGACCGCCGTCCCGCCGTAGCTGAAGTGGATGCCGTCGTCCGAGGTGGCGTATCGGGTGATCGAGTTCTCGCCGTGGAAGTAGAGGAACAACTTCCGCTCGCCCTCGACCCAGATTGCGTGCGGGGAGGAGATGTGGCTGACCGTGGCGTAGTGGGGCAGCCAGGTGTTGCTGATCAACGGGTTGGCCCGGTACTCGGTCCACGGGCCGTCGATCGAGTCGGAATACGCCAGGGCGATCCCACCGGGGCGCTCGTGGGGCGCATAGTACAGGTAGTAGGTGCCCAGCGGGTCGGAGAAGTAGTCGGCGGCCCGGATGACGCTCGGGAAGATGAACTCGTTCGTCGGGTTGTAGGTGAGGGCGCCCTTGTCGAACGCGGTGCCCGCGTAGGTGAAGCGCGGGAAGTCCGGCGCTGTCGGTTCGGCGGCGGCCGGAGCGGCACCGGCCACGGCGGCGACCAGGAGGCCCACGCCGGCTGCCGCCACGGCGGCGCGGCTGGGCACTCGGACGGGTGCTTTCGTCATGGCTGCTCCTGCTCTTTTGGGGGTGGTGGGGGCGCTCCCCGGCCGGCCGGGCGGGGAGCCGGTGCAGGGGGCCGTCGACGCGGAGATCAGGGGGACGGCCCCCCGTACGGATGGTGACTGTGGACGTGGCGCATCGCGCCACGGGGCGACGCGAGGTCACGCTGGGTGAGGCGGCCAGCTGACCGCAGCCGCGGGACGGGCAGCCCCGATCGGCGACTAATACGTATTAGCATTCACGCTTCCCGAATGCTGCTCGACCGGGACCAGCCTTGTCAAGGGGGCCGCCACGCTCCCCCCGGCGCACCCCGGTCGCGCGGCGGGCGTCGCGCGCCCGCTGCGGCCGCCGGTGGTCCACTCGCGAGCTAATGCGCATTAGCCCTGGGAGTTCATCTCGCTGAAATATCTACGCCCACCCCTTGACACACACCCGGTCGGCCCGCCAGGCTCCTCCCCAACACCGAGCGCTAATACGCATTAGCCGCACCGGAAGGACACCGTTGTGCCCGCTATCCCCCGACGCGTCACACAGCGTGACATTGCCCGGCTGGCCGGCGTCAGCCAGGCGACCGTGTCGCTGGTGCTCAACAACCGGGCCGACGCCGACGTCCGCATCGCGCCCGAGACCCGCGACCGCGTGCTGCGGGTCATCGCCGAGACCGGGTACGCCGCCGATCCCGTGGCCCGCCGACTCGCGGCGCGGTTCAACCGGATCATCGGCGTCTTCACCTACGAGCCCGCCTTCCCCAGCGGCAGTCGCGACTTCTTCCACCCCTTCCTGCTCGGCATCGAGGACTACGCGGAGCGCGCCGGCTGCGACCTGCTGCTGTTCACCAGCGCCCCGGTCGTCGACGGCCGCCGGCGCATCTTCCACCAGGACAACCGGCTACGGCTGGCCGACGGGTGCATCCTGCTCGGGCGGGAGATCGACGGCGCGGAGCTGAGCCGACTCAACCGCGACGGCTTCCCGTACGTCGCCGTCGGCCGCCGCGACGACGCCGGCGGCCCGGTGCCGTACGTCGGCGCCGACTACGCCAGGGCGGTGGGCGAACTGGTGGGCCTGGCCCTCGCCCGCGGGCACCGGCGCCTGGCCTACCTGAGCATGGGCACCACCGCGGAGTCCTCCGAGGACCGGCGGCGCGGATTCGTCGCGTCCGCGACGGCCGCGGACAACGCCCGCCACCTGACGGTCGCCGCCCAGGACGCCGAGGCGGTCCTCGACACCCTGCTCGCCGACCGGATCACCGTCGCCTTCGTGGAGGACTTCGCCACCGCCGTGGCGCTGGAGCTGGCCACCCGGCGACGCGGCCTGACCGTGCCCGGTGACCTGTCGATCCTGACCCTCGGCGACCCGACGGTCCCGGTGCCCACCGACATCGCGTTCACCGGGTTCCGCATCCCGCGCGAGGAGATGGGCCGGCAGTCGGTCGAGGTGCTGACCGGCGTCATCGACGGCAGCGCCGCCGGCGTGCAGCAGCGGCTGCTCCCCTGCGAACTCGTCGAGGGCGACACCCTCGGCGCCCCCTGATCGGCGGTCGGCCGCGCCCATCGCGGTGACCGTGCAACCGGAAGGAAGCAAGTGGTACAGATGCGTGCGGATGTCCTCGTCGTCGGGGGCGGGTTGGGTGGGGTGGCGGCGGCGCTCGCCGCGGCCCGGTCCGGCCGGTCGGTCATCCTGACCGAGGAGTTCGACTGGCTCGGCGGGCAGCTCACCAGCCAGGCCGTCCCGCCGGACGAGCACTCCTGGATCGAACAGTTCGGGGCCACCGCGAGTTACCGGGCCCTGCGCACCGGGATCCGCGACTACTACCGCCGGCACTACCCGCTCACCGAGCGGTCCCGGGGCTGGACGGACCTCAACCCCGGGGCCGGCTGGGTCAGCCGACTCTGCCACGAGCCCCGGGTGGCCGTCGCCGTCATCGAGCAGATGCTGGCGCCGTACCGCGGCGCCGGCCGGCTGACCGTGCTCCAGCCGTACCGGCCGGTCGCCGCGGAGACCAACGGGGACCGGGTGGTCGCGGTGACCGTGGCGCACCGCGACCGCGACGACCGGATCGACATCACCGCCCCGTACGTCCTCGACGCCACCGAGACCGGCGAGCTGCTGCCGCTGTCCGGCACCGAGTACGTCACGGGCTTCGAGTCGCAGGCGGACACCGGCGAGCCCAGCGCGCCGGCCGAGGCGCAGCCGATGAACATGCAGGCCGTCTCCGTCTGCTTCGCCGTCGACCACGTCGACGGCGACCACACCATCGACCGTCCCGCCGGATACGACTTCTGGCGCGACTACAAGCCCGACTTCTGGGGTGACCGGCTGCTGTCCTGGCGGTCGCCGCACCCCCGCACCCTGGAGATCGTCGAACGCAGCTTCACCCCCAACCCGGACGACGACCCGCTGGCCGTCAACGCCGACCAGCGGGTCAACCCCGGCGACGGCAACCTCTGGACGTTCCGGCGCATCGCGGCCCGGCGCAACTTCACCGACGGCGCGTACGGCAGCGACATCACGCTGGTGAACTGGCCGATGATCGACTACTTCGAGGGCCCGGTCATCGACGTGCCGAACGCGTCCTGGCACCTGAGCAAGGCCCGCGAGCTGTCGTACTCGGTCCTGTACTGGCTGCAGACCGAGGCGCCCCGGCCGGACGGCGGGACCGGCTTCCCCGGCCTGCGCCTGCGCGGCGACGTGACCGGCAGCCGGGACGGCCTGGCGCAGGCGCCCTACATCCGGGAGTCGCGCCGGGTCCGGGCCGAGTACACGGTGGTCGAACAGGACCTGTCGCTGGCCGTCCGCGGCGACCACGGCGCCGTCAGCTACCCGGACTCGATCGGCGTGGGGATGTACCGCATCGACCTGCACCCGTCGACCGGCGGCGACAACTACATCGACGTCGGCTCCTGCCCCTTCGAGATCCCGCTGGGCGCGCTGATCCCGCAGCGCGTCGAGAACCTGCTCCCGGCCGGCAAGAACATCGGCACGACGCACGTCACCAACGGCAGCTACCGGCTGCACCCGGTCGAGTGGAACGTCGGCGAGGTCGCCGGCCTGCTCGCCGACTTCTGCCTGGCGCGGGGCGAGTCCCCGCGCGCGGTCCGCGGCACCCCCCGCCTGCTGGCCGACTTCCAGGACCGCCTCTCGGCAGCCGGCGTGGAGATGCGCTGGCCCCGGATCGCGGGCTACTGAACACCCCCGGAGGAGAAGATCATGAGATTGGGAAAGGGTGTGCGCGGTGTCGCCGCGGCACTGGCCGGCGTCCTCGCGCTGTCCGCCTGCGGTGGCGGTGACGACGCCGGGGACAAGGGCCCGGCCAGTCTGCGGATGACCATCTGGTCGGCCAACGAGGCGCACCTCAAGCTGTTCAACGAGATCGCCGACGAGTACCGCAAGACCCATCCGGAGGTCGCGGCCATCACGTTCGACCCGCTGCCCTTCGAGACCTACACCACGACGCTGACCACCCAGATCGCCGGCGGGAACGCGCCCGACCTGGCCTGGGTGTTGGAGAACTCCGCCCCCGACTTCGTCGCCTCGGGCGCGCTGCTGCCGCTCGACGAGACCCTCAAGAAGGCCGAGGGCTACCAGTACGACGACATCTCCCCGGCCACCCTCAAGCTCTGGCAGAACGGCGGCAAGCTGTACGCCTACCCGTTCTCCACCTCGCCGTTCGGGGTCTTCGTCAACACCGACCTGCTCAAGAAGGCCGGCCAGAAGACGCCGGCCGAGCTGATCGCGGCCGGGCAGTGGAACTGGGACAACGCGCTGGCCGTCGCCGGCGCCACCGCTGGCGCGACCGGCAAGGCCGGCCTCGTGATCCGCGACTTCGACTACAAGGGCTGGGACAACCTGTCGACCTTCTGGACGGGTTGGGGCGCCCGGGCGTGGAGCGAGGACGGCAAGTCCTGTGGCTTCGCCGCCCCGGAGATGGTCGAGGCGATGACCACCCTGCACAAGGCGATCTTCACCGGGAAGGCGCTGCCCGGCCCGGGCACGACCGCCGACTTCTTCGCCGGTGACGCGGCCATGACGGTCACCCAGATCTCCCGCGCCTCGCTGCTCAAGCCCGACGGCTTCGGCTGGGACCTGGTCCCGCTGCCGGCCGGGCCGAAGGGCGGCTACTCGGTGATGGGCCAGGCCGGCGTCGGAGTCATGAAGAAGAGCCGGAACGCCCAGGCCGCCGCCGATTTCCTGGCGTTCCTGACCAACCCCACCAACTCGGCCAAGCTCGCCCAGTTCTTCCCGCCGCCGCGCCAGTCGCAGCTCACCGCGGAGACGCTGGCCAAGACGAACCCGACGCTGAAGCCCGAGCAGTTGCAGAAGGTCGTCATCGACGGCATCACCAACGGCGTCATCAAGCCCAGTCACGCCGGGCAGGCCGAGCTGAGCCAGCAGGTCCGCGCCGGGCTCGACCCGCTGTGGAAGCCGGACGCGGACGTCACCGCCGTCCTCGGCGCGCTCTGCGCCAAGATCCAGCCGCTGCTGGCGAAGTAGGGCAGCCGGACCATGTCCCATACGGACACGCGGGTGGGCGGGGTCGAGGCCCCGCCCACCCGGGGCGGGTCGCGGCGGTACTGGACCAGCCGCCGCCGCGACCAGCTCACCGGTTACCTGTTCATCGCGCCGCAGCTGCTCGGCAGCGTCGCCTTCGTGATCCTGCCGCTGATCCTGGTGGTCTGGTACAGCCTGCACGAGTGGAACGTGCTGGCCGGCACGTTCGAGTTCGTCGGCGCCGAGAACTACTCGGCGCTCGCCGACGATTCCAACCTCGGCGCGGTGCTGCGGGCCACCGGGCTGTTCTCCGTCGGCCTGGTCGTGTTCAACCTCGGCCTGGCGCTGCTGCTGGCCGTCCTGCTCAACCAGAAGCTGCGCGGCACGATCGTGTTCCGCACGCTGTTCTTCTCGCCGGTGGTGGTCTCGCTGGTGGCCTGGACCATCGTGTGGGGGTTCCTGCTGCAGGACAACGGCGGCGTGAACGGCCTGCTCGACACGGTCGGCGTGGACGGACCGAACTGGCTGCGCGGCGAGGGCACCGCGATGCTCTCGGTCGTCGTGGTGCAGGTGTTCAAGAACGTCGGCCTGAATATGGTGCTCTTCCTGGCCGCCCTGCAGGGCGTGCCGGCGGAGATGTACGAGGCCGCCGAGGTCGACGGAGCCAGCCGGATCCGCCAGTTCTGGCGGATCACCGTGCCGCTGATCAGCCCCACGATCCTGCTCACCTCGATCATCACGGTGGTCGGCTCGTTGCAGGTCTTCGCGCAGATCGCGGTGCTCACCCAGGGTGGGCCCGGCACCTCGACCACCGTGCTCGTCTACTACCTCTACCAGCAGGCGTTCCAGTTCCACCACTTCGGCTACGGCGCCACGCTGTCGATCGTGCTGTTCGCCATCGTGCTCGCGCTCACCGTGCTGCAGTGGCAGATGCGCAAGAGATGGGTCTTCCATGAATCGTGACCTGTCGCCCCGGACCAAGCTGGTGCTCTACGGGGTGTTGCTGGTCCTGGCGATCCCGTTCGTCTTCCCGACCTGGTGGATGGTCACCTCCTCGCTGAAGCCGGTCGCCGACATCTTCGCCTTCCCGCCGCAGCTGCTGCCGGCGAGTCCGAAGCTGGACGCGTACCAGCGGGTGTTCGAGTTGCAGCCGTTCGGCCGGCAGTACCTGAACAGCCTCTACATCGCGCTGGTGGTGACCGTCGGCACGCTGGCCGTGTCCGCGCTGTCCGGGTACGCCTTCGCCCGGATCCGGTTCCGCGGCCAGAACGTGCTGTTCCTGGTGGTGCTCGCGGGCCTGCTCATCCCGAGCGAGGTGACGATCGTGCCGCTGTTCCAGATGTTCTTCAAGCTGGACCTGGTCGACACCCACTGGCCGCTGATCCTGGTGCCGATCCTCGGCGCGCCCAGCGTGCTGGCGACGTTCATCATGCGGCAGTTCTTCATCAGCCTCCCCGGCGAACTGGAGGAGGCGGCGCGGGTCGACGGGCTGGGGCGCTTCGCGACCTTCTGGAAGATCGCGCTGCCGCTGTCCCGGCCCGCGCTGGGCGCGGTCGCCATCTTCACCTTCCTGCACAGCTGGAACCTCTACCTGGAACCGATCGTGTTCCTCTCCTCGCCGGAGAAGTTCACCCTGCCCCAGGCGCTCACCCAGTTCGTCGACGCCTACGGCGGCCCGATGTGGAACGTCCAACTCGCTGCGGCGTCGATGACCGCGCTGCCGGTCCTGGTGGTCTTCGTCATCGCGCAGAAGCAGTTCGTCGAGGGCCTGGCGCACACCGGACTCAAGGGGTGACGAGGGCCGCTCCCCTCGTGGGCCTCGACATCGGCGGCACCAAGACGGCGGCGGCGCTGGTCGGAACCGACGGGGAGGTGCTCGGGCGTCGCCTGGCACCCACCCCCGCCGCGTCGGGCCCGGCGGCCGTGCTGGACACCGCCGCCGGGCTCGCCCGCGGGCTGCTCGACGCGGCCGGCGCCGGCCCGGTCGGCGTGGGCACCGCCGGCACGGTCGACCCGACCACCGGCACCATCCGGTACGCCACCGACAGCCTGCCCGGCTGGGCGGGCACCAGGGTCGCCGACGAGCTGGCCGAACGGCTGGGTCGACCGGTCCGGGTCACCAACGACGTCAACGCCGCCGCACTGGGCGAGGGCTGGGTGGGCGCGGGACGGGACCGCCCGCACCTGCTTCTGGTCGCGGTCGGCACCGGCCTCGGCGGAGCCATGATCCGGTGTGGCCGCCTGGCGACCGGCGCCCGGGGCGCCGCCGGCGAGGTGGGGCACCTGCCGGCCCCCGGCGCCGAGCGGCTGCGCTGCGGGTGCGGCCGGTACGGGCACCTGGAGGGCATCGCCTCGGGCACCGGGCTGTCCGCCGCGTACGCCCTGGAGACCGGCCTGCGGATGAGCGGACGGGCCGTGGCCGAGCGTGCCACGGCCGGCGACCCGGCCGCCCGGCAGGTCGTGGCCCTCGCCGGCACGGCCCTCGGCCGGGCGCTCGCGGGACTGGTCGCCGTCCTCGATCCGCAGGCGGTGGTGGTGGCGGGCGGGGCGGCCGGCGCCCTGCTCCCCGGCGCCCGCGCCGCCTTCGCCGCCGAACTGCCCGCGGCCTGGGCGGACGTGCCCCTGCTCCCCGCGGCGCTGCATGCCGACGCGGTCGTGGTGGGCGCCGCCCGACTGGCCGGCGACACCGTCCCGACACCGGCCGTGGCCGACGACGAGAGGACGAGACCATGAGTGTGTTCGACGACCTGGCCGGTGGCCTCGTGATCTCCTGCCAGCCGCTGCCCGACGAACCCGACGACCCGATGCGCGACCCGTACGTCCAGGCCCGGGTGGCCGCGTCGGTGGTACGGGGCGGCGCGGTGGCGGTCCGGGCCAGCGGCACCGCCGACATCACGGCGATCCGCGCCGCCGTCGACGTGCCGGTCATCGGGTTGCACAAGCACGGTGTCGACGGGGTGTTCATCACCCCGACGGCGGCGCACGCGGTCGACGTCGCCGAGGCAGGGGCACACATCGTCGCCGTGGACGCCACCAACCGTCCCCGTCCGGACGGGCGGACCTTCGCCGACACGGTCCGCGCGGTACGGGAGCAGACCGACGCGCTGGTCCTCGCGGACGTCTCCACGGCGGCGGAGGGGGTGGCCGCCGTCCGCGACGGTGCGGACGCGGTGGCCACGACGCTCTCCGGCTACACGCCGTCCAGCCCGCCCGGCGACGGCCCCGACCTGGTCCTCGTCGCAAGGCTCGCCGTGCTCCTGCCGGTGCCCGTGATCGCCGAGGGCCGCTACCGGAGTCCGGAACAGATCGACCGGGCCTTCGCGGCCGGAGCCCACTCGGTGGTGATGGGAAACGCCGTCACCTCTCCGCTGTGGATCACGCGCCGACTCGTCGCGGCCACCCGCCGGGCGGCAGTGACGCACGGGGAGCACCGGGCCTGACGCCGGCCCCCGCGCCGGCGGGGAGTCTGGCTGCCTCGGCCGGGCCGGCACGATCGTCGTCGCGGGGGCGCGGCCGGCAGTGCGCCGGGTGCGGAGGATCACCCCCGCACCCGGCGCCATGCTGTTTACAGGTCCCGCACCCTGACGTTGCGGATCTCGATCAGGTCGCTGTTGCCGTGGTTCTGCAACCCGACGAATCCGCTCAGGAACTGGCGCAGGTCCGTCGGCGGGTCGCCCTGGCGGGACGAGGCCTTGCCCGGCGTGTTGTCGAACTCGTTGATCACGACGCCGTTACGGGTGATCGTGTAGTGCTGCCCGACCACCCGGATCTCGTAGTCGTTCCACTGGCCCTTCGGAGTCACCCCGGCCTGGTCCAGCCCGATCGGGTCGAAGTTGTAGATCGACCCGGTCTTCTGCGGCTCGCCGGTGGGACCGTCGTAGATCTGGATCTCGTGACCGCAGTAGATGGCCACCCAGGCCTGGGAACTACGGGCCGACCCGACCGTCCCGCAACTGCCGGCCGGTCGCTGGTCGAGCGGGATTCTGGGATCCGGGACCCGGACGAAGGCGCCACTGTTGGCGTGGACGCCCTCGGCGGAGACGTCCCGGAACTGCATCCGCAGCGAGAAGTCGGCGAACTCCTGCTTGGCGTACCAGAGCATGCCGAGCCCGCCGGAGCTGCGGATGGACCCGTCGGGTCGCAGTGTGAACGACCCGCCGGGTGCCTGCCGCCAGTCGGCCAGTGACTGCGCCGTCCCGTCGAAGATGGCCCGGTAGCCGCTGATCTTGCCGATCTCGGACTGGGCCGCCGCCCGGTTCAGCGTCGACGCCTCGCGGTTGTCGAGAACGCCGCCGGCGCGCAGCCCGGCGACCACGTCGCTGACGTGGCTGACGAACTGGCCGTGGTTCGGCCACATGCGCTCGTCGTCGATCAGGTCGTTGACGGTGCAGTTGCCGCCGACCTGGTGGTTGGTCACGCCGGTGTCGGCGTCGAGAAGGCGTACCGTCTTGCGGGTGTCCGGTGCGGCGCAGCCGACGACCACCTCGATCGTTCCGGTGGCCACCTCGCCGTCGGCGTAGGTCACCTTCACCGTCGCCCGGTAGGTGCCGAACTTCGCGTACGTGTGGGTGGGGTTGGCCTCGCGCGACGGCGCGCTGCCGTCACCGAAGTTCCACTCCCAGGCCACGCCGCCGGCCTTCGCGCTGGAGAAGGCGATGGTCTTCGGGTTGCTCTGCGCGACGGCCCGCGCGGTGGCGTGGTCCGGGTTCGGCGTGGCCGGGCCGCCCTGGTAGGCGATCCGGATCAGCTTCTGGTTCGGGTGGAGGCTGAAGAACCCGCCGGCGTAGTCGAGCAGGTAGAGCGCCCCGTCCGGGCCGAACTTGGCGTCCATCCAGGACTGGAGCTGGGTGCCGCCGCTGCCCGAGCGGATGATGCTGCGCAGGTCCTCGGCGAAGGCCGGGGGCCCCTGCTTCGGCACGTTCGCCGGGTCGACGGTCACCGCGACGCGGTTGTTGGCGTTGGACTGGTCACCGATGAACCACTTGTTGTCCCAGTACGCCGGCCAGGCCACGCCGCTGTCGACGTCGACCTTCTCCCGCTGGTAGGTGGGGCCGTCCATGATGGCCTGGCCGCCGCCCTTGAGGTACGGCTGGGTGAACGTCTCCTGACCGACCTGGTAGGTCGGCAGGCCGCTGCCGTCGGTGCGCTTCGGGTAGACCGGGCCACCGCCCTGCGGCGAGTACCAGATCATGTTGTCGCGGGCCGGCGGGATGTTGACCAGCCCCGTGTTGCGCGGCGAGGTGTTCTTCAGGTTGTCGCAGTCGTACCAGCCGGTCAGCACGTTGGCGTCGGTGTTGCTGCGGTCCCGGTAGGGCTGCCGGTTGCCCATGCAGTACGGCCAGCCCTGGTTGCCGGCGGAGGTGATGATCGTCGCCGTCTCGTACTTCGCCGGCCCGAGCTCCGGGCTGGGGCCACCGGCGTCCGGGCCGACCCACGCGGCGGTCAGCCAGTCGTTGACCGGGTCCCAGGCGATCCGCGCGATGTTGCGGACACCCATCACGTAGATCTCCGGACGGGTCTTGCCGCCGCCCTCCTCCTTGCCGGTGAACAGGTTGCCGTCGGGGATCGTGTAGGTGCCGTCCGGCTCCGGGTGGATCCGCAGGATCTTGCCGTTGAGGTCGTTGGTGTTGCCGGAGGTACGCCGGGCGTCCTGGAACGACACGCCCTGGTACTCCTGGGTCCAGTTGTTGCCGGAGTAGCCGCTGGAGCCGCCGGAGGAGTTGCTGTCGCCCGTGCCGATGTAGAGGTTGCCGCTCTCGTCGAAGGTCATCCCACCGCCCGCGTGGCAGCAGCTGTGGATCTGCGTGTCCCAGTGCAGCAGGTCCTTGCGGGTGCCCTGGTCGATGGTCTGCTTCGCGGCGTCGTAGGTGAACCGGGACACCGTCCGCTGGCCGATCCGCTTGACCCGGTCGATCGACTCGTGCGGCATCCAGTAGACGTAGATCCAGCGGTTCTGCGCGAACTTCGGATCGAGAGTGATGCCGACCAGGCCCTCCTCGTTCTTCACCAGCTCGCTGCCGCTGCCCCGGTTGCCCATCACGGCGAGCGTGGTCAGCAGCTTGACCTGCTTGGTCTTCGGGTCCCACTGGTGGATGGTCCCGCAGCCGAGGCCCACCTTGGGGTCGTCCCAGCTGACGACCGGCCCGGTGGCGCAGGCCGCCTTGCCGATGTAGAACACCGTGCCGTCGGGCGCGATGGTCAGCCCGTGCGGCTCGCCGATCTGGTCGAGCTGGCCCGGCTGGTTGGTGGCGGTCAGCCGCTCGATCCGGTAGTTCGAGGCGACCGTCGCCTGGCAGTCGCCGCGGACCAGCCCGGCCGTCCACCTGATCGCGCCGAGCAGGTGGCTGCGGAACTGCTTGTCGGTGGTGTAGCTGGCCTCGGTGCGTCCCATGCCGGTGTAGAAGGACCGGCCGCCGTCGTAGTCCTGGCACCAGGAGATCGGGTGGAAGGCGCCGTTGCCGCTCAGGCCCGGGTTGTAGGTGCCCTCCTCGACCTGCGCGACGGTGTGCACCCGGCCGGTCGGGCTCGGGTCCCAGTTGATCCACTGGTCGGACCGCTTCCAGGTCAGCGGCAGGCCCTGGTTGGCCGGGTGCTGCCGGTCGGTGAGGTCGACCACCGCCTGCTGCACCGTGCTGTCCGGCGGCGGGCCGGCGTCGGGACCGATCAGCCACAGCTCGGCGAGCTGGATGAGCGGTTCGCCGCTGTTGGCGGTGACGTTGAGCCGGTAGTGCTGGTAGGCCTTGCTGTTGGTGAAGCTGAACTGCCGGGTCTGGAACCGCTGCGGGAACGTCTCGTTGCTGCGGGTGTCCAGGTCCGTCCAGGTGGTGCCGTCCTCGGAGCCCTGCAGGGTCCAGTTCTTCGGGTCCCGGCCGGGGAAGTCGTTGGCGGAGGTCAGCGCGTAGCGGCTCACCACCACCGGCTTCGCCAGCTTCACCGCCAGCCAGCCGGTCGGGTTGAAGGTCAGCCACTTGGTCCCGGTCGACCCGTCGATCGCCTTCGCGGCGGTCTCGTTCGGCGGGTTCTCCGCGCTCGCCGAGGCGGAGACGGGCTTCTCGGCGTTCGGCAGGCCGGCGGCCGGGCGGGTGCCGATCAGGCCGGTGAACCAGGCGGAGGTGGGTTGGGCGCGGGCCGCGTCGTGCACGCCGAGGAAACCGCCGCCGCCCTTGATGTACGCCTGGAACGCGGCCTCCTGCGCGTCGTCGAGGGTGACCCCGTTGGCGGACAGGAACACCACGCTCCGGTACCGGGCCAGGTTGCCGAAGGTGAACACCCCCGGGTCGGCGGACGCGTCGACGGCGAAGCCGTGCTCCGCGCCCAGGTCCCGGATCGCGTCGACAGCCTTGGCGACCGGGTCGTCCTGCTGGTCCACCGGACCGTGGAAGACCAGCAGCTTCACCGCGGCAGCGGCCTCGGCGGGCGCCGCCTGCACGGGCGCCGGGCCGGCGGCGTGCGCGGGCAGGGCCAGCAGGCCGAGCGTCAGCACGGCGCTCGCGGCGAGAGCGCCCGTGCGTCGTACGGCCCGGCGGGTGGCCGGTGGTGGGGAGGCTGTGACGTCGACGGGCCGACGTCCGCCCCATCGGGACAGCCGGAAACGGCGTTGTTGAGCCATTTCGACTCCTTCACAGGTGAGGTGTGGCGGAGGTGCGTTGTCCGAGCGGGTCGAGCAGGAGACGATGCGTCACTTGTGCTGGTGCTGCCCGGCGTCGGCGGTGGTGCCGGTGGCGTTCGCCGGGTGGGAGTGCTGGTCGTGGCCCGGAGGCATGGTCCCGTCCTCGTTCAGGACGTGCAGCATGGTCGACATGCCGCCGTCTGAGTGGAACTGCATGTGGCAGTGCAGCATCCAGTGCCCCGGTCCGACCGAGTCACCGGCAGCCACCTGGAACCCGAACGAGTCGCCGGGGCCGAGCGGCTTGTTGTCGATGATCGGGACGCCGTCGGCGAACGGCTGTCCGTTGTCCACCAGGCCGGTCCGGGTGTCCGCCCAGGAGTGCCCGTGCAGGTGGAAGGTGTGCATGTCGTTGCCGATGCCGACGACGACGAACTCGACCTTCTCCCCCTTGCGGGCGACCAGACAGGTCGGCCCCGGCTGCGGGTTCTGCGCGTCGCAGGTGTCGGCGGCCGCGCCCCGGCGCAGGTTGATGCTCTGCCGATCGCCGAAGACCACGGTGTAGGTGCGATCCGGCTTCGGGTCGCCGGGTCGCCGGACCACCAGCCCGCCGAAGAGCCCCGCGCCGAGGCCCTGGGTGCCGTGCGGGCCACCCACCACGTGGTCGTGGTACCACCAGTAGCCGGCCGTGCCCGGCGAACCGGTCTTCCTGTTCCGCTGCTGGGCGAACCAGGTGTACGTGCGCGACTCGCCGGGCGGGACGAAGGAGCCGCTCTGCACGGTGCCGTCGGAGAGCTGGGTGTACTTGACCCCGTGCACGTGCAGCGAGACACCCAGTGGGTGCGCCGGGTCGGTACGCAGCTGCGTCAGGGTGGCCGCCGGCACCAGGTTGTGCAGGGTGATGGCGACGCACTCCCCCTCGGTCATCTCGATCGTCGGGCCCGGGTAGGAGGCCGTCTGCGGGGTGAGGCCGTAGCCGAGCCGGATCTGGGTGCCGTCTTTGGGCAGCTCCACCGCGTACAGCTGCATGCTGCGGTCCGGCTTGGCACAGCCTTCCGGCCGTTCGGCGAAGAACGCCCCGGAGCGGGCGGCGGCCAGGCCGCCGGCGCCGACCAGGGTCAGCAGCACGGTGGCCGCCACCACCAGCAGCCGGCGGGTGCTCGGTCCGCGGCGCTTGCCGGCGCGGTCGTCCTCGGGCGTGCCGCCGTCCCCGGGCGGCGGGGGGTCCTCGACGAGACGCCAGGCGCTCACCGGTCACCCCGCAGGTCGACGATGCGCTGGTAGCTGCGCTCGGCGGCGCCGAGGGAGCCCGGCGGGTTGGGCTGGGCGTTCGGCCCGGTGTCCTGCTCCCACAGGTAGGTGAACCGGCCGCCCCCGTCGAGCTCGGTGAAGAACTCGGCGAACGGGATGACCCCGGCGCCGAACTCGACGTCCAGGTAGGAGTTGCCCTGCTGCGGGTCGGGCAGCGGGACGCCGTCCTTGACGTGGAACAGCGGGAACCGGTGCGGATGCGCGTTGACGTAGTCGACCGGCCGGAACCCCGGATACTTGCGGGCGCCCCCGTACGCCCACAGGATGTCCATCTCCAGGAACACGTACCGGGGATCGGTCAGCTCCAGGAACAGGTCGTACAGCCGCACGTCGGGCCGATCGACGGCGAAGCTGAACTCGATGGTGTGGTTGTGTTGGTAGAGCTTGATCCCCCGGGCCGCGGCGGCGGCGCCCCACGCGTTGAACTCGGCGGCGGCGGCCTGGTACCCGGCGATGGTGCGGTTGCCGGTGGGCGCCTGCGCGGTGCCGAGGGCCGGCATGCCGAGGGCCTCGGCGACGTCCAGTTCCCACTCCAGGTTGTTCCGGAAGTCACCGAGCCCGCGGTGGCTGCCGGCCGCCTTCAGCCCGTTGTCGTCGAGCAGCTGGCGGATCTGCGCCGGCGTGATCGGGCCGACGTTGCCCTGGGTGTAGCCGGCGAACTCCACCTCCCGGTAGCCGATGCGGGACAGCTCCTCGAAGACGGCCGCGAAGCCGAACTGCGTGACCTTGTCCCGGACGCTGTAGAGCTGGATGCCCAGGTGCCCGCGCGGCACCAGGTGGCCGTTCGAGGCGCCGCCGGACGCCGTGGCGGGCAGCGCTCCGGCGAGGCTCGCCGCGCCGACCGCGACGGTGGAGCCGGCGAGGCCGCGCAGTAACGCCCGACGGTCGATCCTGTTCTTCGCCATGGTTGTTCCCCTTCGATCGTCAGCAGCAGCTGCTCGGGTTGGCAGAGGAGGGCGCGCCGCCGGGGCAGCACGCAGAGAGCGGCGCGATCCGCACGTCGCGGAAGCTCACGACGTCGGCGGTGCCGTGGTTCTGCAGTCCGATGTATCCGCGGGCGTGCTGGCGGCCGGCACCGCCCGGGTCGTCGGCCCGGGGCGGGCTGAACACCGCGTCCGGGGTGTTCACGTACTCGTTGATCAGTTCGCCGTTGCGGAAGACGGAGTAGTGCTGGCCCACCACCCGGATCTCGTAGTCGTTCCAGGTGCCCTTCGGGGCCACCTGCGCGCCGGCCAGGTCGACCCGGTCGAAGCCGTACACCGATCCGCTCTTGTACTGGTCGCCGTCGGGCCGGTCGTAGATCTGCAGCTCGTGGCCGTACTTGATGGCCACCCACTCGGGGCGGGACTCCTGGGCGTGGCCGTGCACGTCGGGGAAGCGGACGAAGACCCCGCTGTTGGCGCGGCCGGTGCCGGGGGCGTCGTCGCGCCACCGCAGCTTCAGCGAGAAGTCGCCGTACTCGGCGGTGGGTAGCCAGAGCATGCCGAGGCCGGGGACGGCCCGGCTGGTGATCGAGCCGTCGGCGTTGCGGGTGAAGCCGCCCGCGCCGACATGCTCCCACCGGTCGAACGACGCCGCCGAGGCGTCCAGCAGCGGCTGGTAGCCGTTCTTCCCGTCCGGCTTGCCGACGCCGGAGCGGGCGGCGGCGCTCACCAGGCGGCCGTGTTCCTTGTGGTCGATCAGGCCGAGGTGGTGCAGGTGTTCCGCGACGTCCGTGACGTGCTTGACGAACTGGCCGTGGTTGGGCCACGCCTTCTCGTCGTGGATGGCGTTGTTGATCGTGCAGCCGTCGGCGACCACCCGGTTCGGCACGCCGCTGTCCACCGTGCCGAGCCACACCGTCGGCCGGGTGTCCGGCACCGGGCAGGCGCTGGGGCCGCTGGCGACCACGGTGAAGGTGACCGACGCGGTGCCCGAGGTGTTGCCGGCCTTGTCGGTGGCCCGGTAGCTGACCGTGTGCCCGCCGGGCTGGTTGACGGTGACCGGCGCCGAGTAGCGGGCGTACGGCTGCCCGTCGAGGGAGTACTCGATCCGGTCGACGCCCGAGCCGGCGTCGGCGGCGGTGAGCATGACGGTGGCGCTGCCGAGGTAGGCGCCGTGGTCGTCGAGCTGGCCGGAGAGCGCCGCCGTGACGGTCGGCGGGGTGGTGTCCGGCACCGGCGGGTCGACCACGGTGAACGACACCGACTGCGGGGCCGAGGTGTTGCCCGCCTTGTCGGTGGCCCGGTAGCCGACCGTGTGCTGGCCGACCTGGTTGACGGTGACCGGCGCCGAGTAGCGGGCGTACGGCTGCCCGTCGAGCGAGTACTCGATCCGGTCCACGCCGGTGCCGGCGTCGGTGGCCGAGATGGTGACCGTGGCGGCGCCGACGTATGCCCCGGTGCTGTCCCGCTGGCCGCTCACCGTGGCGGTCGCCGTCGGTGGCGTGGTGTCCGGGACGGGCGGCTGCACCACGGTGAACGACACCGACTGCGCGGCCGAGGTGTTCCCCGCCTTGTCCGTCGCCCGGTAGCTCAGCGTGTGCTGCCCCGGCTGGTTGACCGTCACCGGCGCCGAGTAGCCGGCGTAGGCGGCCCCGTCCAGGGAGTACTCGACCCGGTCGACACCCGACTCGGTGTCCGTGGCGGACAACGTCACGGTGGCGCTGCCGACGTAGGCGCCGTTGTCGTCGCGCTGCCCGGTGACCGCGGCCGTCGCGGTCGGCGGGGTGGTGTCCGGCTCCGGCGGTCGCACCACGGTGAACGACACCGACTGCGCGGTCGAGGTGTTGCCCGCCTTGTCCGTCGCCCGGTAGCTCAGCGTGTGCTGGCCGGGCTGGGTCACCGCGACCGGCGTGGTGTAGGTGGCGTACGGCTGCCCGTCGAGGGAGTACTCGATCCGGTCGACGCCCGACTCCGTGTCGGTGGCCGACAGCGTCACCGTCGCCGAGCCCACGTACGCGCCGTTGTCGTCGCGCTCCCCGGTGACCGCGGCCGTCGCGGTCGGCGGGGTGGTGTCCGGCTCCGGCGGTTCCACCACCGTGAAGGAGACCGACTGGGCTGCGGAGGTGTTTCCCGCCTTGTCGGCGGCCCGGTAGGTCACCGTGTGCTGCCCCGGCTGGTTGACCGTCACCGGCGCCGAGTAGGTGCCGTACGCGCCGCCGTCCAGGGAGTACTCGACCCGGTCGACACCCGACTCGGTGTCCGTGGCGGACAACGTCACGGTGGCGCTGCCGACGTAGGCGCCGTTGTCGTCGCGCTGCCCGGTGACCGCGGCCGTCGCGGTCGGCGGGGTGGTGTCCGGCTTGGGCGGCTCCACCACGGTGAACGACACCGACTGCGGGGTCGAGGTGTTTCCCGCCTTGTCGGTGGCCCGGTAGGTCACCGTGTGCTGCCCCGGCTGGTTGACCGTCACCGGCGCCGAGTAGGTGCCGTAGGGGCCGCCGTCCAGGGAGTACTCGACCCGGTCGACGCCGGAGCCCTCGTCGGTCGCGGAGAGCGTCACCGTCGCCGACCCCAGATAGGCACCGGTGTCGTTCCGCTCGCCCGACACCGCGGCTGACACGGTCGGGGGCGTGGTGTCCGAGCCGCCACCGGTGACGACCAGGAGGCCGGCCATCCCGCCGTGGCCCGGGATGGCGCAGAAGTAGCGGTACGTGCCGGGCGAGAGCACCACGTCGACGGTCCACCGGCCGCCGTTGGCGTCCGTCGGGTCGGCCAGGATGTTCACGTCGACGTCGCTGTTGTACGCCGGGTTGGTGGTGTCGAAGGTCAGGGTGTGCTGCATGCCGGTGGTGTTGCCGGTCGCGGCGCTGTTCTCGAACACGAGCGTCGCCGGCCCGGCGACGGCGGTGGTGGGCGCGGAGAGGTACGAGAGGAAGTTGTCGCCGGCGGTCCAGGTCAGCACCTGGGCCTGTAGCTGCCGGGGCGGCCCGCTCGAGTCGGCTGTCCGTGCGCGGTCCGCGTCGACCGGGCGCGCGTTCGCCGGAGCCGCCACCAGTCCGGCGGTCACCAGCAGCAGGACCGCCGTGGCGGCTGCCGCAATCGAATGCCGGAGCCGGCCCACGGAGAGCCGACCGGGCGGTGAGTACCCGTTCATGGATTCCTCTTTCACGGTCCGAGGGGACACCGGCGCAGCGTGCATCGGCCGGCCGATGTCATGAGTAGTCAGCGCTGCCGCGTCCCGAGGCTTCGGGAACTGCCCAGGGGCGGCAGGGGCACACCTGTCCGCGGATCCAGGTCGAGCGTCGTCACATGCCCGTACGAACCCTTCATCAGATCGACGGCTTCTTCGTGTCGGCAGCCTGTGCGCCCCTCCCTGGCCGCACGAGGTCCTCGGCCGTGACCAGCTGTCACGGTCGTCCTGGGTGAACGGGGTCCGCCTGATGCCAGCGGCGAGCCGGTTCGCGCGCGGGTCAGACAGGTGCCGCGTCGGGGTGACGGGATGTGAGTGAGAAGGGATGGGCATCGGTCAAGCCACGGCGCGTTTCCGCACCGGGGCGCTGTCTTGGAGCGCCGACCCGGGGTGCCATCCCTGGCCTTACCCGTGGCCGCCGGGCGTGTTGCGCCGCCTGGGACCACGGTCGAGAGTCACCGCGCCGCCGGTTCATCTCGATGAAACATATTGATGTGTCCCGACACTACTGACTTGCCGTCAGCGTGTCCAGACCTTTCGTCGCCGCAGACGCTACTTTCATTCAGAATGACGAAAGTCGGTAGCGTCGCAGGTCGTGTGGGCGTTACACCCCGCCAGCGCTCCCCTGAGGACCGCCACGACACCGCCTCAGGCGGCGCCCGACGCCCGGCCCAGGCCGCCGTCGCGAGCCGACCGGCCCACCTGACGCCCTGAGCCGGAGCAGCCCGTCGACCGAATCCTGGCGGGCGCCGGTCAGGATGACGATGCTCCGGGTGCGGACCAGTTCGCCCCGGACGTGCCGCAGCCCCGTCCACATGTACGCGAGGCGGCCGAACCTGCCCTTGAGCGTGCGGTCGGCGACGCGGATGAGGTCGCCATCGAAGCCGGCGCCGGCCATCACGGCGAAGTGTTTGCCGTTGAGCCTGCCGAGGTCCAGGGCGCGGCGCGGGCCGCCACTCCGATCCGGACGGCCTCGGAAAGGTCCTCGGGGATGCCGAGGTTGGCGGGGCCCGCGGGCAGGATCGCCACGGCCGCGCCCGAGCCGGCGAGGGCGTCGGCGCAGCGCTGCACCATGCCGACGGCCGCCGGCGCGGCGCCCGCCGCAGTACTCGTGCTCATGGCCGGCGGTGATACCCAGCCCGCGGTTTCCACGCCCGGGCCGGTGAGGCGGGTCAGCCCCCGGCCGTCATCCGGGTACGCCGGACGGCCGGCCGTCGCCGTGCGTGCGTCAGCCACCGCCAGCGGGGCAACTCCGCGACCACGGTCAGCAGCACCAGCACCGCCGTGGCGACGGCCACGCCTCGCGGCCACGCGAACCAGGCCGACACGCCGGCGGCGACCAGTTACAGCACGACCAGCGCGATGGTGACGGGACCGAGCACCGCAACCAGCGCCCGGGGCTTGTCCCCCGGGGTGGCGAAGACCGTCGGCAGCCCCACGAGAACGACCACCGAGGCGACCGCCAGGGCCACCGAGTGCGGGGCGAGCGCCCACGGCGTCGCCACCCAGGCGATCAGTTCGGTGACGAACCGCAGCGCGGACGCCGGGCCGGGGCGATCGGGCGAGGTCTGTTCGATCACGGCCGCGAGTACGGCCGGTCGGCGGGGTGTGCGCCCCGCCGACCGGCCGGAGCGGCGCTAGAGGGTACGGGCGAGGCGGTCGGCGAGGATGCGGGTGAACCGGGACGGGTCGGCCAGTTCCCCACCCTCGGCGAGCAGCGCCATGCCGTACAGCAGCTCGGTGGTCTCCTTCAGCGACTCCTCGGTGCCGCCCTCCTCGTGGGCCTTGCGCAGGCCGGTGACGAGCGGGTGCCCAGGGTTGAGCTCCAGGATCCGCTTGACCGCCGGCACCTCGTGCCCCATCGCCCGGTACATCTTCTCCAGCGTCGGGGTGATGTCGTGGGCGTCACCGACGACGCAGGCGGGCGAGGTGGTCAGCCGGGAGGAGAGGCGGACCTCCTTGACGGAGTCGGCGAGGGTGTCGCCCATCCAGGTGAGCAGGTCGGCGAAGTCCTTGCGCTGCTGCTCGCGCTCGGCCTCGGCCTCCTTCTTCTCCTCCTCGGTGTCCAGGTCGACCTGGCCCTTGGCGATCGAGCGCAGAGTCCGGCCGTCGTACTGGCCGACGCGCTCGACCCACACCTCGTCGACCGGGTCGGTGAGCAGCAGCACCTCGTAGCCCTTGGCGCGGAACGCCTCCATGTGCGGCGAGTTCTCGATCATCGAGCGGGACTCGCCGGTGGCGTAGTAGATGTCGGCCTGCCCGTCCTTCATCCGGCTGACGTAGCCGGCGAGGTCGGTCGGCTCGGCCGGGTCGTGGGTCGAGGCGACCGAGAGGATCTCCAGGAGGGTGTCCCGGTTCTCCGTGTCGTCGATCAGGCCCTCCTTGACCGCCGCGCCGAACTCGGTCCAAAAGGTCCGGTAGCGCTCGGCGTGGTTGGCCTTCATGTCCTTGACGGTGGACAGGATCTTCTTGACCAGCCGGCGGCGGACCACCTGGATCTGCCGGTCCTGCTGGAGGATCTCCCGGGAGATGTTCAGCGACAGGTCGTGCGCGTCCACCACGCCCTTGACGAAGCGCAGGTAGTTCGGCATGAGCGCTTCGCAGTCGTCCATGATGAAGACGCGCTTGACGTAGAGCTGCACGCCGCGGCGGCCCTGCGGGGCGAAGAGGTCCAACGGGGCGTGGGAGGGGATGAACAGCAGCGCCTCGTACTCGAAGGTGCCCTCGCCCCTCATGTGCACGATGTCCAGCGGGTCGGCCCAGTCGTGGCTGACGTGCTTGTAGAACTCCTTGTACTCGGCCTCGTCGACCTCGTCGCGGGGCCGGGCCCAGAGCGCCTTCATCGAGTTGAGCGTCTGGGTCTCGGTCGTGGTCGCGTCGCCCTCGCCCGGGCGCTCGACGGTCATCCGGATCGGCCAGGCGATGAAGTCGGAGTACCGCTTGACGATCTCCCGGATCGTCCACTCGGCGGTGTAGTCGTGCAGGTTGTCCTCGGCGTCCGCCGCCTTGAGGTGCAGGGTCACCGCGGTGCCCTGCGGCACCTCGTCGACGACCTCGACGGAGTAGGTGCCCTCGCCGGCCGACTCCCAGCGGGTGCCGCCGGTCTCCCCCGCCCGCCGGGTCACCAGCTCCACCCGGTCGGCGACCATGAACGCCGCGTAGAAGCCGACCCCGAACTGGCCGATCAGCTCCTGCCGCGCCCCGGCGTCGGCGGACTCGCGCAGCTTGCGCAGCAGTTCCGCCGTGCCCGACTTGGCGATCGTGCCGATCACCTGGACCACCTCGTCGCGGGACATGCCGATGCCGTTGTCCCGGACGGTCAGCGTGCGCGCCGCCTTGTCGACCTCGATCTCGATGTGCAGGTCGGAGGTGTCGACCTCCAGGTCCTTGTCGACCATCGACGCCAGGCGCAGCTTGTCCAGCGCGTCCGAGGCGTTCGAGATCAGTTCGCGCAGGAAGACGTCCTTGTTCGAGTAGATCGAGTGGACCATCAGCTGAAGCAGCTGACGCGCCTCGGCCTGGAACTCCAACGTCTCGGCCTGGTTACTCACGCCGTGTCCTTTCATTCTCGAAAGCCCACCAGAGGTTCGCCGAAAGGATACGAGCCGTCGCCCACGGCGAGACGACGACGCCCGGTCGAAGTTTCCTGACCGGGCGTCATCAGGGTACGCGTCAACGGCCGAGCCGCCGACCGGGGACGATCGTCCCCGGGGGTCGCGCGGAGGTTGGGGCTGCGTACGGCGGGCGCGCTTTGCCCGGAGGCTCTACCGTCGACGGTGGCGTCACCGTGGCCGCCGGGAAAGCCGAGGGCTGGTGCGACCGCCGCGTGCGGCGGTCAGTACGGTAGGGATGTGTCTCTATGGATGGCCGCGATGTGGGGGCTGGTCGGCAGCGCGGTGGCCGAGGCGCTCAACCTGTCCGGGATGATGCGCCCGACCACCGAGTCCGGGGGGCGGTGGCAGTGGCCGTGGCGGGACCGGCGGGACGCCCCGATCGTCGTGTTCGCGGTGCTGCTCCGGACCGTGGCCGGCACCGGGCTCGCCGCCGCGGCCGGGGCGGGTGGCCTGGCCACCACCGCCTTCGCCAGCTTCACCTTCGGGGTGGCGGCGCCGCTCGTGATCGCCAAGATGTTCGACCAGGTCCGGGTGACGGAGCAGCCGTCCGACGACACGGGTGGCGGACCGAACGGCGAGCACGATGACGCCGCGTGAGAGCCTGCTGGGCAGGTTCGTCTCCGCGCTGTCGGCCCGGCCGGCCGCCACGGCCACGGCCGTTCCCGTGCCGACCCGCACCAGGCTGGCCGCCGCGCTCGCCGCGCGGCCCGTGGCCTCCCGCGCGGCCGGTCACGCCCCAGAGCCCGTCGGGGAACCCGACCACGGGGGGAAGCTGACCCAGCGGGTCAAGGAGGTGCTGGCCGGCATCCTGGGCGTCACCGCCGACCAGTTGCGGGTCGACGCCGACGGCGACGTCGGCATCCGCGTCGGCTCCGCCATGATCTTCGTGCGGGCGCAGGACGACCCGCCGCTGGTCGACGTGTTCTCGCCGCTGCTCACCGGGGTCCAGCCGACCGAGTCGCTGTACCGGCGACTCTCCGACCTGACCAACGGTCTCGTCGTCGGCCGTGTCTACTGCACCGGGGACACGGTATGGGCGTCCGTGCCCGTCTTCGGGCAGGACTTCGTGCCCACTCACCTGCTGCTGGCCGTACGGGCCATGGTCGAGCTCGCCGACGACCTCGACGATCAGCTCCGGCGGGAGTTCGGCGGCAGCCGATTCTTCGGCGAGGAGTCCTCGGGCCTGGCGGCGGTGCCCGACCCGACCGGCTACCTGCGCGACCTCGACCGGGCCGGCGCGAGCGGAGCGGGCAGCGTCCTGGTCGACCTGCTGGCCGACCGGGGGCGGACGGAGGAGCTGCGGGCCCGCGCCGAGCACGGCGACTGGCACGCCGCCGCCCGGCTCGCCGCGCTGCTCGCCGAGGAGGGGCGCGCCGACGAGGCCGAACGGTACTGGCGGATCGCCGCCGACCAGGGCGACCCGAGGGCCCGCGACGAGCTGGCCGCCCTGCTGGCCGCCCGGGGCCGGCACGACGAGGCGATCGCACTGCTGCGGCAGGCGGTCGAGGCCGACGACTGGCGCCCCCTGCCGCTGCTGCTCACGCTGCTCACCGAGCGTGGCCTCGTCGACGAGGCGATCGCGCTGCTGCGCCGCCACGCGGCCACCCGGGACTGACCCCACCGGCCGCCACGTCGAGCAGGGCCGTCTTGCCAACAGCACCACGGACAAGGGCCGGCCCCCACCCGGGGGCCGGCCCTTTCGTCGTACGCCGGGTCAGGCCGCGTAGCGGGCGGCCAGGTCGACCGTGCGACGGGCGGCGGCCACCATCGCCCGGTCGGCGAACCGGCCGTCCGGCAGCACGACGGTCCCGGAGTCCCGGGTCTGCGCCTCGGCCACCGCGGCGAGCAGTTCCTCGGCCCGCGCGACCTCCCGCTCCGCCGGCCGGAACGCCTCGGCGATCACCGGTAGCTGGCGCGGGTGGATGGCCGCCCGGCCGAGGAAGCCGAGCCGCCGGCCCACCGCGCAGGAGGCGGCCAGGCCGTCGACGTCGGCCACGTTCGGGTACACCGACATGGCGGGCGGGGGCAGGGTGGCGGCGCGGGCCGCCACCACGATCCGGCCGCGCGCCCACGCCAGACCGGCCTCTTCGTCGACGCCGAGGTCGGAGCGCAAATCGGCCTCGCCGAGGCCGATCGAGGCCACCGCGGGGTCGGCGGTGGCGATGGCGTACGCGGCCTCCAAGCCGAGGGCGGACTCGACCAACGGGTGCAGCGGGGTGTCCACCCGGGCGGCAAGGGCGGCGACGGCGGTCGCCGACTCCACCTTCGGCAGCCGCAGGCCCGCCAGCCCGGGGCGGCCGACCACCGCGGCCAGGTCGGCGTCGACGTCCGGGCCGGTCAGCTCGTTGACCCGGACCTGGACCGGCACGGGGAGCGACTGCCCGAGGAACTCGGCGACGGCCTGCCGCGCGTACGCCTTGCGGTCGGCGAGCACCGCGTCCTCGAGGTCGAGGATCACCGCGTCGGCGCCGGAGGCAACCGCCTTGGCGAACCGGTCCGGCCGGTCACCCGGCACGTAGAGCCAGGTCAGCAGCATTCAGATCACCCCCTTCTCGCGCAGTGCCGCCAACTCGCTGTCGGTCAGGCCCATCGACCGCAACACCGCGTCGGTGTCCTGGCCGTGCCGGCGGCCGGCGTGCCGGATGTCCCCCGGCGTCTCCGAGAGCCGGAACGGCACGTTCTGCATCCGTACCTCGCCCAACTCCTCGTCACCGACGGTGCGGACGGTGCCGAGCGCGGCGTACTGCGGGTCGGCGAGGATGTCGCGCACGTCGTAGACCGGGGCAACGGCCGCCTCGGCGGCCTCGAACGCGGCCACCACCTCGTCCCGGTCGCGCCGCGCGACCCAGGCGCCCACGGCAGCGTCCAGTTCGTCGGCGTGCGCGGCCCGGCCGCTGCCGGTGGCGAACCACGGCTCGTCCACCAGTTCCGGCCGGCCGACCAGCCGCAGCACCCGCTCGGCGATACTCTGCGCGCTGGTCGACACCGCCACCCAGCGCCCGTCGGCGCAGCGGTACGTGTTGCGCGGCGCGTTGTTGTTGGACCGGTTGCCCAGCCGGGGCTGGACGTAGCCGAGCTGGTCGTACCAGGTGATCTGGGGGCCCAGCATCGCCATGATCGGCTCGATGATGGCAAGGTCCACCACCTGGCCGGCGCCGGTGAGGTCGCGGGCCCGCAGGGCCAGCATGACCGCGTACGCGGCGGCGAGCGCGGTGACCGAGTCGGCCAGCCCGAACGGGGGCAGCGTCGGCGGGCCGTCCGGCTCGCCGGTGGCGGCGGCGAAGCCGCTCATCGCCTCGGCGAGGGTGCCGAAGCCCGGCCGCCGCGCGTACGGGCCGACCTGACCGAAACCGCTGATCCGGGCGATCACCAGCCGGGGGTTGACCTCGTGCAACTCGGCCGGGCCGAGCCCCCACCGTTCCAGGGTGCCGGGGCGGAAGTTCTCCACCAGCACGTCCGCGTCGGCGAGCAGGCGGCGCAGCAGTTCGGCGCCCCGCGGGTCGGACAGGTTCAGGGTCACCGTGCGCTTGTTGCGCCCGAGCACCTTCCACCACAGCCCGACGCCGTCCTTCGCCGGGCCGTGCCCCCGCGACGGGTCCGGCTTGGCCGGATGCTCCACCTTGACCACGTCGGCGCCGAAGTCGCCGAGGAACGCCGCCGCGAGCGGCCCGGCGAAGAGGGTGGCCAGGTCGACCACCTTCACCCCGTCGAGCGGGCGGGTCCGGTCGGCACCGGCGGGGGCTGGGCTGTTCATGGCGTTCCCTTCGTCGGGTCGACGGCGGCGAGGAAGACGTCGCCGTTGCCGAGCGCTTCCCCGCCCGACGTGGTCCCGGCGGTGAGCCCGGTGACCAGCAGCCGCCCGTCGGCGCCGAGGGTCGCGTAGACGTTCTCCTCGCCGAAGGCGTCTGCGGCGTCGTCGCGGGCGGTGCCGTACTGGGCCACCCCGGCCTGGCGGCCCCGCGCGTCCAGCCGCAGGGTCAGCACGTCGGCGCCGCCGACCGGCAGGCCGAGCGCGCTGCCGGTGAAACCGACCACGGCGACCGCACCGTCGGGCAGCGCCACCACGTCCGCACCCGCGTCCGCACCCCGCCCGCCGGTCACCGTCCGCCAGCGCTGCCGGCCGGCCCCGGTGTACGCCACGGTGAGCACGTCGCTGCCGCCGGCGGTGGCCACGCCGCCGGTGGAGCCGGTGGCGACCACGAGGCCGTCGGTGCTGATCGCGACACCGCCGAGCAGGTCGTCGCCGACGCCGCCCACCGAGGTCACCCACGTCCGGGTGCCGCTGGCGTCGAACCGGGCGAGCCACCCGTCGCTGCCGCCCAGCGCGGTGGTGTCGGGCAGGCCGGCGGAGGTGCCGCCAGCCACGTACACGCCCTCGGCGTCGGCCGTCACCGCGTACGCCTTGTCCTCGCCGGAACCGCCGAACTGCCGGCTCCAGGCGATCCGCCCGTCCGGGGCGATGCGGGCCAGCACCGCGTCCTTGTCCCCGGCGCCGCTCTGCCCGGCGAACGAGCCGCTGGTGTAGCCGGCGACGTAGGCGCCGCCGTCGGGGGCGGCCGCGACGGCGTAGAACCGGTCGGCCTTGGCCGGGTCGCCGGCCTGGGTGAGCCAGGCCCGCTGCCCCGTCCCGGTCAACTTGACGACGAAGCCGTCGTCGGCGGGGCTGCCCGGGTGCGTCCCGTCGAGGTCGCCGCGGGTGTAGCCGGCGGCGACCACCCCGCCGTCGGCGAGCGGCACCACGCCGTGGAGGCGGTCGTTGGCGGCCGTGCCGAACTGCCTCGTCCAGGCCGGGGCCCCGGCCGCCGTGACGCGGCTGACCGCGGCGTCCAGCCCGCCGGCGTACGGCTGGCCGGCGACCGGGCCGGAGGCGGCGTACCCGAGGGTGGTGCTGCCGTCGGGGTGGGCGGCCACGCCGCCGGCCCAGTCGGTGCCCGCGGTGCCGTGCGGCGGCCCGGGCAGCCCGGCCGGCGGGGTGACGCTCAGCGTCGCCGCCAGGTGCCTCAGTCCGTCCGCGAAGGCGGGTCGCCAGACGTCCCAGTCGTGCCCCCCCGTCGAGCACCCGGAACTCCGCGGCGATCGCGTCGGAGCGGCGCACGGTGTTGTAGAGGGTGGCGGCCTCGTAGTCGAGGTCGTGGGTGGCGTCGGCCGGGTCGGGGTTCGCCCACTCGTCGTCGCCGACCGCGACGTACATCCGCACCGGGGACTCCGCGTCCAGGCCCGGCAGTAGTGCCGGGTAGTTCAGTCGCCGGTAGACCTCGTCGGAGAAGCGCTGCTCGCCGGAGCCGAAGCCGCCGAACTCGCGCGCCGACGAGTCGGCCGGCGGCAGCGGCCGGTACACCGCCGGGCTGAGCACCAGCGCGTGGCCGAACAGGTCCTGGTGGGCCAGGGCGTAGCGCAGCGCGCCGGCGCCGCCCATCGAGTAGCCGCCGACCAGGCGCGCCCCCCGGTGGGCCGCGGTGCGGTAGGTGGCGTCGACGTGCCGCACCAGGTCTCGGGTGAGGGCGGTCTCCACCGGGCGGCCGGGATCGTCCGCGCCGGTGTACCCGGAGTCGACGTACCAGTTGCCGCGGCTGCTCCACGGCGCGTCGGGCAGCACCGCGATCACCGGCGGCACGTCGCCGTCGGCGATCAGCCGGTCCAGGTCGGCCTTGACCCGGGTCCACGCCTGCATGGTGTCGCCCCGCCCGTGCAGCAGGTACAGCACCGGGTAGCGGCTGGCCGTCGCCTCGGCGTAGCCGTGCGGCAGGTAGACCGTGTAGTCGATCGGAGCGCCCAGCGCCGCGGACGGCGCCGCGGTGGTGGTCAGCGTGCCCGCGCGGAGCCGCTCCGCGCCGGCCGTGCCGGGCACCGCGCCGGCCAGGCCGAACGCGAGGAGCACGGCGGCCACGCCGCCGCCGATCCGCCAACGTCTTCTCATCGGTCACTCCTCGGGGGAAGGTCGGCGGCGCAGCGGAAGCCGACCTGGTCGGAGCGGGTCAGGCCGGCGCCGAGCAGCAGCAGCTTCACCGACACGTCCGGCGGTTGCGGGCCGCCGTCGAGATACCAGTCGGAGCCCTCGGCCCGGTACGCGGCGCCGCCCTTGAGGATCACGAAGCGGGTCCGCCCGTCGGAGTGCTCGCTCTCGGTCAGGTTCCACACCAGCGGTTCCCGGCGGTGCAGCAGCCCCGCCTCGGCTGCCACCTGCCACTCGTCCTCGGTGGGCAGCCGCAGCCCGGCCCAGGCCGCGTACGCCCGGGCGTCGGCGAGGTCGACGCCGGTGACCGGGGCGTCGGCCGGCCCCTGGCCGGCGGTGAACCGCTCGGGGCGCGCCGGACGGTGGCCGGTGGCGCGCAGGAACTCGGCGTACCGGCCGTGGGTGACCTCGTGGGTGTCGATGGCGAACCGGCCGAGCCGGACGGCGCGGCGCAGCGTGCCGGTGTGGTGCAGCCGGGGCGGCAGCGGCTTCCACTCGTTGACGTACGGGGTCTCGCCGTAGAGTCCGGTCTCCCGCACCCGGTGGCGCACGAGCAGCTCCCGCCGGCCGGCGTCGACCGCCACCATGCCGTCGGGCACGTCGCGCCGGGGCGCCCACGGCACGCGCAGCCGCTGCGCCGTCCGGGCCGGGAAGGACGGGTCGCCGACCGCCGGGTGCGCCGGCACCGACGCGTCGGCGGTGGCGACGACCGCGGCGACCGCCCCGGCCGGCAGCGGACCGCCGACGGCGACCGTGCCGTCCGGCTCGGCGGTGACGGCCAGCTCGGCGCCGGTGACCAGGTCCACGAAGCGCCGGCCGGCACGCGGCGCGGTACGCAGCCACGGCCCGTCGTGGTCGTCGCCCCGGTTCACCACCGTCCACAGTGGCTCGCCGTCGTGCGTCCAGCGGGACGCGTACACCTGACCGGAGCCGGGGTGGTCGGCGAGCGGGACCCAGTCCTCGGCGTGCAGCCACGCGGCGTGGCTGGCCTGCACCCGGCGCATCGCCCGCAGCACGGCCCGGTCCCGGTCGTTCCAGCCCACCCAGACGCCGAACACGCTCTCCCAGACCAGCACGCCGCAGCCGTTGAGCCAGGCGGAGTGCAGCTCGTCGAGATGGCTGCGGTGCCAGCGGCGGGTGTGGTGCAGCACGTGCCGGCGCTCGAACCACTTGGCGCGCAGCACGCCGGGGACCTCGGAGTCGGCGAACCACTGCGCCCACGACATCGCGTGGTCGGCGATGCGGGCCAGCGGCACCCGGCTCTCGCCTTCGAGGACGATGCCGGGGCGGACGGCGTCCAGCTCCCGGCGCAGCTCGTCGGCGCCCTCCTTGAGGGTGTCGAGGAAGACCCCGTCGACGCCGAGCGTGCCGGCCAGCGCGGCGACCTCCTGCGCGTCGGTGCCGGCCTCGCGCCGGGTGCCGGTGTCCCACGGGTTGTAGTCGACGAACACCCGCACCCCGCGCCGCTGGAAGGCGCGCACCACCTCGGGCAGCTCGGGAACGTCGCGGTAGAAGTCGAACTGGTTGCGTTCGTCCAGCCCGATCACCGGGTACGCGTGCCACAGGACGATCCCGTCGAAGCCCCCGAAGTCCCGCTCGGCGGCGTCGAGGAACGCGTCGACGGTGAAGACGCCCCGCTCGTGGTCGTAGAGCGTCTCGTCCCACAGCCAGGCGAGGCAGACGCTGAAGCAGTCGCCGGGGATCTCGTCGTAGTGCGCGCCGGTGTAGCCGAGGCGGGCACGGGCGTCGGCACGCCAGCGGGTCAGCTGCTCCCGCCAGGCCGGCCAGTCGGCCGGGTCGCCCGGGGCGGCGAAGACCTTCGCCTCGTCCAACGTGGTCAGGTCGGCGTGCCCGCCCAGCGGGACCTCCGTCGGCCGGTCGATGGGGCGCGGCACGTAGGGGTTGAAGCTCACGGGGCACCTCGGTAGGTCGCGGCGTACAGGTCCTCGATGGCGGCCCGGTCGGGCAGCGCGGTGGACGCGCCGGGGCGCTGCGCGCACGCCGCGCCGGCCGCACAGGCCCAGCGCAGGACGGCGGCGACGGCGTCGGCGTCGCGCGCGGCGCCGCGTTCGGCCCAGCCGACGGCGAGGGCGCCGGTGAACGCGTCCCCGGCGGCGGTGGTGTCCACCGCCGCGATGCGCGGAGCCGGGATCTCCAGTCGCGAACCGCGCCGGTCGGCGTATGCGGCGCCCCGAGCGCCGAGCGTCAGCACCACCCGGGGCACCAGCTCCAGCAGGGCGTCGAGCAGGACGCCCAGCTCGTCGGCGGCCGTCGCGGCGACGACACCCGCCTCGTGCTCGTTGACGACCAGCACGTCGACCAGCCCGAGCAGGTCCGCCGGCAACGGCGCCGCCGGCGCGGCGTTGAGCACCACCGTGGTGCCCGCGGCGCGGGCCCGGCCGGCGGCCTCCACCACGGTCGGCAGCGGCACCTCCAGCTGGAGCAGCAGCACGTCGGCCGCGCCGATCGCCGCCCCGTCGGCGGCGTCCAGGTCGGTCAGCACGGCGTTCGCGCCGGGGGCGACCACGATGAAGTTCTCCGCCGCCCGGTCGACCCCGATCAGGGCGACCCCCGAGGGGCCGGGGACGGTACGCAGGCCACGCACGTCCACCCCGGCGGCGACCAGGTTGTCCCGCAGCTGCTGCCCGAACTCGTCGGCGCCGACCGCGCCCACGAACGCGCAGTGCGCGCCCGCCCGGGCGGCGGCGACGGCCTGGTTGGCTCCCTTGCCGCCGGGCACGGTCCGGAAGTCCTCCCCGAGCACCGTCTCGCCGGGGCGGGGCAGTCGCGGCGCGGTGACCACCAGGTCCAGGTTGGCGCTGCCCACCACGACCACCCGCGCGCTCACGCCGGCCCGCCCTGCGTCGTGGCGACGCCGACGGGCGCCCCGGCGGCACCCGGCTCGGCGAGGGCGACGGTGCGGGCGGCCAGCTCGTCGAAGCCGATGCCGTCGAAGCCGGCGATGCTGCTGGCGAGCCGGCCGCGCAGCGGGCCGCCCCAACGCTCGGGCAGCCCGGACGCGCCGGTCAGCGCCCCGGTCACCGCGCCGACGGTGGCTCCGGTGGAGTCGGTGTCCCAGCCGCCGCTGACGACCGCGCAGATCGACCGCTCCAGCTCGCCCCGCCCGTACGCGAGGGCGGCGGCGACCAGCGCGGCGTTGTTGCGCACGTGCACCCAGTGCAGGTGGCCGTGCCGGGCGTACAGCTCGTCCACCACCGCCTCCCAGTCGTCCGTGCGCGAGCCGAGGGCGCGCGCCTCCCGGACCGTGGCGGCGAACCGGCTGCGCGGCGGCAGCACCGCCTCGCCGGCGTCGAGCACCTCGTCGACGTCGCCCGCCACCGTGGCGGCGGCGGCCAGGGACGCGACCCACATCGCCCCGTACACGCCGGCGCGGACGTGGCTGACCGTGGCGTCGCGCCAGGCCAGCTCGGCGGCCAGGTCGGGGCGGCCGGGGTTGACCCAGCCGTACACGTCGGTGCGGATCTGGGCGCCGATCCACTCCCGGAACGGGTTGTGCCGCCGCGCGGTCCCCGGCGGGGCCAGCCCCAGCAGCAGGTTGCGGTAGGCGACCCGTTCGGCGGTGAAGACCCGCCCGCCGGGCAGCCAGTCCAGCCACGCCTGCGCCACGTCGGCGCTGGTGAAGTCCCGCCCGTACGTCTCCAGCACGCGCAGCGCCAGCAGCGCGAAGTTCAGGTCGTCGTCCTCGGGCATCCCGTCGATGTTCTCGGCCAGGCTGGTCGGGGCGCTGCGCCGGTTCCACGGCCAGCGGGCCGCCACGTCGGCGGGCAGCCCATGGGCGGTGAACCAGTCGCGCAGCGGCCAGCGGCCGGTGGCGGCGAGGATCTCCCGGATCCCGTGGCGGGGGATCTTCTCGACCGGCTTGCCGAGCAGGCAGCCGGCCGCCCGGCCGAGCCACGCGCCGTGCACCCGGTCGTACGCGGCCGGGCCGGCGGGCAGCGACCACTCCGCCGGCCAGGTGGCGCGGACGGCGGCCAACTCCTCGGGCTCGTCGGGGCTGCCGGCTCCCGGCAGCGCGTCGGCCTCGTCGAGCAGCCGCGTGGCGAGGGCCCGCAGCCGGGGTGCCGCGGGCGTGGGCGACGCCCCGCTGGCCGGCGGGGTGAGGTCCCCGCCGGCCGCGCGCCACTGCTCGGCGATCGCGCCGACGTCGCGCCCCTCGTCCCGGCTGGCCGCGATCTCGTGCGGCAGCAGGTCCTCGGGCTGCACCCAGGTGATCCTCACCGGCCCGGCTCCCCCGGCGCCTGCTCCGGCCCGGCGGGGTCGGTGCCCCGCGCCGGATCCTCGGCGAGGCCGGCGAAGCGCTCGGCACGGCGGGCAAAGCGCTCCCGGTCGCGGTCGAAGACCTCCGTGGCCACCGCGGCGAGCACCCGGGCGGGCGCGACCAGGTCGGTGCGGGAGGCGGTGGCGACCGCCTCCGACCACTCCACCGGCACCGCCGCCGCGCCGCCGAGCGCCCCGGCGATCGCCGCCGCCATGGTGGCGGTCGAGTCGGCGTCCCGGCCGTAGTTGACCGCGCCGAGCACCGCGTCGCGGAAGTCGCCGCCGGCCACCACCAGCATGCCGATCGCCACCGGCAGTTCCTCGATGGCGTGCAGCCGGCTCGGCCGCCGGGCGCCCAGCCCCGGGCTGCGGTACTCCTCCCCCACCGTGTCGAAGGGGGCGACCGCACCGCGCAGCGGGCCGATGGCGGCCCGCCAGTCGTGGTGGCCCCGGGCCTCCTTGACTACCGCGTCGATGGCCGCCCGGGTGCCGTCGCGGGCCAGGTCGAGCGCGGCGGCGACCACGTCCTCGACGCCCGCGCCGGGGGTCGCGGCGGCGGCGACCGCGGCGGCGAAGACCGCCGCGGCCTCCCGCCCGTAGCTGTGCTGGTGCGCTCCGGCGATCTCCACCGCCTCGGCGTATGCCCCGGCCGGGTCGCCCGCGTTGACGAGGCCGACCGGGGCCATGTACATGGCGGCGCCACAGTTGACGATGTTGCCCACCCCGCCCTCGCGGGGGTCGGCGTGCGCGTGGTGCAGGCGGGTCACCAACCACCGCTCGGCGGCGGCGAGCCGGTGGAAGGTCACCCCCTCGCGCTCCAGGTCCGGGATGTACACCACCCGCTCGATCAGGTCGGGGACGAGCAGTTCCACCACGTCGTAGGCGTCGAGGTGGTCGCGCTTGGCCGCGTACGCCCGCACCAGCGCGTGGGTCATCAACGTGTCGTCGGTGATGTGCCCGTCGCCCTTGTGGTACGGCGCGAGTGGCCGCGCGGTCGCCCAGTCGGCGTGGTACGGGGGCACGATGCCCTCCACCCAGCCGCCGAAGCGGGCGCGGATCTGCTCCGGAAGTGCCGTCTCGGTCGCCCCGCCGAGGGCGTCACCCACGGCGGCGCCGACGAGACATCCGACCGACTTGTCGAGAAGGAGAGACATGGTTACCTCAGAACCTGCTTGCCACCGTCGACCAGCTGCGTGCCGAGCTGGTCCAGGGTGATCTTGTTGGCGAAGTACTGCTGGAGGGCCGGGGTGGCGTACTTGGTCTTCCACTCCGGGTAGCCGTCGGCCTTCTGGAACGGCGCGACGGTCAGGTCGGCGGCGCTGTCGGCGGCAACGTCCCAGCCCTGCTTGCCACCGGTCAGCTTGACCAGTTCCTCGTTGGCCTGCTTGCCGGTCGGGATCAGCCAGTCGCCCTTGGCGAGGGTGGCCATGTTGGTCGGGTTGAGGAAGAACTCCAGGAACTGCGCGGCCTGCTTCTTGTGCGCCGAGTCCTCGCTGACGGACAGCGTCTGCGGGTTCGCCGCGTGGGTCGCGGACAACCCCTTCAGCGGCGGCAGGGTGACCCACTCGAAGCCGGCCGGCGCCTGCTCGACCATCTGCTGACGCAGCGACACCGAGCCCGGCAGCATCGCGTACTTGCCGCCGAAGAAGCCGGGCAGGGTGTCCGCGCCGCTCATCCCGAGCGCCTCCGGCGAGGCCGACTTCGCGGTGTAGATCATGTCGTGGATGCGCTTCGGGACCTCCTTCTCGGCGTCGCCCACCTTGACCTCGGTGCGGCCGCCGTCGGTGTGGAAGAACTTCCCGTCGAAGTTGAGCGCCAGGTTCAGCACCCGGTTGGTGGGCGACTTCAGGGCCCAGGCCGCGCCGTACTGACCCGGCTTGGTGAGCTTCTGCGCGTTGGCCTGGAACTCGTCCCAGGTCCAGCCGCCGTCGGCCGGCGGCACCGCGATGCCGGCGGCGTCGAGCAGCTTCTTGTTGGCGATGACGACCTGCGACTCCAGCAGGAACGGCACGCCGGTGATCTTGCCGTCGTAGGTGACGGTGTCCCAGATGCCCTGGTCGATCTGGCCCTTGAGGTCGTCGGAGACGAGCTTGGACAGGTCGGCCAGGTAGCCCTGCTTGCTGAACTCGCCGATCGCGGACGCCTCGTAGTGCACGATGTCGGCCGCGTCGCCGCCCTCGAAGGAGGTGAGCAGCTGGTCGTGGACGGAGTTCCAGTCGCCCTGGACGTACTCGACCTGGATGTCGGGGTGCTCGGCGTTCCACTTGGCGACCAGGTCCTTGTTGGCCTGGAGCGACTCCTTCTGCCACGCGAGGCTGAGGAAGCGCAGCTTGACCGGGCCGGACGTGGACTCGTCGTCGCCGCCGTCGCCGCACGCGCTGAGCGCGCCGAGGCCGACGACCGCGACCGCGGCGGCCGCGGCGAGCCGACGGAATCTGGTACGGAGCATGGGGGTTACCTCCTGGGTGGTGGGTGGGGGACGGTGTCAGCCCTTGACCGCGCCGGCGAGCGACCCGGACGAGAGCCGGCGTTGCATGAACGCGAAGAAGATCAGGCTGGGCAGGGTGGCCAGCAGCGAACCGGCCGCGAGGGGGCCCAGGCGGGCGGTGCCCTCGATGCCCACGAACCGGGCGAGCGCGACCGGCAGGGTCGCCAGCTCCGGGGTCTTGATCAGCACGAGGGCGAAGAAGAACTCGTTCCAGGCCGAGATGAACGAGAACAGCGCGGTGGCGACCAGGCCGGGGGCGAGCAGCGGGAAGACCACCCGGCGCAGGATCTGCACGCGGCTGGCGCCGTCGACGGAGGCGGCCTCCTCCAGTTCCCGGGGGATGTTGCGGACGAATCCCTGGAGCATCCACAGCGCGAACGGCAGCGCCCAGACCACGTAGATGAGCACCAGCCCGGCGTGCGTGTTGGCCAACCCGACCTGCCGCAGCACCAGGAAGATCGGGATGATCAGCAGCACGAACGGGAAGAGCTGGGACAGCAGCACCCAGCCCAGGGCCGCGGTGCCGAGCTTCGAGCGGAACCGGGCCAGGGCGTACGACGCGGGCAGCGCGACCAGCACGGTGAGCAGCGCCGAGGCGAGCGAGACCTGGAGGCTGTTCAGCGCGGCCCGGCCCAACTCCTGCTCGGTGAACGCCTGGACGAAGTTCTGCACCGTCGGGTTGGTGGGGATCAGGGTCGGGTGCAGCTGGACCAGCTCGCGGGGCGGCTTGAAGGCCGTCGAGATTAGCCAGACCAGCGGGAACCCGAGGAAGACCAGGTAGCCGGCCAGGGCGAGATACTGCAACGCCCGCCCGGTGCGGCTCGGCTTTCCGAACATCACTGCCCTCCGATCAGGACTGCGGGGCTCGCAAGCTCACTCCTCGCACTGATCACGACTAGTTCGCCTCCCTCAACCGGCGACGGAGATACACGGCGAGCAGCGCCACGATGATCACGACCATCACGTTGCCGAGCGCGGCGGCGTAGCCGTAGTTGCCGTAGCGGAACGCCTCCTCGTAGGCGAAGAGCATCGGCAGCATGGTTTTGCCGCCCGGTCCGCCGGCGGTCAGCACGTAGACCAGGCCGAACGAGTTGAAGTTCCAGATGAAGTCCAGCGAGGTGATCGCCACGATCACCGGGGCCAGCGCGGGCAGCGTGACGTGCCGGAACCTGTGCCAGGTGCTGGCGCCGTCCACGGCGGCGGCCTCGTGCAGCTCGCGACCGACCCCCTGAAGGCCGGCGAGGAGCACGACGGTGGTCTGCGGCATGCCCGCCCACACCCCGACGACGATCACCGCGGGCAGCGCGGTGCCGAAGTCGCCGAGCCAGTTGGCCCGCAGGCCGTCGGCGCCGACGCGATGGAAGAACTCGTTCAGCAGGCCCGCGTCCGGGTGGTAGACCAGCTTCCACAGGATGCCGACCACCACCGGTGGCATCGCCCACGGCACCACGGCCAGCACCCGTGCCACGCCCCGGAAGCGCAACCGTTGGTTCAGCAGCAGCGCGAGCCCGAGGGCCAGCAGGAACTGCAGGACGGTCACCCCGAACGCCCAGAGCAGGCCGACCTGGAAGGAGTTCCAGAACAGCTCGTCGCCGAGCAGCTCGCGGTAGTTCGCCAACCCGGTGAAGCTGACCTCCACGTTGCGCCCGGCCCGGGCGTCGGTGAACCCGAGATACATGCCGCGTACCAGGGGGAAGACCGACAGCACCAGGATCGGCAGCAGCGACGGGAGCAGCAGCAGGTAGATCATGGTCCGGTCGGAGCGGGACCGGCTGTGCCGACGGGACGCTCCGGCCCGGTCGACGTCCGGCCGCTCGGCCACAGTCGTCATGACGGCATCTCTCCGGTGGACAGGCTGGGGGCGGGCACGGCGGCCCGGCTGGAGGCGCGGACGACGAGGGTGGGCGACACCTGCTCGCGGCGGGGCGGCAGGGCGGGGTCGGCGATCCGCTGGAGCAGCAGTTCGGCCGCCCGGCGACCGCGCTCGGCCGAGCCGAGCGAGACGCTGGACAGCTGGGGGAACATCATCTGGGCCAGCTCGGTGTCGTCCATGCCGATCACCGCCACGTCCTCGGGCACCCGGTGCCCGGCGGCCAGCAGCGCGTGCAGCGCGCCGACCGCGATCAGGTCGTTGGCGCAGACCAGGGCGTCCGGACGGGCTCGGGCGAGCAGCCGTTCGGTCGCCGCGCGGCCGGCCGCGTACTGGAAGTCGCCGACCTCGACCAGGCGCTCGTCGAGGGGGACGGCGTGCGCGGCGAGGGCGGCGCGGAAGCCGGCGTCGCGGGCCGCGCCGGGAACGGTGTCCAGCGGGCCGTTGACGAAGCCGATCCGGCGCCGCCCGCTGGCCACCAGGTGGTCCACGGCCAGCGCGACGCCCCGCCGGGAGTCGGTACGCACGTTGTCGACGGGCGCGTCGGCGCCGAGCTGGCCGATCACCACCACCGGCACCGGGCTCTGCACCAGCGCGGCGAGGTGGTCGTCGGTGACTCGGATCGGCGACAGGATCATGCCGTCGACGTAGCGGTTGGCCAGCCGGCGCAACAGTGCGGTCTCGTTGGCGATCTGCCCACCGGTGGCGTGGACCAGCAGCTGCCGCCCGGACGCGGCCACCACCGCCTCGATGGCCCGCATCATCGACACGTAGACCGGGTTGCCGATGTCCTCGACCGCGAGCGCGACCAGTCCGGTGCGCTGGGACTGCAACGACCGGGCGATGGCGTTGGGCACGTACCCGACCTCCGCCGCCGCGGCGCGGACCTTGCGGATGGTCTCCTCGCTGCCGCCGACACCGTTGAGCACCCGGGAGGCGGAGGCGATGGAGACACCGGCGCGGGCCGCGACGGTGTGGACGGTGGGCCGGCTGTCGGCCGACTCCGGTAAACGTTTACGACCCACGCCCTGGCACCTCCACCTGTTTCCTGTAAACGTTTCCGGGAGTTTGCGCCGCGCGTGGCGAGAAGGTCAAGGGTCCGTTACGAAAACGTTTCCAACAGGAGCTACGCGCTGGTCAGCGCGTCATCGCCGGACTACCCGGGGTGCCCACGGAACGGGACGGCGCTGCCGGCGGTCCGCACGGAACGGGCGACACTGCGGCGCGCACGAGCGGGGCTACGCCTACGGCGCGCACGGGGGCAGATGCCCCACGGCGTTCCCCGATGTGGGCCCACGCCGGGGTGGTGGCCGAGGTGGACGCGGTGGCCGGCGTCTCCGTCAGGACCGGCGTTGACGCTCCTGGCTCAGCCGCTCGTCGAGCCGGCCCAGCTCGTAGATGGCGTTCAGGTTCGTCGGCAACCGGGTCACGTTGTCGACCAGGGGTTCCCCGGCGGGATCGGGCGTGGGCGCGGGCGCGCCGGACGGGCCCACCTGCGCGACGGCGTGCCGACGCCGGCGCAGGACGAGCAGCACCGGCACGACCACGGCGGTCGCCGCCAGGCCGTAGAGAAGCCACCGCTCCGCCGGTTCCCCGTCGCCGTCCAGCGGCGGGGCGGCGACTGTGGACGCATCGCCCGAGGTGCCGGTCCGCCCGTTCGGGGCGGGCACCGCCGCCTTGCGCTCGCCCGGCCCCTCGGCCGTCCGGGCCGGATCGGCGGCGCGGGTGGACGTGGTTGTCGACGTGGACGGGCCCGGCGCGACCGGCGCCGCCGACGGGCGGGGCGACGCCGGGGCGGTCGAGCCGGACGGGACCGGTGTCGGGGAGGCGCCCGGGGAGGCCCCACCCCCTCCGGTGAGCAGGTCGTCCACGATCTGCCCGATACCGCCGAGGAGGTCGCCGACCGGCCCGCCCGAGGCCGACGGCGTGGGCGCGGGAGCGAGCGCCAGGGTCAGGGCGAGTGCGGCCACGGCGGACATGGATCACCTCGGAAGGGGTCGATGTGTCACGCACGGTACCGCACTGCGGGTGGTCGCCGCGTGACACCCCGGCGCGGCGGCCGGCCGACGACGGACGGGGGGACGCCGCGCGCGGCGTCCCCCCGGGTCGGGTCGTCAGACCGGCAGACCGCCGACCTGGGTGTTGATCCAGGACCGGATGGAGGGCAGGTCGACGTAGATGGACGGGCCGGTGGCGCAGGTGGAGTTGTTGTTGCCGGACCGGCTGGTGGCGCCGATCAGGCTCCACACCCCGTTGATCCGGCGCACCTGCGGGCCGCCCGAGTCGCCGTAGCAGGCGCCCGAGTTGCCGTTGGTGTTGTTGGTGCAGATCTCGTACGGGCCGTTGATGCCGATGCAGCGGCTGTCCGACACGATCGAGGTGTCCAGTTCGTACGCCACGGTCGGGGCGCCGCCGCAGCCGGGGGTCGGGCAGGTCTGACCCCAGCCGATGATCCGGGTGGCGGTGCCGACCGCGCCCGAGGTGCTGGGGATCGGCGCCGGGGCGTAGCCGACCGAGCTGGACAGTTGCAGCAGCTTCACGTCGACGCTCGGGTGGTTGACCGCGCGGATCACGGAGACGACGGTGCCGCCGCTGTTGCGGTAGATGCTGCCCACCCGCACCGAGGACGGCGTCGAGCAGTGCCGGGCGGTGACCGCCCAGTTGGCCTTGATCAGCGTGCCGGTGCAGCCGGAGACGTACACCATCCACGGGTAGTTCTCGGTGGCCGGCCGGCCGCCGACGACGTACGGCTGGATGTCGTCGCCGTCGTTCCACGTGTACGTGCCGGTGGGCACCGCGGACGCGGCCAGGCCGCCGGCGAACAGCGAGTTCACCCGGGACGCCTCGGTGGCGCTCGGGTACGCGTTGCGGCAGGAGACCGGCGCGCTGCTGCCGGACATCAGGTCGGAACACAGCCCGGTGCGCCGGTCCGGCAGGCCGAGGATGTGGCCCAGCTCGTGGCTGGCGATGCGGGTGCGGTCGTACCCCTGGTTGACGGCGGTCCAGCCCATCCAGATCCGGCCGGAGCCGAGCCCGGTGACCTGCGCCCGCGGCCAGCCGCTGTCGACGTAGATGGTGACGTTGCCCGGCGTGCGGGCCACCAGTTGGACGTTGCTGACCTGGCTGTTCCAGATGGCTGCGGCCTGGTCGAAGTTGGTGCGGAACTCGCCGGCCCGGCTCGCGTCGTAGTAGACGGTCCGGGCGGCGGCGGACGCGCTGGCGTCGGTGGCGACCTGCATTCCGGTTGCGGCCAGGACCGCCGCCAGCACGGCGCCCGCCGTGCGCAGCAGTTGTCGTCGGAACATACACGCACTCCCTGCGGTTGTCCGGCGGCGTGCCACCGCCGGTCATCGATGTACGTGGATGTTAGAACGAGGACCGCCGATATGCGGCATAACGGAATCGTCATACCGGCGCCCCCGCCCGTACACCGCCAGGCCAGGTCGAGGGGCACGCCCGTCCGCCGCCCCGGGGACGACGGCGAGCGACCCACGGGTGCGCGCCGACGGCGACGATCGGACGGTCGCGTGGTCAGGGCAGCGGGTCGGGAAGCATCGCCAGGGTGGCCGGCAGTTGCGAGTGCAGCGGCGCGGGCAGGGCGCCGCGGGTGAACCAGCCGATCCGGTCGAACTTGTGCGGCTCGCCGATGGCCACCTCCGCCGGGTCCACCCGGACCGCGAAGAGCACCGCCACCCAGTGCGAGGGCGGGTCGTCGCGCAGCACGTTGCGCACGCCGAGCAGGGAGACCGACCGTGGCGTGGCCGCGTACTCCTCGGTGACCTCGCGGACGACCGCCGCCTCGAAGCTCTCGCCGAACTCCAGCGCCCCGGCGCCGGTGTCCCAGGCCCCCGGCTCGTCCCGGGCACCGGCCGCGCGCCGGGCCAGCAGCAGCCGGCCCGCGCCGTCGTGGCAGACGAAGACGCAGGAGACCTTCGGCGTACGGCCGGTCATCGGTGGTCCCTTCCGAAGGGGGTTCAGGGTGCGGCGGCAATCCGCACCTCGGCGACGGTGATCCGCGCGTACCGGACGAAGCGGCCGGCGCGTCGGCGCGGGTGGCCCCCCGCCGGTCACGTCCTTCCCGGTGCCGGCCACGTCACCGGGTCCCGGTGTCGGCGCCCCGAGCCGTGGCCGACGCGCCGCTGGCCACCGTCACGCCGTCGCGGCGCTCACCCGCGCTGCCAGCGGATCTCGCCGCCCACGACGGTGGTCATGACCCGGGTGCGCAGCACCGCGTCCGGAGACTCCAGCCAGGGGTCGGTGTCCACCGCGATGAAGTCGGCCAGCATGCCGGGCGCGAGGACGCCCTTGCGGTCCTCCTCGCCCGCGGCGTGGGCCGCCCCGAGGGTGTGGGCGGCGAGCGCCTCGGCCATGGTGAGCCGCTGCTCGGGCTGCCAGCCGCCCACGGGCGTCCCGTCGGGACGGCTACGGGTCACCGCGGCGTACAGGGCGGCGAAGGGGTTGGGGTGCTCGACCGGGGCGTCCGAGCCGAAGGCCAGGCCGACGCCGGCGTCGAGCATCCCGCGCCAGGCGTAGGAGGCCAGGTCGTGCCCGGCCAGCAGGGTGTCGACGAGGTCGATGTCGCTGGTGCAGTGCACGGGCTGCATCGAGGCGGCGACGCCCAGCCGGGCCATCCGGGCCAGGTCGCCGGCCCGCAGGTGCTGGGCGTGCTCGATGCGGTGCCGCAGCCCCGGCGTGCGGCCGACGGCCTCGTAGGCGTCGATGACGAGGTGGTTGGCCTGGTCGCCGATGGCGTGCGTGGCCACGGCGATGCCGTTCTCCGCCGCCCTGGCGAAGAGCTTGACCAGGTCCTCGTACGGCGTGACGGCGATGCCGACGTTGGAATGCTCGCCGGCGAAGGGCTCGCTCATGTGACAGGTGTGCGAGCCCAGCGCCCCGTCGCTGAAGATCTTCACAGGCCCGGTGCGGAACCAGTCGTCGCCCTGCCCGGTGCGGCGGCCCTCGGCGATCGCCTCCTCCAGGTGGACCAACGGAATGGCCTTGTGTACGCGCAGCTTCAGCTCGCCGGCCTCCCGCAACTCCAGGTAGGCCGCCCGGCAGTCCTCGCCGTCGATGTCGTGCACGCTGGTCAGACCGAGGGCGAGCAGTTCGTCCTGCACGACGCGGAGCTGCTCGCGCAGGTCGCGGGAGACAATGAGGTCCTCCAGCGGGCGACAGGCCGCCTCGCGCAGGATGCCGGTGGGTTCCCCGCGCTCGTCCCTGACGATCTCACCACCCACCGGGTCGGGGGTGTCGGCGCCGATGCCGGCCAGGCGCAGGGCCGCCGAGTTGGCCCACACCGTGTGGCCGTCCACGCTCGGCAGCACGACCGGCAGCTCCGGACAGACCGAGTCCAGGGCGTACCTGTCCGGCTGCCTCGGCGGTTCCCAGGTGTTGCTGTTCCACCGGCCGCCGAACAGCCAGGCGCCCGGTCGCAGCCGCGCCGCGTGCGCGGCCACCATGGCCAGCGCGTCGTCCAGGGAACGCACGTCGCGCAGGTCCACCGCGTCCAGGCTGTGGGCGTACTGCGCGGTGTGGATGTGGGCGTCGTAGAGACCGGGGAGCACGGCGGCGCCCGCCAGGTCGACCAACTCCGCGCCCGGTCCCGCGGCGGCGCGCACCTCCGCCTCCGTGCCGACGGCCAGCAGTCGCTCGCCGGCCACGGCCATGGCCCGGGCCGACGGGTTGCCGGCGTCCCCGGTGCGGATGGCGGCGTTGCGGTACACGCGGATGCTCATGTCACCTTCAGGGGCTCGAGTGATGGATGGCCACCCACTGTAGGAGTGGCGGAGAGAAGTCGGAAGACACCGCCCCGGTCGCCCGTGACCGGCCCCGACGGCGGTGGGCGCGACCGGCCTGCGGCCGCGCCCACCGATGTGTCCGGACAACGACGGGTCAGCGACGCGGGAGGAAGACGAACTGCCGCTCACCGTTGGTCGCGGCGGGCAGCGAGAATCCTCCGATTCCCGGCAGCGACAGGAACGGGATCTGGGTGTCCTGGGGAAGCTCCTCGATCTTCCCGGTGCCGACCGCGACGGTGACGGGCACGTCCGCGTCTCCCCCCTGCCCGTAGCCGTAGGCGGTGCCGTCGTCGTCGACGGACACCAGGCGGACGCTCTCCTGCTCGCCGTCTCCGCCGAAGCAGTAGCTCTTGCCCTTCTCGAAGTCCACGGCGATGGTCCCCGCAACCGCGTAGCGGCCGTTCGGCGACAGCACGGGCTGGTGGGAGGCTCCGTCCAAGCCGCCCCCCGGGTCGCATACCACGGACGTCCGCAGCTTTCCGGACTTCAGGTCGTGCACGGCTGCCACCGGGATGCCGCCCTGCTTCGTCAGGCCCTTCTCGGCGTTCCAGAGGGAGAAGACGTGCTCGCCGACGACAGCGAACACCCGGCCGTTCTCGTACTTGCTGACGAACTTCAGATCGGCGCCCGGCGGCACGGCGTCGCTGGCCTGCCAGACGCCGGGGACGCCGAAACCGGCCGGACTGAGCGTGACGACCGGGCCGTCCGGGGAGAGCCCTGCCACCGAACCGCTGATGCAGCCCGTCTGCTCGCAGTAGGGCAGTCGCACGCTCTCGTCGTACGTCTTGACGCGGTCCTTCGACAGGTCGATCGCCGCGGCGTGGTCGATGCCTTTCTCCTCCCAGCTGACCAGGAGCCCGTTCCCGCCGTCGACGACCTTCGCCGGGCCGTAGGCATCCATCGGCACGGTACGGGTGTGGGCGGCCGCGACCTCCGTTCCGGAGGAGTCGGCCGGGTAGGCGACGAGGGAGACCGTGTCCTCGTCCGTGAACCGAGGGGTGTACGCCCAGACGACGACGTACTCACGGCCCTCCTCGTTCGCGACGAGGAGTTGAGGCAGGTACGACGGATCGGGCTTCACGTCCTCGGGAAGGGCCGGCGGCTGCCACTGCTGGCTGCTCCAGCGGGGCGCGCCGGTGACGGCGTCGCGAGCCTCGACGACGTAGCCCTCACCCTCCTTCTGGAGGAAGGCGACCACGCCCGCCTTCGCCGCGGCTCCCACCGTCAGGTTCTTTGCTTCCTCCGGCAACCAGCCGACGGTCTCCTGCCAGCCCTTGGCGGTGTCGAACCCCTCCGGCGCCTTCACCACGGGCTGCGGAGACGCCCCGGCGCTCGGCGACGAGCCGCCCGGATCTCCGCCGCGCGCCCCGCCGTCGTCACCGTCGCCACAGGCTGCCAGCATCGCGGCCGCCACCATGATGGTGACGGCCCTTCCCACACCCCTCATGCACACCTCCTCCGAGCGGGGAGGCGTTCCTGGTACCGCGCCTCCCCCAAGATCATCCAAATCGCCGGGAGGGGAGCCTGTCAAAACGGACGGGCTCCGGCATGAGCACGGTGGCCGTGATCGGCGACCGGTACGAGCAGGTGGAATCCGGCCTCGCCGCCGCGGACAGCGTCCATCATGGCCATGATCACATCCGGGCCGTCGACGTGGTCGCCGCGCGCGCCGGGCGCTTCGGCCGGCGGCAGCACGGGCCGGGGCAGGGTCGCGGCCGTCACAGGCCGGCGCAGGGGCTGCCGCCCACCGCGCAGCCCTCGGGCGCCCTCGCCCTCGGGTCGCTGTCGCGAACCTCGAACGTGAACGTCCGCGACTGTCCGGCCTTCACGGGTGGCCCGGTGAAGGTGACGGACTGCCCGTCCTGCCGCCAGTCGGCGCCGCTGGCGTCGGAGACCCGGCCGCCCCCGGCCAGCGTCACGACCACCGTCCAGTCCTTCGCGGCCACGCCGCCCGGGTTGTCGACCACCACCTCGCCGGTGTAGCCGAAGAGCCGGGTCGACACCGTCTCGTAGCGGGCGGTCACGGCGGGCCCCGACGGCGCGGCGGAGGTGGGCGTACGCGAGGGCCTTGCCGTGGGGGTACGGCTCGGGCGGGTGGCGTCCGGGGTGGCGGTCCGGGTGGGGCGGGCGGTGGGGGTCGACCGGGGCGAGCCGCTCGGGGTCGTGGCGGTGGGCACCGGCGCGGACGCCGGTCCGGCGGCGCGGTCCGGCTCGGCCGGCAGCACCGCCCACACCGCCACCCCGACGGCCAGCGCGGCACCGGCCAGCCCGGCGACCAGCAGCGGCCGGCTACGGCGGCCGGCCGGCACCGGCTCGTCGTCGAACGCCTCCGTGACCGGTATCTCGGCCGTCATCCCGGCCTCGCCACGGCGCAGGTCCACCTGCTGGAAGGCCAGCCAGTCGAGGATCGCGGGCAGCCGATTGGTAAGGGCCTGCCGGTAGCACTCCTCGCGGCGCTCGCGCTGCTCGTCGGCCCAGACGCCGTGCTCCAGAACCTCGCGGACCGACAGCCGGCAGCCCTCGGCGGTGGCGGTGACGGCACAGGTCAGTCGGCTGCGCCGGCCGCCCTCGAGGCACCGCAGCGCGATCAGCTCCGGTTCCTGCCGTTCGGTGATTTCCGCGTCGACGGCGGCGCCGAAGCCGGGCAGCCCCGCCGTGTGCAGCAGCAGCCGGTTCTGCGTGCCCGCCATCGTCTCGACCTCGGCGAACCACCGGGCGAGCAACTCACGATCCGTCAAGGCGCACCACACCCGCTCGGCGGGGTGGAACAGGTCGACCTCCGTGCCGATCTCGCTCACGGCGAGACTCTACGGTTCCGGTCGCGGGAGCGCCGGGCGGGGCGGCACCGACGTCCATCCCGGACGCCGGCCCTCGCCGATGTACGGACCGCGTCGACGCGGCCCCCGGCCTCGCTGCGAGCGGAGGACTCGAACCTCCATCGCCCGTTCCAGAGACGGGTGTGCTGCCGATTGCACCAGCTCGCAAGGGGTTCCGTCCCGCGTCGCGGGTCCGGACCGTGCCCCGACCAGGATTCGAACCTGGGCTCCTCCGGTTTCGTAGACCGGCGCTCTCTCCGCTGAGCCACCGGGGCGGGCGACCGGCGCCCACCCCTCCTGGGCGCCGGTCGGCGGTCATCCCTTCACGCAGACGACCTGCTTGAGGTGCGCCACCACCTCGACCAGGTCCTCCTGCTGCGACATCACCTGGGTGATGTCCTTGTACGCGCCGGGGATCTCGTCGACCGCCCCCGCGTCCTTGCGGCACTCCACGCCGGCGGTCTGCGCGGCGAGGTCGGCGGTGCTGTACGTCCGCTTCGCCTGCGCCCGCGACATCCGCCGCCCGGCCCCGTGCGACGCGGAGCAGTACGCGTCCGGGTTCCCCTTGCCCCGCACGATGTACGACCCCGTGCCCATCGACCCGGGGATGATGCCCAGGTCCCCCCGACCGGCCCGGATCGCCCCCTTGCGGGTCACCAGCACGTCGACGCCGTCGTAGCTCTCCTCCGCCACGTAGTTGTGGTGGCACGAGGTCGGCTCGTCGTAGCGCACCTGCGGGAACTGCTCCCGCACCACGCCGCAGAGCAGGGCGAGCATGACCGCCCGGTTGCGCCGCGCGTACTCCTGCGCCCACCACAGGTCCCGGCGGTAGGCGTCCATCTCCGGCGTACCGGCGAGGAACACCGCCAGGTCCCGGTCGGGCAGGTCGGCGTTGTGCGGCAGCCGCCGGGCGACGGCGATGTGCCGCTCCGCCAACTCCTTGCCGATGTTGCGGGAGCCGGAGTGCAGCATCAGCCACACCCGGCCCTCGTCGGCGCCGCCCTGCTCCAGGCACACCTCGATGAAGTGGTTGCCGCCGCCGAGCGTGCCCAGCTGCCGCTGGGCCCGCGTCTCCAGCTGCGCCACCCGCCGGTCGAGGTCGGCGAACCGGCGCCAGAAGTCGTCCCAGCCCGACTGCTCCAGGCCCCGGATCCGGCGCGGGTCGACCGGCTTCTCCCGCTGGGCGAACCCGACCGGGATGGTGGCCTCGATCGCCGACCGCAGGCCGGCCAGGTCGTCCGGGAGGTCGGCGGCGGTCAGCGAGGTGCGGACCGCGGACATGCCGCAGCCGATGTCGACGCCGACCGCCGCCGGCGAGACGGCCTGCCGCATCGCGATGACGGAGCCGACCGTGGCGCCCTTGCCGAAGTGCACGTCGGGCATGACCGCGACGCCCTCCACCCACGGGAGCGCGCCGATGTTGCGCAGCTGCTGGGCGGCCTGCGGCTCGATGCCGTACGGGTCGGTCCAGACCCGGACCGGCGCGCGGGTGCCCGCGAGCGGGGTGAAACTCATCGTCGTCTCCTCGTGTTGTCGGCTGGTCGGCGCCGGTCTCGGCGCGACCGGAAGGATCGACGACCGCCCGGGAATCGAACCCGGCGGGAGGGGCGTGCACGACCCCCTCCGCGCCCAGCGCGCGGCCGGCCCGGCGGGCGCGGGGCCCGGCGGGTGGAGCGGTTGGCCGGATTCGAACCGGCGGTCTTCACCGTGGCACGGTGACGCGCTGACCTTGCTGCGCCACAACCGCGTGCCTGCGACACCGCTCGGGCGTCGCCGCGTAGGCCGTACGGGGTTCGAACCCGTGACCTCCCGGCTGAGAACCGGGCGAGCTTCCCGTTGCTCCAACGGCCCGTGCGAGGTTCCGGGTGGACGAAAAAGCCGCCCGGTCCCCGGTGGGGTGGGCGGCTGCGCGTACGCGCTGGCGCTAGTCGCGCCGCCACCCCGGCTGCCGGCCCTGCTCGGGACGGCACTGGCCTAGGGCACGCTCCCCGGTGGACTGCGAGGCACCGCTGTGCGGGGTCGGCCACACGGCGTCGGTGCGGGTGCGCTGCGACACGGCGTACTCCCCTGGGTCGTTCGGTTGACCTTGCGCCGATGACGGTAGGCGCGCCGGACGGTGGCCGCAATGAATATTCGCGTGCGGGCGCCTGGGGGCAGCGGCCAATGAGGCGCGCGTCGCAGAGAGGGCGCATTCAACACTTCCCTATCGCTCCCTATCTGCACTAGATTAGGGAGTGATGAATGAGGAAATGTACTCGGTCGAGCAGGTGGCCGAGCGGCTCGGCCTGCACGTGCGCACCGTGCGCGGCTACATCCGCGCCGGCCGGCTGAGGGCGGTGCGGATCGGCAAGCAGTACCGGATCGCCCGCGCCGACCTCGACGCCCTGACCGGGCGGCCGGAGCCGTCCCGTCCCGCCACAGGCCCGGCGGTGGAGGTGTCGAGCATCGTGCAGATCGACGGCGTCGACCGGGCCGCGGCCGACCGACTCGGCACGCTCGTCCTGGCCGGGGCGAACACCGGCCACGACCCCGGCCACCCGTTGCGCGTCCAGACCGTCCACGACGAGGAGCGACACCGCATGAAGATCGTGATACTCGGCGGCGCCGCCGCCACCGCCGAGGTGCTGCGCCTGCTCGACGCGGTGCTCGACGGCGACAACGGCCTGCTCACCCGGGAGGCCGGGAATGCCTGACGTGGTACGGGAGCGGGCCGGCGTGCCGGTGCTGGTGTGCGACCCGGACGGCCCGCTGGTGGCCACGGCGCAGGACGCGCTGGACCTGATCGGCGCGGCCTTCCTCGGCGCCGAGGTGGTGGCCGTGCCCGCGAGTCGGCTGGACGCGTCCTTCTTCTCCCTCGGCACCCGCTTCGCCGGCGAGGTCATGCAGAAGTTCGTCAACTACCGCGTGCGCCTGGTCGTCGTCGGCGACATCTCCCGACACCTCGCGGCCAGCGCTGCCCTGCGCGCCCTCGTCCAGGAGTCGAACCAGGCCGACCACGTGTGGTTTGTCCCCGACCTCGACGCGCTCGACGACCGGCTGCGGGCCGCGACCCGGGCGACCCCCGGCTGAGCGGCCCGGCTGCCGCCTGCCCGGGGTCCTCCACCGGATGTGCGGATGGGCTACGGTCGACGACCGTGGCCCTGATGCGTGCTGACTTCTACTCCGAGGTGCTCGGTCTCAGCACCTCGATGACGGTGCTCCTGCCGCAGCGAACCTCCTCGCAGATCGGCATGGCCGGCAGCGCCCCGGACGGGGACCCGCCCGTGCTCTACCTGCTGCACGGCCTGTCCGACGACGACACGATCTGGCTGCGCCGCACATCCATCGAGCGGTACGTCGCGCCGCTCGGCCTGGCGGTGGTGATGCCCCAGGTCGGGCGCAGCTTCTACAGCGACGAGGAGCACGGCAACCGGTACTGGACCTTCCTCAGCGAGGAGTTGCCGGGGCTGTGCCACCAGTTCTTCCGGCTCTCGGCGCGCCGGGAGGACACCTTCGTCGCCGGGCTCTCGATGGGCGGCTACGGGGCGCTGAAGTGGGCGCTGCGCGACCCGGGCTGGTTCGCGGCGGCGGCGAGCCTGTCCGGCGCGCTGGACGTGGCGGGCCGCCGGCACGATCCGGTCCACCCGATCGACGCCCAGGTCTGGCACACCGTCTTCGGCGAGCGCGCCGTCACCGGCAGCGACGACGACATCCTCGCCCTGCTCGACAAGGCAGCCAACGACCTGCCCGCGCTCTACGTCGCCTGCGGCACGGAGGACTTCCTGTACGAGGACAACCAGACCTTCGTCGCGGCAGCCCGTGAGCGGGGCGTCCCGCTCACCGTGGACTTCTCCCCCGGCGCGCACGACTGGGCGTACTGGGACGCGAAGATCCAGGACGTACTGGCCTGGCTGCCGCTGCGCGCCGACGGCTGACCGCCGCGCCCAGGCTCCCCGCTGCCCGTCGGTGCCCCTCAGGTGCCGTCGATGCCGATCAGGCGCCCACCGTGCCGTCGATGCCCTCGCGCAGGAAGTCGGCGTGGCCGTTGTGCCGCGCGTACTCGTGGATCAGGTGCAGCATCACCAGCCGCAGCGACACGTCCTCGCCCCACCTGGCGTTGTGGCCGGTCACGTCGAGCGACTCCGCCTCCCGCTCGATCCGGCGGGAGTGTGCGACCTCCCGCTGCCAGGCGTCGAACGCCTCCGCCCGGGTGGCGCCGCTGGCGTCGTACGCCACCTGGAAGTCGCCGGAGTCCGACCAGACCAGCGGGACGTCCTCGCCGTCGATGGTCCGCCGGAACCAGTTGCGCTCCACCTCCGCCATGTGCCGGACGAGGCCGAGCAGTGACAGCGTGGACGGGGGCATCGACTGCCGGCGCAGGTCCTCGTCGGACAGCCCGTCGCACTTCATGGCGAGGGTCGCCCGGTGGTAGTCGAGGAAGGCGCGGAGCGTCTCGCGCTCGCCCCCGGTGAGCGGTGGGCCGATGCGTTCGGTGGTCACTTCCTGCTCCCCTCGCCCGACGACGCGCCGCCGTCGGAGTGTTCGTGTGCCCGGGCGGCGGCGCCCTCCCGAGGCGATCATGCCGGACGGGGCCGCCCCGTGCCGCACCGCGTCCCGCCGCGCACCTCGCCGGTCGCCCGCGGAGACCGGCCCGTGCCCCGCCACGCCGATCGCCCACCGCGCCGGTGGGCCGCCGCGTCCGTGGGCCGCCGCGCCGGCTATCCGCTCGGCACCGAGGTGCGGGCCACCGGCACGTCGAAGTACGTGTCCGGCCAGGGCTCGTCGCGGTAGCGGTAGTGCCACCACTCGCGGTCGTAGTTGACGAAGCCGCCGTCGGTCATCAACTGCCGCAGCAGCCGCCGGTTGTCCCGCGCGGTGCCGGTGATCCCAGGCGAGTCGGTGTGCGCGAGCGGGTCGAAGCAGTCGAAACCGGTGCCCATGTCGACGCTGCTGTCGCCGAACCGCTGCCCGCGGGGGGCGGTGCAGGAGACCAGCGGCTGGCCCGGAGCGTACGGGGCCTGGGTTGGGGTCGGCACGTCGACCAGGGTCAGGTCGACCGTGCTGCCCCGGCTGTGCGCCGTGGGGGCGCCGATGTACCCCTCGTCGAACAGCTTCGACTTCGCCACCCGAGGATAGAACTCGGCCTTCATCTGCTGCTCGCCGGGCTGTTTCGCCCAGGCGACGAAGTCGTCGGCGGCGCGCCGGGGACGGTAGCAGTCGTACACCTTCAGGCTGCGGCCCCGGGCGAGCGCGGCGTCCTGCACCCGGCGCAACGCCTCGGCGGCCTGCCGGGTCAGCAGGCAGAGCGGTTCGGCGTACCCGGCGACCGGCCGACCAACGAAGTTGTGCGCGGTGGCGTACCGGATGTCGGTGCGGATCCTCGGGTCGACGTCGGTGAGGACGACGAAGCCCGGCAGGCGCGGCGTCGCGGTCGCGGTCGCGGTCGCGGTCGCGGTCGCGGTCGCGGTCGCGGTCGCCGACGGTGCCGGCGCCGGCCCGGGCCGGGTGCAGGCCGGCGCCAGCGCCGCGACCACCACGGCCACGGCGACGGCCCGGGCCGCGCCCCGGGGCCGCCGACCGGCCCGGCCCGGCCTGTCCACGCCCCCTGTCTTTGACCTCCTCCCACGGCTGAAGCCGGGGGATTGCCGTGGCTGAGGCGTATTCACGCCGCGAGCCGTTCTGGTGGTTGGCGCTTCACGGACCGCCCGACGGCGAGGTCTCCACGCCCTGTCACCGCCAGCCCGGCGGCGAGAATGTTCTTGGCCGCGTTCACACGCAGCGACCGCGACAACTGCTGCTGCAACCGCTTGAGCCTCACCGCCTCGCCGGGCGTGACGAACTCCTGGTCGCACAGTTCGCCGTCGGAGGTCGCGACCGCCACGGCCACACCTCGATCGACCCCGACCGGCGGCTTACCGTTCGGCACCGCCTCGCTCACGCCGTCCTCGACACAGAACGAGATGAGCCAGCGCCCACCGCACCGGCTGACCGTGGCACTACGGATCGCGCCGCCGACCGGCCGCGTCCAACGGAACCGCACCGCACCGACCTTCGGCAGCCGCACCTCACCCCACCGCCGACTCAGCCGATGCACCGCGATCTGGTGGGGGTCAGGAAACCGAAACGACGGTGCCGTGCGCGACTTCGACCGCCACCGCACCTTCCACGTGCCATGCGTCTTGCAGGCCCGGTCCAGGTCCCGCAACGTCTGCTGCAACGTGTGCGACGGAGCGTCGGCCAGCCACGCGCAGTGCGGGTCCTTCTTCGCATCGGCCAACTGCCGGGCCTGCTCGACATAGCCGATGAACCCGCCACGCCGACGATACTCACGGCGCTGCTCCAACGCGGTGTTCCACACCGCCCGGCAAGCCGCCCCCACCTGCTCGGCATAGGCGACCTGCTCGTCGGTAAACGCGAGCAGGTAACGGCGGCCGGTCAACATTCAACGGCCCTTCTGCTGCTCGACGTACCGCTCCATGGCCGCCAGCGGGGCACCGCCCGTGGTCGCCACGAAATACGAGTTCGTCCACAACGTCGGCAACCGGGAACGCAGCGACGGGAACTCCTCCCGCAACACCCGCGAGGTGCGTCCCTTGATCGCCTTGACGAGCCTGTGGACCCCATACTGCGGGTCCACCTCCACCAGCAGATGGACACGGTCCGGCATGACCTCCAAGGCCGCCAGCCACGCCCCCCGCTCCTCAACTACCTCCCGGATCAGCTGCTTCAGCCGCTCCTCAACCCGGCCGTCGAGCACCCTGCGCCGATACTTCGGACACCACACCACATGGAAGGCACACTGGAAGACGACGTCGCTGTTCGACCGCAGCGTGACGGACACCCGGACAGCATACAACTCGGCACTATCTACTATCCGTCTAGAATCGACGCGCTATCCCCACGGCTGAAGCCGGGGGTCTGCGCGCTACGCATTTCGATCAGGGTGCGGGCCCGTCGGCCCCCGGGTCCGGCGACAGGTGTACGTGCGGGAGCCGCCAGCCCCGCCCCGCCCGGCCGAGGGACTGCCGGGCGGGGCGGTGGAGACGGTCAGTGGTGGTGGTGCCGGACGGCCCGGTGGATGTCGACCGGCAGGGCGGGCGCGCCGTCGACCGGCGCCGGGTCCTCGGCCGTGGGGGCGATGCCGCCGGCGGCGATCCGGTCGAGCGTGGCCAGGCCGGCGGCGTCGATCGATCCGAAGACGGTGTAGTTGGGGCGCAGCGCCGAGTCGGACTGGACCAGGAAGAACTGGCTGCCGTTGGTGTCCGGGCCGGCATTGGCCATGGCGAGGGTGCCCCGGGCGTAGAGCCGGCGCACGCCGGTCGGGTCGGTCGGTGCCGGCGGCAGGTCGGTGGGCAGTTCGTCGAGGTACCGGTAGCCCGGGCCGCCCGAGCCGGTGCCGGACGGGTCACCGCACTGGAGCACCTTCAGCGTCGGGTACGCGGTGAGCCGGTGGCAGGAGGTGCGGTCGTAGAAGCGGTGTCGCACCAGGTGCAGGAAGCTCTGCACGGTGCACGGCGCGGCCTCGCGGTCGAGCGTCAGCCCGATGGGCCCCTGGTTGGTCCGCAGCGTCACCCGCACCGTGCCCCGGCCGGGCGTGCGCCTCGGGTCGGGCGGCAGCGGAACCGGCCGGGCGGCCGGCTCCTCCGGTGTCTCGGTGTAGGCGCACGGTCCCGGCGTGACCCGGGGGCCGGCGGTGGAGCCGGCCGGGGACCCGGCGGGCGCGGCGACCGCGGCGGCGCCGCCACCGGTCACCAGCGCGCCCGCCACCAGGGCCACCCCGGCGAGGCGGGTCAACGCGCGGGCCGGTCGGCGGGGTGCCGCGATCGACGGCGGGACGGGGTGCGGTCGGGATTCGCTCGGCACGTGGGTCCTCCCTGGACGTGTGGCACCAGAAAGACCGGAGTCTATGGATCCCGTCGTCGGTTGTCGATCCGCTCGGCACCCGCGGCGACCTGCGGCAGGTGGGTGGCCACGAGCACCCGTGGTCAGGGGGTCCGGCGCCGCCCCGCTCGGCGCCGCCAGTGCAGCGCCACCGCCGCCAGCCCGAGCACGGCTACCGCGAGCGCGGCCGCGGGCCACCGTCCGAGCAGCCCGTCCTCCAGCGGGCCGCTGGCCGCGGCCGGACGAGGTTCGCCGGTGGCGGCGAGCGCGGGCGGCGTGGCGGCCGCCGAGGCGGCCAGTTCCCCCGGCTCGACGAGCCGGCCGACGGCGGAGTCGCGGGGCAGCGAGAAGCCCCAGTCGAGCAGCGCGGCGCCCTGCTCCCAGCCCCGCGCGGGCCGCGGTTCGGCGCCGAGCAGCGTGACGACCAGCCGGCGGCCGCCCCGGTGGGCCGCCCCGACGTAGGTGTGCCGGGCCAGGTCGGTGAAGCCGGTCTTGCCGCCGAGCGCCCCGGGGTAGCGGTAGATGAGCTGGTTCTCGTTCTGGATCTCGAAGCCCTTGGTCCGCTGCGCCGGCTGGGCGGGAACGCGGTGGGTCTCGGTCAGCGCGTACCGGCGGAAGGTGGGGTCGGCGAAGCAGGCCCGGGCGATGAGCGCCAGGTCGTACGCGCTGGTGAACTGGCCCTTCCCGTCGAGGCCGGACGGGGTGACCGCGTGGGTCTGCAGGGCGCCGAGCCGGTGCGCCTCCTCGTTCATCGCCCGTACGCCGCCGGCCATCCCGTCCGGGCCGCCACCGAGGCGGGCCAGCAGGTTGGCCGCCTCGTTGCCGGACTGCAGCAGCAGCCCGAGCCAGACGGTCTCGATCCGGTAGCGCCCGCCGGCGACGAGCCCGACGGCGGAGGAGCCCGGCTCGATGTCCATGTCGCCGTCGGTGACGGTGACGACCTGCTTCGGGTCGAGCCGGGGCAGCATGGTGGCGGCCAGCAGCAGCTTCTGCACGCTGGCGGGGGTGCCGTACTCGTGCGGGCCGCAGCCGCCCAGCACCTGGCCGGTGTCCAGGTCGGCGACCAGCCACGAGGTCGCGGTGACCGCCGGCGGTCGTGGCACCCCCGCGGGGGCGACCAGGCCGGCGGTGGCCAGCGCCGGCCCGCCCACGGCCCGCTCCTCGGGCACGGCCGGCGGCGGCGACGGGCGTGGCGGCCGGGACACCGCCGGCGCGGGCGCTTTCGGGCACGGGGCCGGCGGCATCGCGCCGGACACGCCCGTCGCGGCGGCGGTACGAGCGGTCGGGGCGGCCGCCACCGGGGCGGGCGCGCCGGCGGCGAGGACGACGGCGGTCGCCGTGGCCGCCAGCAGCCGAACCTTCATGCCCCGCACCCTAGTCGGCACGATCGGGGCGCGGGCCGGCTTCCCGATCCTCCGGCGGCCGGCGTGGCGGCGGAGAACCAAGGGGTCCGCTGGCGCGGGCGACCCGGGCGGCCCGGATTCCGGGACCATCGGCCCTGTCGCCGGGCGGGCCCGGCACGGAAGCTGGCAACGGAAAGCGGTAGACGATCTTCCGGTTTGCGCGACGGTCGCCGCCGCACGGACTGCCCCGCCCCGCGCACCGGCGCGCCCACCCGGAAGGACGCATGATGGAAGGCCACTCGCTGACCCGCCTCGCCGACGAACAGCTCGCCGCCGCCGGGGAGGCCGACAGCGGACGCAGCGCCCACAACCTGCACCGCGGCCAGGACCGCCGGCTGCGACAGACCCTGCTCGCGCTGCGGGGCGGCCGCTCGCTCGACGAGCACGACAGCCCGGGCGAGGCGACGCTGCAGGTGCTCCGGGGGCAGGTACGCCTGGTGGCCGGCGACGAGTCCTGGGAGGGCCACGCCGGCGACCTGGTGGTCGTCCCGCCGCGGCGGCACGCGCTGCACGCCGTGACGGACGCCGCCGTCCTGCTCACCGTGACGCCACGCCCGTGACCGCCGTCCCCGCCCGCCGTCGCCGCCCGGCCGGGCCGCCCACGGCGACCACCACCGGCCGCGCGCGGGCCGGGGGCCGGTCACCCGGCTGGCTGCCGCCGCAGCACGGCGCCTGGGCGATGCTGCTGCTGCCGTTCCTGGCGGCGGTGACCGTCACCGGCCCGCACCCGCTGCACCTGCCTCTGCTCGGGGCGGTGCTCGCCGCCTACCCGCTGTCGTACTTCGGGTTGCAGGCGGTCAAGACCGGCCGGTTCCGGCGGGTACGCCCGCAGCTGGCCGCGTACGGCGTCGCCACCGTCCTCTGCGCCGCGCCGGTGCTGGCGGCCCGGCCGGCGGTCCTCGCGTACGCGCCGCTCTACGGCGTCCTGGCCGCCGTCAACGCCGGCTACGCGCGCCAGCGCCGGGACCGGGCGCTCGTCAACGACCTCGCCTTCGTGGCGCAGTGCGGGCTGCTCGGGTTCGTCGTCGCCACGATCGCCGGGGTGCCGCCGGCCCGGGTGGCCGGCGCGACGGTGGTGGCGCTCGGCTACCTCCTCGGCACGATCCTGTACGTCAAGACGATGATCCGGGAGCGGGACAGCGGTCGCTACCGGTGGGCGTCCTGGGCGTACCACGCCGTCGCCGCGCTCGCCGCGGCGCTCTGGGCGCCGATGCCGGTCGCCCTGGTCTTCGCGGCGCTGCTGGCCCGGGCCGTCGTGCTGCCCGGGCGCCGGCTCACGCCGAAGCGGGTGGGGCTGATCGAGACGGCATGCACCCTGCTGGTGCTGGCGGCGGTGGCCTTCTGAACCGGGTACCCGGCCGGTGGGTCGTGCGACGGCAGGGCGACGACGTCCGCGATCCGCCGGTCCCGGCACGGCCGCCGGGTGGGTACATTCGACCCGATGGACATCGACGGTGTGGTCAGGCGCTTCCTCTTCCTCCTGGGTAGTTCACGCCCCGGTGGCAACACCGAGCTCCTGGCCCGACGTGCGGCAGCCGCGCTGCCGGCCGGTGTCGAGCAGCGCTGGCTCCGCCTGGCCGACCATCCGCTGGCGCCGTTCCACGACATCCGACACGGCCAGTTCCCTCCCCCGCCGTCCGGCAACGAGGCGCTGCTGCTGACGGAGACCCTTGCCGCGACCGACCTGGTGATCGCCTCACCGGTCTACTGGTACAGCGTCAGCGCCCCCACCAAGCTCTACCTCGACCACTGGTCGACCTGGCTGCGGCTACCCGGCGTCGATTTCCGGCCCCGCATGCGCGGCCGCACGATGTGGGCGATCAGCGCCCTCAGCGACGAGGACCCGGCCAAGGCGGACCCGATGGTGAACAGCCTGTGGATGAGCGCCGACTACCTCGGCATGCGATGGGGCGGTGCGCTGCTCGGCCACGCCGACCGCCCCGGCGACGTGCTCGGCGACGCGACCGCCCTGCGCGCCGCGGACGCCTTCTTCGCCTCGACGGCGCCCGGCGGCGCACGGGACGGGCGGGTCGCGGAGCGCGCGTCCGGCTGACCGCAGGTCCACGGTGGACGCGGCATGGCTGTCCACGATGATCCATCACGTCGCCGACCTGGACGCGGCGGCCCGCGAACTGCGCCGGGTGCTCCGGCCGGGCGCGCCCGTGCTGATCCGCTCGCCGTTCCCCGGCCGGCACCAGCGGATCGCCCTGTTCCACTGGTTTCCCGAGGCGGTCCGGGTACTGCGGCGCTACCCGGACCTCGCGCGGATGCGCTCGGCGTTCGCGACGGCCGGGTTCACCGTGAGCAGCGTCGAGCCGGTCGCGCAGACCACCGCCGCGTCGTTGGCGGAACTCGCCGAGCGCCTCGACCGCCGGGCCCACACCCCATTCCAGTTGATCAGCGACGAGGAGTTCGCCGGCGGCCTGGCGCGACTGCGGGCCGCCGCCCGCGAGGCGAGCGGCCCGGTCGTCGACCACCTCGACCTGCTGGTGCTGCGCTGAGTCACGCCGGCAGAGTCGGGTCGCGGTGCCGCAGGTAGTCGTACAGCGCCGCCGAGGCGCGCAGCCGCCGCAGGCTGCGCCGGTGCAGCTCCTGCTCCCGCCGGGCCAGCTCCGCGTGGACCCGTTGGGCGCTGCCGGTCGTGCGCATCTCGTCGAGCACGGCCGCGATGATGTCGAACGGGTACGCGCCCCGGCGCAGCAGCGCGACGACCTGCGCGGCACGCAGTTCGGCCTGGTCGTACACCCGGTAGCCGGTGCCGCGCTCGCGGACCGGCCGGACCAGGCCGCGTTGCTCCCACAGCCGTAGCTGGGAGGTGCGGACCCCGACCAGGTCGGCGACCGCGCCGATGCGCACCCCGCGCCGCGGCGCTGGCAGGGTCGCCGGCGGGCTGGTCACCACGGTCTCGAACGCGCCGAGCACCCGCCGGATGTCCGCCCGCTCGCGGTCCAGCTCGGCGTGGCCCCCGTCGAGCGCCGCCAGCGCCGCCGTTAGGTCGCCCCGGTGCACGGCGGCCATGATCTCCCGGGTACGCGCCCAGCCGTGTCCCTCGGCCATCCGGCGGGCCACGGCCAGCGCCCGGAGGTGGTCGGCGGTGAAGATGCGGTAGCCGGCGGGAGTGCGTTCGACCGGTGGCAGCACGCCCAGGTCGACGTAGTTGCGGACCTGCTGGACGGAGATCCCGGCGGTCGCGGCGAGATCCACGGCCCGCAGCCGGCCACTGCCCTTCCGCGCGGTCACCGGGCCACCGTACCGCCCACCCACTGGCCGGAGTGTTTGTGCCCGCCCCGGCGATCGACGCCGCCGGGGGTGTACGGAAGGGGCCCCTTCCTGTCCAACACTCGGCAGGAAGGGGCCCCGCACACCGGGCCGCCGGGCTCAGCGCGTGAGCCGGTACAGTTCCCCGCCCCGGGCGTAGTACATGACGCCCGACGCGTCCATCGTCCACACGTCGCTGATGCCGGTGGCCAGCTTCTGGACCGAGAGCGTCTCGGGGTCCACGCAGGCGACCGTGGTCCGGAAGTTGCCGCACACCGCGCCGTCCGGCGCGACCGCCAGGTGGTCGCTGCGCCAGACGTGGGAGACGTTCCAGTCGAAGGGCTCGACCTCGACGGTCCGGACCACGGTCCGGCTCACCGGGTCGAACTCGAAGAGCGTGCCGACCGTGGACCCCCAGATCCGGCCGTCCGGTGCCACGATCAGCCGGGTGATCGCCTTGGCGCCCGGAATGGCGGTGCCCTCCCAGACCTTCGTCTGCGTGGCCGGGTCCCAGAGGAAGAGCTTCGCCTCCGTCTGGGTCGGCGCGATGCCGAGCCCACCCCAGATGCCGGTGCCACCCAGGATCAGGTTGCCGACGGTGGCCAGGGCGGTGACGCTCTGCTCCGGTACGACGTTACGGTGCACCTCCTTCGCCCCGGTGGCCGGGTCGACGAGCGTCAGCGCCCCGCCGAGCTGGCCGTACTCGGGGATGGTGCCGAAGGCGATCCGGTTGCCGACCCCGGTGATGGCGAACGGCCGGTCCTGGTGTTCGGTGCGGAGCGTCGCGAACTGCCGGGGGTTGGTGCCGCGCACGACGGGCCTGGTCGGGTCGAGTTCGAGCAGGTTCGCGCCCGGGTACACGCCGGCGTAGATCTTGCCCTGGTAGGAGTGCAGGCCCTCGGCCTGCCCGAGCGCCCCGGCGTTCTCGCTGAAGGTGCCGGTCGCCGGGTCGTAGGAGGTGATGCCGCCGCTCGGGTAGGCGCTGGACCAGATCTTCCCGTCCGGGCCGGCCTCCACCGTCTGCAACTGGGCGGGCAGCCCCTTGACCCCGGCGGAGACGACCTTCTTGGCGCCGGTCTGCGGGTTGTAGTAGAACAGGTTGCCGCTCAGGTTGATCGTGACGAGCGTCCTGCCGGGCCACGCCGGGTCGTCCAGGTGCGCCCAGCCGAATCCCCGGGCGGTGCCGTATCCGGTGAAGTCGGTCGGGGTGAGCGTCCGGGTGTCCAGGTTGTAGGCCATCAGGCGGCCGGCCGACGAGCCGAAGTAGACGTTCTTCTTCGCGTCCGGCGGGGAGAAGTTCAGGCCCGACGCGGTGCCGAGTTCGGCGATCCACTGGCCGGCCTGCAGGTCGTGGACGAGCACCCGGTTGCTGTTGGCGAGCCGGGCGAAGAGCGTGTGCTGGTGCACGTCGAGGTCGTAGACGAACTGCTCGCTGCGGTACTGCTCGGGCAGCGGGATCTCCCGCCGTTCGCCGGACTCGATGTCGACCTCGACGAGCCGGGCCACCGTGCCCAGACCAACGTAGATCTTGCCGTTGGCGACGCCGATGCTGCGCGCGTACTGCTCGTCCGGCCAGATCTGCCCGTAGTCCCGGACCGCGCCGGTGCGGTGGTGGAACGAGTAGACCTTGCCGGTGGGGAAGGTGCCGACGAAGACCCGCTCCCCGTCGTTGGCCAGGCGCCACGTCGTGGTCTCCCCCGGCACCGGCGAGCCGAGGTCCTCCACGTGGTCCGCACCGGGCCGGTAGCGGAACAACTTGCTGTCGGCGCCGATGTACGCGGTGCCGTCCGGGGTGACCGTGCCGCCCCACGAACCGCCGGCGCCGGGCAGCGGCAGGGTCCGGACCACGGTCGCGGTGCGGGTGTCGATGACGTTGAGCGCCCCGGTGGTCCCGCGCGCCACGGCGTACGCGTAGTCGCCCGCGGACGTGGAGCCGAAGGTCGCACCGTAGATGGCCAGGTTGTGGTGCGGCACGCCGACCAGGGTCTCGGTGGGCGTGGCGGCCACGGCCGGGGTACCCGACACGGCGGTGGCGGCGACGAGGGTCGCCATGATGGCGACCGACGCCAGGCGGCGACGCTGCTGGAGAGGCATAGGCATCCCTTCTGCAATTTCGGCCATCACCGTAAATCTCGACACATCGAAGGTCAACCACGGATCGCAGCAAGTGCGTGCATCGCAGCAGACCTCGCGGCGAGTCTCCACTAAGGGTCCCAGTTACGGTCCGTCCGTTATCCATCGGCGCCGGGTTGACGCGGCGCGTCCCACGTGGACCGCACCGCCCGGGCGCCATCACCACCCCCGCTTACGCGTTATTTGAGACTTCCCGTGTCTCTCTGGGCGTGGGGCGCAGGCCAACGCGGCAAAACCCTCCACAAGCACGTTAATGAGACGATCGAAGGAAGCCGTCCCCGAAGACACGGCCCGGGCGGAGCCCCGCCCACGATCTCGCGAAGGGTTCGCATGCAGCAGCCAGCACGGTCCGCCGCCGACAGCCACGACATGATCGAGGTACGCGGAGCGCGGGAGAACAACCTCGCGGCCGTCTCCGTCGACATCCCCAAACGCCGGCTGGTCGTCTTCACCGGCGTCTCCGGGTCGGGGAAGTCGTCCCTGGTCTTCGGGACCATCGCCGCCGAGTCGCAACGCCTGATCAACGAGACCTACAGTGCCTTCCTCCAGTCGTTCATGCCGAGCCTGAGCCGGCCCGACGTCGACTCGCTGCGCAACCTGACCCCGGCCATCGTGGTCGACCAGGAGCGGATGGGCGCCAACTCCCGCTCCACGGTCGGCACCGCCACCGACGCGTACGCGATGCTGCGGATCGTGTTCAGTCGGCTCGGCACCCCGCACGTCGGCGGCGCCGGGGCGTTCAGCTTCAACCTGGCCGAGGGGATGTGCCCGACCTGCGAGGGCCTCGGCCGGGTCTCCGACCTCGACGTCAACGAGATGGTCGACGTCGAGCGCTCCCTCAACGACGGCGCGGTCACTGTGCCCAACTTCGCCGTCGACTCCTGGTACTGGCAGACCATCGTCAACTCCGGCCTGTTCGAACCCGACGTCAAGCTCCAGGACTACACGCCCCAGCAGTGGGAGGACTTCCTCCACAAGCCGGCCACCAAGATCAAGGTGGGCAGCAACAACTGGACGTACGAGGGCCTGGCGGTCAAGGTCCGCCGGCTCTACCTGGCCAAGGACCGCGAGTCGATGCAGCCGCACATCCGCGCGTTTGTCGACCGGGCGGTCACCTTCACCACCTGCGCCGCCTGCCGGGGCGCCCGGCTCAACGAGGCGGCGCTCTCCTCCCGGATCGCCGGGCGCAACATCGCCGAGTGCTCGGCCATGCAGATCAGCGACCTGGCCGGGTTCGTCCGCGCCATCGACGACCCGTCGGTCGCCCCGCTGGTCGGCAACCTGCGTGAGCTGCTCGACTCGCTGGTGGAGATCGGCCTCGGCTACCTCAGCCTCGACCGCGAATCCGCCACCCTCTCCGGCGGCGAGGCGCAGCGGGTGAAGATGGTCCGGCACCTCGGCTCCAGCCTCTCCGACGTCACGTACGTCTTCGACGAGCCGACCGTGGGCCTACACCCACACGACATCGCCCGGATGAACGACCTCCTGCTGCGCCTGCGCGACAAGGGCAACACGGTGCTGGTCGTCGAGCACAAGCCGGAGACCATCGCGATCGCCGACCACGTGGTCGACCTCGGGCCGGGAGCGGGCGCCGCCGGCGGCCGGGTCTGCTACACCGGGGACGTGCCGGGCCTGCGCCGCTCCGACACCCTCACCGGCCGCCACCTCGACCACCGGGTCCGCCTCCGCGAGCACGTACGCCGGCCGGCCGGCCACCTGTCGATCCGCGGCGCCGACCTGCACAACCTGCGGGACGTCAGCGTCGACATCCCGCTCGGGGTGCTGACGGTGGTCACCGGCGTGGCCGGCTCCGGCAAGAGCTCGCTGATCCACGGCTCGCTGCACCGCCGCGACGGCGTGGTGGTCGTCGACCAGACCGCGATCCGGGGTTCCCGGCGCAGCAACCCGGCCACCTACACGGGCCTGCTGGACCCGGTCCGGACGGCCTTCGCCAAGGCCAACGGGGTCAAGGCGGCCCTGTTCAGCGCCAACTCCGAGGGCGCCTGCCCCACCTGCAAGGGCATCGGCCTGGTCTACACCGACCTGGCGATGATGGCCGGCGTCGCCTCCGTCTGCGAGCAGTGCGAAGGTCGGCGCTTCACCGACGAGGTGCTCACCTACCGGCTGCGCGGGAAGAACATCAGCGAGGTGCTCGCCATGTCGGCCACGGAGGCCCGGGACTTCTTCCCCAGCGGCCCGGCCCGGGTGATCCTCGACCGGCTGGTCGACGTCGGGCTCAGCTACCTCACCCTGGGGCAGCCGCTCAACACCCTCTCCGGCGGCGAGCGGCAGCGGCTCAAGCTGGCCATCCACATGGCCGACAGCGCGAGCACCTACGTGCTGGACGAGCCGACCACCGGCCTGCACCTCGCCGACGTGGACCAGTTGCTCGCGCTGCTGGACCGGCTCGTCGACGCCGGCAACACGGTCATCGTCATCGAGCACCACCAGGCGGTCATGGCACACGCCGACTGGCTGATCGACCTCGGGCCCGGGGCGGGGCACGACGGCGGCCGGATCGTGTTCACCGGCACCCCGGCCGATCTGGTCGCCCACGGCGACACCCTGACCGCCCGCCACCTGCGCGAGTACGTCGGCCGCTGAGAAAGCGACGCGCCCTGGTCCCGGTGCCGCAGGCCCGGGACCAGGGCAGCCACGCGGCACGGAAATGCCTCTTACCCACCGTGGGCTGCGCAAACCTTTACCGATGACACGAACCGCAACAAGGTGGCCCGGCCGCGCGTGCCACGATCGCGGATTAGAGCGACCGGCGATAGGTGTTACCTGAGCCTGCGGGTGGTGGGGCGTGTGTCCCAGCGGTAGAGGGTGCGGGCGCGGTAGATGAGTTGACGG